>NZ_JBAKHV010000085.1:0-18970 GCF_036906775.1 Micromonospora sp. CPCC 205561 | reverse complement strand
GGGGTGGGCACCGCCGGCGGCGCCGCGGGCATGGCCGGCTGCGGGGTCGGGGCGGCGGCCGGTGGTGGCGCGGCCGCCGCGGGTGGTGCCGCCGGTGGCAGTGCCGGCACGGCGGCGAGAATGCCGAGGCAGTGGACGAACACTGCGAGTGCCCTGTGGTGTCGTGTCGATGCAGGCATACGAACGAACCTCCGGAGCCGACGCTAGGGGCGCGGCGGTCCCGGGCGGGTGCGAAGTCGCGAAGTCCGGGCCGGGAAGCGGGCGGTGGCGTAGGGTGCGCCGGTCGGCGGGGCCGTGGCCTCGGCCGGGACGCCGGCGACCGGGGCTAGATTGGCCTGGTGCGTATCGCTCGTTTTGCTCATGCCAAGGGAATGTCGTTCGGGGTCGTCGAGGGCGAGCCGGAGGCGGGTCCGCAGGGCCTGACCGTCGCCGAGATCGAGGGCCACCCGTTCGGCCAGATCACCTTCAGTGGTGCCCGGTGGGCGCTGTCGGACGTCCGGCTGCTCTCGCCGATCCTGCCCAGCAAGGTCGTCTGTGTCGGGCGCAACTACGCGGAGCACGCCGCCGAGCACGGCAGCGAGGTGCCGAAGGAACCGCTGCTCTTCCTCAAGCCGTCCACCTCCGTGATCGGGCCCCGGGACGCGATCCGGCTGCCGATCTTCTCCAAGCGGGTCGAGCACGAGGCCGAGCTGGCCGTGGTGATCGGGGCGCCGGGCGCCCGCCGGGCCGACCGGGCCGCCGCGGAGCGGGCCATCTTCGGCTACACCTGCGCCAACGACGTCACCGCCCGGGATCTCCAGCGCTCGGACGGCCAGTGGACCCGCGCCAAGGGCTTCGACTCGTTCTGCCCGATCGGGCCGTGGATCACCACCGGGCTCGACGTCCGTGACCTGGAGATCCGCTGCGAGGTGGGCCGCCATCCCGACGAGATGGAGGTGCGCCAGCTCGGCCGGACCCGGGACATGGTCTTCGACGTGCCGGCCCTGGTGTCGTACGTCTCGCACGTGATGACGCTGCTCCCCGGCGACGTGGTGCTCACCGGCACGCCCGCGGGGGTTAGCCCGCTCGTGGACGGGGATACGGTCGCCGTGCGGATCGAGGGGATCGGCGAGCTGACCAATCCGGTGGTGCCGGTCGCCTGATTCGCGTCGAGACCCCGTTTCCGCAGGTCACGGGCGGTTTGTGGGGGCTCGATTTGGCCTGTCGGCACCGGGAGGGTAAAGTCTGTTCCCGGCGCCACAAGGGGCCGATGGGGTATGGGGTAATTGGCAGCCCGACTGATTCTGGTTCAGTTAGTCTAGGTTCGAGTCCTGGTACCCCAGCGCAGCCGAGGTTCGAGAGAGTCTCGTGCGCTGGTTCTCATCGGAGAGCAGCTCCGGTTTCCCGACAGGGAGGCCGGAGGTTCTCTCTGATAGAGTCCAGCGGCACCGCCCGGCAGGGCGGTGCCGCAAGTGAAGTTCTGGCCCCGTCGTCTAGCGGCCCAGGACGCCGCCCTCTCAAGGCGGTAGCGCCGGTTCGAATCCGGTCGGGGCTACGACACGAGAACGGCCCGTTCCACTCCGGTGGGGCGGGCCGTTTCGCATGTTGGGGCCGCCTTCCTCCGTGCCCGGCGCGCGGGCCCGGTCGTGTGCTCGGGCGCTTCGCCGCCGCCTCCGCCCGGGCGGTGCCTGCGCGCGTCGTTTCCCCGCCCGGTGCCGGCGCCGAATGCTCTGGCCCGTCTGCCCGCGTCGTGCCCCTGCCCGGGGGCCGGCCGTCGGCGTCGCCGCCCCGGATTGGGCCCTGCGGGGGGACGCCGCTAGACTACAGCGGCACCGCCCGCGAGGGCGGTGGAAGCAGGCAAGTTCTGGCCCCGTCGTCTAGCGGCCCAGGACGCCGCCCTCTCAAGGCGGTAGCGCCGGTTCGAATCCGGTCGGGGCTACTCACCCGGAACGGCCCGTCCCACTGCGGTGGGGCGGGCCGTTCCGCATCGGGTCAGTTCCCGCCGGTCGGGCCCGCTCGATCCCGTCGGCCCGCCGATGCTGTGGGCGGGGTCGCGCGCCGGGCCGGGCGGCACGGGCGTCGGTCAGAGGCCGGAGAGGCGTTGGCCGGCGCGGACCACCGCCATGGCGTGGCGTTCGCCGGGGCGCCGGCCGAGGCGCTCGATCGGGCCGGAGATGCTGATCGCGGCGATGACCCGGCCGGTGCGGTCGCGGATCGGCGCCGAGACGCTCGCCACCCCCGCCTCGCGCTCGGCGACGCTCTGCGCCCAGCCGCGCCGGCGTACCTCGGCAAGCGTGCGGCCGGTGAACTTCGACCGGGGCAGCAGCGGCATCACCGCCTCGGGCGGCTCCCAGGCGAGCAGGATCTGCGCCGCCGAGCCAGCCGTCATGGGCAGCACCGAGCCGACCGGCACGGTGTCCCGCAGGCCGCTGGCGCGCTCGGCGGCGGCCACGCAGATGCGCTCGTCGGCGCGGCGCAGGTAGAGCTGGGCGCTTTCGCCCGTGGCGTCCCGCAGCGCCGCCAGCAGCGGCTCCGCCGCCGTCAGGAGCACGTCCGGCGCGGCGTTGGCGAGCTCACCGAGGCGGGGGCCGGGACGCCAGCGCCCCTGAGTGTCCCGGACCAGCATCCGGTGGATCTCCAGTGCCTGCGCCAGCCGGTGCGCGGTGGCCCGGGGCAGCTTGGTGCGTTCAACGAGTTCGGCCAGGCTGGCGCCGTCGACGCAGGCGGCCAGGATGACCACCGCCTTGTCGAGAACGCCGACACCGCTCATACTGTGTCCCACAAGCCGAAACTTACCTCCCAGAATTTAGGATGTCCAGATGGTGGGAGTCACTACTACCGAGCCGAGGACCCTGGCCGAGAAGGTCTGGGACGCGCACGTCGTACGGTCCGCCGAGGGCGAGCCCGATCTGCTCTTCATCGACCTGCACCTGCTGCACGAGGTGACCAGCCCGCAGGCCTTCGACGGGCTGCGCCTCGCCGGGCGGCGGGTGCGCCGCACGGACCTCACGCTCGCGACGGAGGACCACAACACGCCGACGGGGTACGCCGACCCGTCGTTCCGTGCGCGGCGCGGCGACCTGCTCACCATCGCCGACCCCACCTCGCGTACGCAGATCGAGACGCTGCGCCGCAACTGCGCCGAGTTCGGCGTCCGGCTGCACCCGCTGGGCGACGAGAACCAGGGCATCGTGCACGTCATCGGTCCGCAGCTCGGCGTCACCCAGCCCGGCACGACCATCGTCTGCGGCGACTCGCACACCGCCACCCACGGCGCGTTCGGCGCGCTCGCGTTCGGCATCGGCACGAGTGAGGTCGAGCACGTGCTGGCCACCCAGACGCTGCCGCAGGCGCGGCCGAGGACGATGGCGGTGAACGTGACGGGGCGCCTCGCCCCGGGAGTCACCGCGAAGGACCTGATCCTCGCGCTGATCGCCCAGGTCGGCACGGGCGGCGGTCGCGGGCACATCGTCGAGTACCGCGGCGAGGCGATCCGGTCGCTCTCCATGGAGGGGCGGATGACCATCGCCAACATGTCCATCGAGTGGGGCGCCAAGGCCGGCATGATCGCGCCGGACGAGACCACCTTCGCGTACCTGAAGGGGCGGCCGCACGCGCCGAAGGGCGCGGACTGGGACGCGGCGGTCGCCTGGTGGCGGACCCTGCCCACGGACGAGGGCGCCACCTTCGACGCCGAGGTGACCCTCGACGCCGACGCGGTCACCCCCTTCGTCACCTGGGGCACCAACCCCGGTCAGGGCGCGCCGCTGGGCGCGGTGGTGCCGGCGCCGGAGGAGTTCGCCACCGAGGCCGAGCGGACCGCGGCGAACCGCGCGCTGGAGTACATGGACCTGCGCCCCGGCACCCCGCTGCGCGACCTCCCGGTCGACGTGGTGTTCGTCGGTTCCTGCACCAACGGCCGGCTGGAGGATCTCCGCGCCGCCGCCGACGTGCTGCGCGGGCACCGGGTCGCCGGCGGGGTGCGGATGCTGGTGGTGCCGGGTTCCGCCGCCGTCCGGGAGGCGGCCGAGGCGGAGGGGCTGGACAAGGTCTTCACCGACGCGGGCGCCGAGTGGCGCTTCGCCGGCTGCTCGATGTGCCTGGGCATGAACCCCGACACGCTCTCGCCGGGCCAGCGCTCCGCCTCCACCTCCAACCGCAACTTCGAGGGCCGCCAGGGCCGGGGCGGCCGCACCCACCTGGTCTCCCCGCCGGTCGCCGCCGCCACCGCCGTGGCCGGCCGGCTGGCCGCTCCCGCCGACCTGTAGAAGGGCACCCAGATGGAGAGGTTCACCACCCACACGGGCACCGCCGTGCCGCTGCGGCGCTCCAATGTGGACACCGATCAGATCATTCCCGCCGTGTACCTCAAGCGGGTGACCCGGACCGGTTTCGCGGACGGCTTGTTCAGCGCCTGGCGCGAGGACCCGGAATTCGTGCTCAACGATGCCGCCCATTCGGGAGCGTCGATTCTGGTGGCCGGCCCGGAGTTCGGCACCGGATCCTCGCGGGAGCACGCCGTCTGGGCGCTGCGCGACTGGGGCTTCCGGGCCGTGATCTCGCCGCGCTTCGGCGACATCTTCCGGGGCAACGCGCTCAAGGAGGGGCTGCTCCCGGTGGAGCTGGAATTGCCGGCGGTCGAGGAGATCTGGGCCCTGGTGGAGGCCGACCCGACCACCCCGCTGACCGTCGACCTGACCGCCCGGGAGGTGCGCGTCGGCGCGGCCACCTGGTCGTTCCCGCTGGACGACTTCAGCCGCTGGCGGCTGCTGGAGGGCTTGGACGACATTGGACTCACCCTCCGCCACGAGGCCGAGATCAGCGCCTTCGAGGCGACCAGGGCACCGTTCCTGCCCTCGGTCACGTAGCCGTACGCCCGACCGCGCAGCGGTTTTCGCCCCCGCCGGTTCCACCGGCGGGGGCGAATCCGTTACGACACAAGGGCTTTTTTCGGCCGAATGTTTGTGTCCCGGCAGCACAGGGCATACCGTGCGCGCAGAATGGCTCGCGTCGAGTCAGTTGCACAATCGGGAGGAAGTCGTGAACAAGGCCGAGCTCATCGAGGCGCTCGCCGTTCGCCTGGGGGACCGGAAGACGGCGACGGCCGCGCTCGACGCGGTCCTCGCTGAGGTCCAGGCGGCGGTCACCAAGGGCGAGAAGGTGGCGATCACCGGATTCGGAGCGTTCGAAAAGCGTGTCCGGGGCGCCCGAACAGCGCGCAACCCGCGTACCGGCGAGGCGGTGAAGGTCAAGAAGACATCCGTCCCGACCTTCCGACCCGGCGCCGGGTTCAAGGAGATGGTGGCCAGCGGCAAGGTGCCGAAGGCCACGGCGGCGGCGAAGAAGACCACGGCGGCCGCCGCCAAGACGACGACGGCCAAGGCCACCGGGGCGAAGGCCACCGGCGCCAAGGCCACCGGCGCCAAGGCGACCGGCGCGAAGGCGACCGGGGCCAAGGCGGCGGGTGCGAAGGCCACCGGCACCAAGGCGACCGCGGCGGCGAAGACGGCCCCCGCGGCGAAGGCGACCAAGACCACCGCGGCGAAGAAGACCGCGACCACCAAGGCCGCCCCGGCGAAGAAGACCGCCGCGGCGTCGAAGGCCACCGCGGCGAAGAAGACCGCCGCGACGGCGAGCAAGAGCGCGGCGGCGAAGAAGGCGCCCGCGAAGAAGGCGCCGGCCAAGAAGGCCGCGACCAAGCGCTGAGGCAAGCGGTACGGCGAAGGGCGTCCACCGGCCGGTGGACGCCCTTCGCCGTACCGTCCCGGCCGTCGGGCGTTGACCCGGACGGTGCCGCGCACGCAGAATCGCCGCACCCGTTCCGGCCGGCGAAAGGCAGCCCCCCGTGCGCTACCGGCGACTCACCACCGTGACCCTCGCCCTGGGCGTGGTGCTCCTGGTGGACGTGCTGCGTGTCTTCCTCCCGGCCGTCATCACCATCTTCGGGCAGGCCGCCTCGACCCCCGCCGAGCTGCTGGGGGCGTTCGCGCTGGGCTGTTTCCTGCTCGCCCTCGCCGCGCCCGCGCTCGTCCGGCGGGCCGGCGCCCGCCCCGTCACGCTCGTCGCCGCGGTGCTGCTGGTGCTCGCCCGCCTCGCCGTCAACGGCCAGCCGGGCGGGCTGCCGCAGCTCTGGCTGGCCACGGCGGGGCTGCTCGCCGGGCTGGTCTGGCTCGCCGGAGCCGCCGCCGGGACCGACCGGCCGGTGCCGGGGTTGGCGCTGGGGCTCGCGGGCGGCGCCGTCCTGCACACGGTGCTGGACACGTACCGCTCGGCGTTCTTCGGCGGCTGGCCGGCGTGGCTCGCGGCCGGCCTGGTGGGGGCGTTCTTCCTGGCGGGCCAGGCGCGGCCCGCGCCGCCGGCCGGGCCCGGCGGGGTACGGAGCTGGCTGCTGGCCGGGCCGGCGCTGCTGCTCGCCGGCATGGTGGCGCTCTCACCGGCTGTCGCCCGGACGGCGATGTCGTACCAGTTCGGCCTGCTGCGGTCGGATCCCGCCGACGAGGTGGGGGTGGCGACGGTGCCGCTCCTCGGGCCCGCCCCGCTCGCCGTGGCGGTCGGTTGTTTCCTGCTCGCCGCGCTGGCGTCACCCCGGCGCGGGTGCTGGCGGTGGCTCGGGCCGGCGGCGCTGGTGGGCGGGGCCGTCCTCGTCGCCCTCGGACGCGGGGAGCTGCTGCTGCCGGCCGTCCTGCTCACCGCCGTCGGCCTCGGCGCCTGCCTGGCGTCGGCCGGCGCCGGCGCCCCACCCGTCCACGCCGCCGCTCCGGGCACGACCGGGACCGGGGCGGCCGGTGCCGGCGTTCGGGCCGCCGGGTCGGCCGCCCTCGCGGGTGATCCGGCGCGGGCGGCCGACCGGCGCGGATACGCGGCTGTCGGCGGGATGCTCGCCTTCGCCGTCGCGGCGGTGGCCTACTACGCCGCCTACGACCTCGGCCACCCCAACGCGTGGGTGCCGGTGGCGGTCGCGGCGCTGGTCGCCGCCGTCGCACTGGCGACCCGGCCCGTGCCGGGGCCGCCCCGGCCGCCGCTGCCGCCGGTGTGGACCGCCGCCGGCGCCGCCGCGCTGACGCTGCTCGCCGCCGTCGCCAGCGACGAGCTGCTCTCCGCCACCAACCGGGACGGGCCGCCGGAGAGGGTGCGCGTGGCGGCCTACAACGTGCGGATGGGCTTCGGGATGGACGGTCGCTTCGACCCGGACGCGTTGGCGCGGGCCGTCGCCGGGGCCGACGTCGTGGCGCTCAGCGAGGTCGACCGCGGGTGGCTGCTCAACGGCGGCCACGACACGCTCGACCTGTTGGCGGAGCGGCTGGACATGCCGTACGTCTTCGCGCCGGCCGCGGACCCGCTCTGGGGCGACGCGGTGCTGAGCCGGTGGCCGCTGGACGCCGCGCGGACCCGGCCGCTGCCGGCGGTCGGCGCGCCGACCGGGGCGCAGGCCCTGGGGGTCACGATCGACTTCAGCGGGGGCGTACGGCTCGCGGTGGTCGCCACCCACCTGCAACCGCCGCCCGGTGCGGGTCCGGTGGTCCAGGCCCGGGCGGTCGCCGACTTCGCCGTCCGGTACGCGGCGGGCCGTCCGCTGGTGGTCGCCGGAGACCTGAACACCGAGCCGGGCGACGCGGCGTTCGCCGAGTTCACCCGGGCCGGGCTGGTCGACGCGCTGGCCGCCGCCCGTCCCCTGGCGACCAGCCCGGCGGACGCCCCGCGCCAGCAGATCGACCACGTCTTCGTCACCCCCGACCTGGCTGCCACCGACCCCGCGGCCCCGCCCGGGACGGCCAGCGACCACCTGCCGGTCGTGGTGACCCTGACCCTGCCGCCGGCCTGACCCGCCGCCGACCCGGGGCGGTCAGAGGCGGTCGGCGGCGAGCAGCCGCCCGCCGGTGAAGGCGAGCAGCCAACCGCCGCCCTTCGGGGTGGTGAAGTCGCCGGGCCGCCCGCTCAGCCGGGCCAGGGCGCCCGGGATCACCTTGCCCTGGCTGCACACCCCGACCGGCTCCCCGTCGGCCGCCAGCGTGGCCAGGCGGTCGGCGGCGGCCAGCGCGCACTCGTCGGGGTGCTGGCCGGGGCGGGGCTCGTCCAGATCGCCGTCGACCTCGATCGGCAGGTCGAGCAGCGCCGCCACCGGGTCGAGGGTCTGTACGCACCGGCGGGCCGAGGCCGACAGCAGCCGGGCCGGGCGGACCAGCGCCACCAGTGGGGCCAGCGCGTGCGCCTGCGCCCACCCCTGGGCGTCGAGCGGCCGGCCGGTGTCCGGGCCCGACCAGGTGGCCCGCTTGCCGGCGTGGGCGTGCCGGACCAGCGCCACCGTCCCGGTGACCGCGGGCAGCGCCGCGAACCCGGCCAGCACCTCGGCGTCGTGCGGGTAGCTCACCAGCCGGATGGCCTCGTCCACGCCGAGCCAGCGCACGTCGTCGACCTCCGTGTCCGGCTGGAAGCCGCCGGTGGCCACCGCCCGCATCGACCAGTAGTCGACGACCTTCGGGCGGCCCTCGCTGTGGTAGCGCACGGTGGGCAGCCGCACCTGCGGCACCGCCCGGACGTCGGCCTCCTCGGCCACCTCCCGCACGGCCGCGAGCAGCGGATGCTCGCCCGGCTCCAGCTTGCCCTTCGGCAGCGACCAGTCCCCGTAGCGGGGCCGGTGCACGAGGCAGACCAGCGCCGGGGCGCGCCCGGCGGCCGACCCGTCGACCGGGCCGGGCTCGTCGGCGGGGCGCCACACGACACCGCCCGCCGCCCGGATCGGCGGCGTCGCGTCGGGGCCCTCGGCCGCCCGGCCCCGGCGGGGGCCCGGCGCGTCCCGCTCATCCAGCATCTGGTCAGCCTATGCGCTACCGGTCAGCTCGCCGTGCCACCGACGCGACGCAGCAGCAGCTCCTGCAGGTGGACCAGCGGCTCCTCGGCCGTGCCGGCGCGGCGGCTCCAGGTGCCGTCCGCCGCCAGCTCGAACGCGTCGACCTCGGGGCTCATCGCGGCGGTCAGGACGTGGTCCAGCTCGGCCCGCGCCACGGGGTCGCCGACCCGCACCAGCGCCTCGACCCGGCGGTCCAGGTTGCGGTGCATCAGGTCGGCCGAGCCCATCCAGAACTCGGCGTCGCCGTTGTTGCCGAACCGGAAGATCCGGGAGTGCTCCAGGAACTGGCCCAGGATCGAGCGGACCCGGATGTTCTCCGACAGCCCCGGCACCCCCGGCCGCAGCGTGCACATGCCCCGGATCACCAGGTCCACGTGGACGCCGGCGCGGGAGGCCCGGTAGAGCGCGTCGGTGATCTTCTCGTCGACCAGTGAGTTCACCTTGATCTGGACGAGGCCGGGCATGCCCAGCCGGACGTGCGCGATCTCCCGCTCGATCCGCTCGATCAGCCCGCTGCGGATGCCCTGCGGGGCCACCAGCAGCCGCCGGTACCCGGTCTGCCGGCTGTAGCCGGTGAGCACGTTGAACAGGTCGGTCAGGTCGGCGCCGATCTCCGGGTCGGCGGTGAGCATGCCGAAGTCCTCGTAGAGCCGGGCGGTCTTCGGGTGGTAGTTGCCGGTGCCGATGTGGCAGTAGCGCCGGATCTGGTTGCCCTCCTGGCGTACCACCAGGGCGGTCTTGCAGTGGGTCTTGAGGCCGACCAGGCCGTAGACGACGTGGCAGCCGGCCCGCTCCAGGGTGCGCGCCCAGCCGATGTTGGCCACCTCGTCGAAGCGCGCCTTGACCTCCACGAGCACCACCACCTGCTTGCCGGCGGCGGCCGCGTCCACCAGCGCGTCCACGATGGGGGAGTCGCCGCTGGTGCGGTAGAGGGTCTGCTTGATGGCCAGCACGTCCGGGTCGGCCGCGGCCTGCTCGACGAAGCGCTGCACGCTGGTGGCGAACGAGTGGTACGGGTGGTGCACCAGGATGTCGCCGTCGCGCAGGGTGGCGAAGACGCTGCGCGGCACCTCGCCCTCGGTCAGCCGGGGGTGGGTGGCCGGCACGAACGGCGGGTCCTTCAGGTCCGGCCGGTCCGCCTCGGTGTAGAGCTGCCAGAGGGCGGAGAGGTCGAGCAGGCCGGGCACCCGCAGCACCTCCTGGTCGTGCATGTCCAGCTCCCGCACGAGCAGCTCCAGCACGCGGTCCGAGACCGAGGCGGCCACCTCCAGCCGGACGGGCGGGCCGAACCGGCGCCGGGCCAGCTCCCGTTCCAGGGCCTGGAGCAGGTCCTCGTCGCGGTCCTCGTCGACCTCCACCTCGGCGTTGCGGGTGATCCGGAACAGGTGGCACTCGACCACCTGCATGCCGGAGAAGAGCTGCCCCAGGTGCACCGAGATCAGGTCCTCCACCGGCAGCATCCGTACGCCGGGCAGGTCCCGGTGCACCCGGACGAAGCGGGGCACGTTGTTCGGCACCTTCACCCGGGCGAACAGCTCCGAGCCGCCGTCGGGGTCGCGGACCGCCACCGCCAGGTTCAGCGACCGCCCCGAGATGTACGGGAAGGGGTGCGCCGGGTCCACCGCCAGCGGGGTCAGCACCGGGAAGATCTGCTCCCGGAAGTACGCGCGCAGCCGTTCCCGCTCGGGATCGTCCAGGTCGGCCCAGCGCAGGATCCGGATATCCTCGGCGGCCAGCTTCGGCAGCACGTCGTCGGTGAAGCAGGCCGAGTGCCGGGCGACCAGCTCCGCGGCCTTCGCGGAGACGAGTTCCAGCTGGGTACGCAGCGGCATCCGGTCCCCGCCGCGTACCGGCAGGCCCGCCTGGAGGCGCCGCTTCAGCCCGGCGACCCGCACCATGTAGAACTCGTCCAGGTTGCTGGCGAAGATGGCCAGGAACTTGGCCCGTTCCAGCAGCGGCGTACGCGGATCCTCGGCGAGCGCCAGCACCCGGGCGTTGAAGTCGAGCCAGGAGAGCTCCCGGTTCAGGAAGCGGTCCTCGGGCAGCGGCTCCGCCGGGGGCGGCTCGTCGGGGGGTGGCGCCGAGGCCGCCTCGGCCGCCGTGGCGGCCACCTCGGCCACCTCGGCCGGGGGCGCGGCGGCCGGGTCCAGCACCTCCTCCAGGCCGGCGGAGGCGGTCGCCGCGTCGGTGCCGGCGTCCTGCGTGCGGGGCGTCCCAGCGGATCCGTCGGCGCGGAATCGGCCGTCGACGCCCCGGGCCCGGGCGCCGTTGCGGGAGGTCGTCGGGTCGGCGGGCGTGCGGTCGGCGGGGTGCTGGCGGGGGGTGCTCACCCGCCCATAATCACCCGGAACGGGTTAACGCAAAATGAACTTCGACCAGCAGTCAGGCCATCGTCGGCAATGTCACCCGGACGACCGCGCCGGCGGCGTCGGTCTCGACGCGCAGCCGCTGGCCGAGGCGGAGCAGGCGCAGCCCGGAGGCGTCGAACGCCGGGGCCGGGAAGGCCAGCTCCGTGCCGTCGTCGAGGAGCAGCGTCCCGCTGCGGGTCGCCGCGTCGTAGGTGGCCACCGTGCCCTGCATGTCCCGCACGCTACACGCCCCGCCCGGCGCCGGGCCGCCGGCCGCCAGCGCGGCCGTCGTCGGCCCCAGCCCGAGCCGGGCCGCCTCGGTCAGGTCGTCGGCGGTGTCGACGTCACGGCGCAGGCTCGGCCACTCGCCGGTCAGGGCGAGCGCCCCGCTCGCGGCGTGCGCGGCGGCCGAGCCGATCCCGAAGCGGGGATCCAGGGGCACGCCCGGCGGCGTGGCCAGCAGCACCGTCCCGGTGCCGGGGGCGTCGGCCACGTACCGGCGTACGCCCGCGGGCCCGGCCTGCGCCGCGCCCAGCGCCGCCGCCAGCTCGGCCGGGCGCAGCGCGGGCAGGTCGGCGGTGAGCCCGGCCACCCAGCCACCGCCGGCGACGGAAGCGCCGTGCCGGAACGCGGCGTTCAGCCCGGCGGCCGGGGCGTCGGGCACCGCCCGGGCGCCCGCCCGGCGGGCCACCGCCGCCATCCGGGCGTCGTCGGTGACGACCAGCACCCCGGCCACCGGGGGGCAGGCCCGCGCCGCCGCGACCGTGTCGGCCGCCAGGGCCAGCGCCAGCTCCTCGTGCGGTACGGCCGGCAGCGCCCCCCGCAGCCGGCTCTTCGCGGCGGCGAGGCGCTTCACCGGCACCACCAGGGTCCACCTCGGCTGACTCACGCCGCCATCCTGCCAGCCGGGCGGCGGCACCCTCTCTGGCCGGACGGGGGGCGAGCAGGCATGATTTCCGCTGCGGGCATCACCGGGCGCGGATCCGGTGCGGGTCGGGGCGGTACGAGGAGGCGCGGTGACACGGCGGAGGCTGGGGTTCTGGCAATGGTTCGCCGTGGTGCTGATCAAGCCGGCGATGACCGTCTGGACCCGGCGCACCTGGCGCGGCATGGAGCACCTGCGCCGCGACGGTGGTGTGATCATCGTGCCGAACCACATCTCGCACGCCGACCCGCTGGTCGCCGCCCACTTCGTCTACGACGCCGGGCGCTGGCCGCAGTTCCTGGGCAAGGCCAGCGTGTTCCGGGTCCCCGTGATCGGGTGGATCCTGCACCGGTGCCGGCAGATCCCGGTCGAGCGGAACACCGTGGACGCGGTGCGCTCGCTGGACCAGCTCGTCGCCGCGCTCGACCAGGGCGGCGCGGTGGTGATCTACCCGGAGGGCACCATCACCCGCGAACCGGAGCTGTGGCCGATGAAGGGCAAGACCGGCGCCGCCCGGCTCGCACTCGCCACCGGGGCGCCGGTGGTCCCGCTCGCCATGTGGGGCCCGCAGCGGATCTTCGACCCGCGCCGCTCCCGACTGGACCCACGCCCCCGGATCCCGGTGACCGTGGTCGCCGGGCCCCCCGTCGACCTGGGCCGGTGGGCCGGGGCGACCCCGACGAAGGCCGTCCTCGAGGAGATGACCGACACCATCATGCTGCGCCTTCGTGACATGCTCACCGAGATCAGGGGCGGCACCCCGCCCCCACTGTGGGAACGCACGGTCCGCCCTGCCGGCGAGCGGCGGCCGGGGGCGGCGGCGTGAGCGGGCACGTCGCGGTCCTGGGGGCCGGCTCGTGGGGCACGGCCTTCGCCAAGATCCTCGCCGACGCCGGCCGGGACGTCACCGTCTGGGCGCGCCGGCAGCCGGTCGCGGAGACGATCCGCGCCGAGCGGCGCAACCCGGAGTACCTGCCGGACGTGCTGCTCCCGTCGGGCGTCACGGCGACCGGCGACGCCGCCGAGGCGATCACCGGGGCGGAGCTGGTGGTGCTGGCGGTGCCGTCGCAGACGCTGCGCGGCAACCTCGCCGACTGGACCGCGCACCTGCACCCGGACGCCACACTGGTGTCGCTGATGAAGGGCATCGAGCTGGGCACCACCAAGCGGATGAGCGAGGTGATCGTGGAGACCGCCGGGGTGGCGGCCGACCGGGTGGTGGTGGTCTCCGGCCCCAACCTGGCCCCCGAGATCGCCGCCGAGCAGCCGGCCGCCACCGTGGTCGCCGGCACCGACGCGGACCGGGCGACGCTGGTGCAACGCTCGATCACCACGCCCTACTTCCGGCCGTACACCAACGACGACGTGATCGGCTGCGAGCTGGGCGGCGCGGTGAAGAACGTCATCGCCCTGGCGTACGGCATCGCCGTGGCGATGGGCTTCGGCGACAACACCCGGGCCATGCTCGTCACCCGGGGACTGGCCGAGACGGCCCGGCTCGGGGTGGCCCTCGGCGCCGACCCGCTCACCTTCGCCGGTCTGGCCGGCATGGGTGACCTCGTCGCGTCCTGCTCCTCGCCGCTGGCCCGCAACCGCACCTTCGGCGAGCACCTGGGCCGGGGCGCGACCCTGGAGGAGGCCCGCGTCGCCACCCGGCAGACCGCCGAGGGCGTCAAGAGCGCGCTGGCCCTGCGCGACCTGGCCCGAGCGCACGCGGTGGAGATGCCGATCACCGAGCAGGTCGAGCTGGTCTGCCACGAGGGCATGGACCCCCGGCTCGCCGTCGAGGCCCTGATGAGCCGCACCACCAAACCGGAGTGAGGGACATGACCGAGCACCACGACGGCACCCGCTGCGTCCGCGCCGGCCTGCCCGAGCCGGCGCCCGGTCAGCCGTTCCTGCCCGGCCCGGTGTTCGCCGCGCCGTACCACCTCGACCCGTGGGCGGGGCCGGCGGCGGCGCCGGACGGCTACGGCCGGCCGGACAATCCCACCCGGCGGCTGCTGGAGACGGCGATCGGGGAGCTGGAGGGGGGCGACTGCCGGGTCTTCGCCAGCGGGCAGGCCGCCATCACCGGGCTGCTGCTGACGCTGCTCAGGCCGGGCGACACCGTGGTGCTCCCGGCGGACGGCTACTTCGCCGTCCGGGCCTTCGCCGCCGAGACGCTGGAGGGGATCGGGGTACGGGTGCTCCTCGCCCCGACCGCCGGCCCGCACCCGGGCTTCGACGGCGTACGTCTGGTGCTGCTGGAGACCCCGGCCAACCCCGGCCTGGACGTCGCCGACGTGGCGGCGGTGGCCGCCCGGGCGCACGCCGCCGGCGCCCTGGTCGCGGTCGACAACACCACCGCCACACCACTCGGGCAGCGCCCGCTCGACCTGGGCGCCGACGTGGTGGTGGCCTCCGGCACCAAGGCCCTGACCGGGCACTCCGACCTGCTGCTCGGCTACGTCGCGACCCGCTCGGCCGAGCTGCGGGACGCGGTCACCGCCTGGCGGAACCTCACCGGTGCGGTGCCGGGCGCCTTCGACGCCTGGCTGGCGCACCGCTCGCTGGCCACCCTGGACCTGCGGCTGGCCCGGCAGACCGCGAACGCCGAGGCGCTGACCGGCCTGCTCGCGGGGCGCGCCGACGTCACCGGGCTGCGCTGGCCCGGGCTGCCCGACGACCCGGCGTACCCGGTGGCCTCCGCCCAGATGCGGCGCGTCCCCGGAGTGCTCGCCTTCGACCTCGGCGACGCCGGGCGGGTGGCGCGGTTCCTCCACGCGGCCCGGCTGGTCGCCGCGGCCACCTCCTTCGGTGGCCTGCACACCACCGCCGACCGGCGCGCCCAGTGGGGCGACGACACCCCGCCCGGCTTCGTCCGGCTCTCCTGCGGGGTCGAGGACACCGTGGACCTGGTCGCCGACGTGGCCGCCGCGCTCGACGCGAGCCGCGACGCGACCGGGGCCGCCGGCTGAGCTATCGTGACGCCGGCCCTCGCCGGGCCGTCCGTCACCCGACCGGAGGAGGTGAGCCCGATCCGTCCGACAGGTGGGACCGACGCTCCCCTCCGACGCCACGCCGGCTGAACCCGGCGGGCCGGGAGCGTCGCCGCACGCTCCCGGAGGTTCCCGATGACCGTCTTCTCCTTCCGCCCCGACCGGCCCGCCCTCGTGCACCGGCTGCGCGCCGCCGGGTGCGTCTACGCCGAGGACGAGGCGGAGCTGCTGATCGCCGCCGCCGACTCGGCGGAGGCACTGGCCGGCCTCGTCGAGCGTCGCGTCGCCGGGCTGCCGCTGGAGCACGTGCTCGGCTGGGCCGAGTTCTGCGGCGAGCGGGTCGCCGTCGACCCGGGCGTCTTCGTGCCCCGCGCGCGTACCGCCCTGCTGGTGGACGCCGCCGTGTCGGTGACCGGGCCGGGGGCGGCCGTGGTGGACCTGTGCTGCGGCTCCGGTGCCACCACCGTGGCGCTGGCCCGGCGGCTGGCGCCGCGGTGGCTGGCCGCCGCCGACGTGGATCCCGCCGCCGTGGCCTGTGCCCGGCGCAACCTGGCGCCGCTGGCCGTCCCCGTCTTCCACGGCGACCTGTACGACCCGCTGCCAACGCGCTGGCGGGGCCGGCTGGACCTGGTGCTGGCCAACGCCCCGTACGTGCCGACGGCGGCGGTGGCGCTGATGCCGCCGGAGGCCCGGCTGCACGAGGCGCCGGTGGCCCTCGACGGCGGGCCGGACGGCCTGGCGGTGCTGCGCCGGGTCGCCGAGGGCGCGGTCCGCTGGCTGGCCCCCGGCGGGCACCTGGTGGTGGAGGCGGGCGGGACGCAGGTGGACGCGCTCGGCGCGGCGCTGACCGCCCTCGGCCTGTGCCCGGCGGTGTTCCGCGACGAGGACCGGGACGCCACCGCCGTCACCGCCCGCCGCCCCGGTTGAACCCGCGCGCCCCACGGCCGGCCTTCCCCCTGCCGTTGCCGCGCGGCGTGCCCCGTGCCGTCCCCGCCCCGGGGCAGGGGCGGAGCGGCCCGCGCGGCCTGGCGGGGGCCGGCACGGGCAACTAGCCTCACGGCAGGCGTGGCGGCGGAAGGCGGGTTGTCGTGGGTGGTGTGGACGTGCCGGTGGTCGTCGGGCTGGACAACGGCGGCACCAGCAACAACGCCACGGTGCTCACCGTGGACGGTCGGTTCCTGGTGGACGGCCTGGTGGAGAACCCGAGCGAGGTGCGCGCCGGCCCGGCGGCGGCGATCGAGGCGCTGGCCCGCGCGTTCGAGGGGGTGCTGGCGCTGACCGGCGTGCCCGTCGGGTCGGTGCGCGCGGTCGGGCTGGACACGCCCGGCCCGGCGAGCGCGACGGGGGTGATCTCCTCCCGCGGGTCGACCAACTTCTCCGAGCCGGCCTGGCGCGGCTACGACGTGCGCACCGCGCTGGAACGGCGGCTCGGGCTGCCCGTGGTCTACCACAACGACGGGAACGCCGCCGCGCTCTACGCCCACCACGCGTACTTCGGCGCCGACGCGATGCGCCGCTCCTCGGTGTCCGCGATCGTCGGTACGGGGCTGGGCGGCGGGGTGGTGGAAGCCGGCCGGGTGGTCGCCGGTGCCGCGGGAATGGCCGGCGAGCTGGGCCACGTGCACATCCCGCTGACCGGGCTGCTCGCCCCGGGACAGCCGGTGCCCACCTGCGCCTGCGGCTTCGCCGGCGACGCCGAGAGCGTCGCCTCGCTGACCGCCATCGGGCGCAACCTGCTGCCGTACTGGCTGGGTCGGTACCCCGACCATCCGCTGGCCGCCGAGTCGCCGGAGCGGGCCGCGAAGCTGGTCCGGGGCTACGGGGAGCGGGGCGACGCGCTGGCCCGGGAGGTCTTCACCCAGCAGGCGAAGGCGCTGGGCCGGCTCTTCACCGTCGCGGCCAACTTCACCGATCCGCACGCCTACTTCGTCGGCGGCGGGGTGGTGGAGGCGGCGCCGGAGTTCCGGGACTGGTTCCTCGCGGCCGTGCGCGAGCACACCCTGCTGCGCGACGAGCAGGCCGCGGCGGCCACCTTCGCCCTGGTGCCCGAGCGTGACATGGCCGGTGCCCGGGGGGTGGCCATCGCGGCGTTGGAGGCGCTTCGCGCGGGCCCTCCGCCCCGCCCGGTGGTAGCGGGCTGACCCACCCGTCCCCGCCGGTCGACGGTCCCGCCGGCTCCCAACGGCGGGACCGTCGACGGCGGGGCGCCGGCGCGACGTGGTTAGCGGGCGCGCCGGCGCCCCCGGAGGGGGGAGTCTCAGTGCCGGGGTGGCGCCCCGACGAAGGCGGCCCACGCCGCCGGCGGGAAGAGCAGCGCGGGGCCGGCCGGGTCCTTGGAGTCGCGGACGGCGACCGTTCCCGGGACCACCGCCATCTCCACGCACGCCCCCTCGTCGCCGCTGCGGCTGCTCTTGCGCCACCGCGCCACGGCCAGCGCCGCGTCGATAGTCGGTCTCATGGTCCTACCGTCCCTTCAGGATTTGGAGGAGCTGGTCGCGGCTGTCCGCCGGGCTGAGCGCGACGGTCCGCAGGTGCTCCATGATCTTGGTGCAGGTACGCAGGTCACCCGGCCGGTCGAGGACCATCTGCCCGGCCACCGTCTCCACCGAGGCGATGATCGGGTCCTCCGGGTCGGGGAACTCCAGGATGTGCAGCGAGCCCCGGGTGCCCCGGTGGTAACCGGCGGCCAGCGGGATCACCTGGACCGTGATGTTGGGCAGCTCGCCCATCTTGACCAGGTGGTGCAGCTGCGCCTCCATCACCGACCGGTCGCCGACCGGCCGCAGCAGCGCGCCCTCGTCGATGATGGCGTCCAGGATCGGTGGCTGGTCGGCGACGAGCCGCTGCTGGCGGTCGAGCCGGAACTGGACCCGCTGCTCCACCTCGTCGTCGCCGAGGGTGTGCGGGCCGCCCCGCATCACGCCCCGGACGTAGTCGGCCGTCTGCAACAGCCCCGGTACCACCGACGGCTCGAAGTTGGCGATGCCTGTCGCCTCGGCCTCCAGCGCGATGAAGTCGATGGTGCGCCGGTCCAGCAGGTACGAGTACGACACCCACCAGCCCGGCTTGCGGGCGTCCTTGGCCAGTTGCACGGCCGCGGCCACCTCGTCCGCGCCGACCCCGTAGAGGGTGAGCAGGGCGCGCACGGTGGCCGGGCTGACCAGCGTCTGCGCGTTCTCGTAGCGGGACAGGGTGCTGCGGGTGCTGCTGATCTCGTCCGCCGCCGCCTCCAGCGTGAGGCCGGCGGCTTCCCGGTGGGTGCGCAGCGCGATGCCCAGTCGGCGGGCGCGTGCGGTCTTGGGAGCCATGCATCGATCGTCGCACATCTTGCCGGGAAGGTGTAGATGAGAGAACGCCGATGAGAGTTGCATTCATGGCTGTGTACATGTCAATCTGTCATCGCGTCCTCACCGCCGGTTGTCGTGGCGACGGTGGTGGTGAGTGACCGGAGGGGATGGGGCGCGCGGCGATCGGGTTTCTCCCCCGTACCCGATCGCCGCGTGCCACCCCCCGTGGCCCGCCAGCCGGAAGGGACCCGACGTGCGTACTGGTCGACAGGCCCGCGCCGACCGCGCCGGCGGGCACCGATGACGCGCTTCCTGGTGGTGCTGACCGACGTCCGCCCGGTGGAGGGCTCGGGCCGCGACGAACGCAACTGCCCGGAGCGGCGCCGTCAGGTGGTCGGGGCGAGCAGCCGGGAGGCGGCCGACCGGATCGCCGGCGCGTTCATGGCACTGGGCATGGTGCGGGCCGGCCGGCAGCGGGTCAAGGTGCTGGCCATCGGCCGGCGGCACGCGCGCAGCTGAGCCCGCCCGCGGGCGCGGTCGCCGGCGGCGGCTAGGGTCGGGCGGTGGCCGAACCCGACCTGACCCTGACCGCGAGCCTGCGG
>NZ_JBAKHV010000084.1:0-19039 GCF_036906775.1 Micromonospora sp. CPCC 205561 | reverse complement strand
CTTGGCCTCCGACTTCGCGCCGACGCCGCACGCCCCGGTGCCGGCCCGAGCCCCGCGCGCCGCCCGTCGGCGCCGGGGTCAGCCGGCCAGGCCGAGCACCTCGGCCGCCGCCCGGCCGCAGGCGTGGCTCGCGCCGTACGTGGTGACGAAGGCGCGCGCCCCGGCCGGGCGCCACTGCGAGGGCCAGCCCATCTCGACCACGGTCACCGGATGCTCGGCGGCCAGCGCGGTCACCAGGTCGGCGCCGCCCGGCAGCCGGTGCAGGTGGCGGCCGACCAGCACGATCGGCCGCTCCCCGGCGAGCCGGCGCAGGGTCGCCGGATCGGTCTCGGCGGCCACCACCCGCAGCTCCTCGGCGTCGCCGAGGTGTGGGCCGAGGCCCCACGGCACCCGCCCCTCGGCGATGGTCGACGCGGCGTGCAGCTGCACGACGAGCGGGCGGTCCAGCCCGGCGAGCGCCCCCTCCACCCGCACGGCGCGCCGTGCCGCCGCGTAGCCGAGACCGGCGGGGGCGGTGGACGCCGAGCCGGAGCCCCGGGTCCACGCGGCGAGCGCGGCGGCGCGGCCGGCCGCCTCCTCCACCCGCGCCCGGTCCAGGCGGCCGTCGGCGAGCGCCCCGACGATCTCCGCGGCCACCCGCTCGACCAGCCCGGCGTCGACCTCGGCGCCGATGCAGAGCAGGTCGGCGCCGGCGGCGAGGGCCCGGACGGCTGCGGGGCCGACCCCGCCGGCCGCCACGGCGGCGCCCTTCATCTCCAGCGCGTCGGTGATGACGGTGCCGGTGAAGCCGTACTCGCGACGCAGCAGGTCGACCAGGACCCGCCGGCTGAACGTGGCGGGGGCGTCGCCGGTGAGCGCCGGCACCCGGATGTGCGCGGTCATCACGGCCCGCGCGCCGGCCTCGATGACCGCCGCGAAGGGGGGCAGGTCGCGGCGGCGCAGCACGTCCGGAGGCACGTCCACGGTGGGCAGCTCGTGGTGGGAGTCGGCGACCGTCGCCCCGTGCCCCGGGAAGTGCTTGGCGCAGGCGGCGACCCCGGCGGCCTGGAGCCCGGTGACGGCCGCGGCGGAGTGCGCGGCGACCCGGTTCGGGTCGGCGCCGAACGAGCGGGTGCCGATCACCGGGTTCTCGTCCGCGGTGTTGACGTCCACGGTCGGGGCCAGGTTGACGGTGACGCCGAGTACGGCCAGCTCCGCGCCGATCGCCTCGTAGACCCGGCGGGTCAGGGCCAGGTCGTCGATCGCGCCGAGCGCGGCGTTGCCCGGGTAGGGGCTGCCGGTGGCGTGCGCCAGGCGGGTGACGTCGCCGCCCTCCTCGTCGATGGCGATCAGCACGTCCGGGCGGCCGGCGCGCAGGGCGGCGGTGCTCGCCGCGACCTGCCCCGGGTCGTGGACGTTGGTGCCGAAGAGGGTGTGCCCCGCCAGCCCCTCGGCCACGAGTTCCACCGCCCAGTCCGGCGGCACCGGTCCCGGGTACGCGCCGAGCAGCGTGCCGAGCGCGAGCCGGCGCAGTCCTGGATCCAGCCCCACGTGGTCCTCCCCTTTCGGTGCCCCGCCGGTACGGATTGTGGTACCGGCGGGGGTCGGTGACGTACCGGGTCGGCCGACCACCCCGCTCCCGGGTGGCCGATACGCTATCGGCTACCCGCTCGCAGGTCGGTCTACAGTAAGCAAGGTTTATCAAATCCAGAGGACGTGGCATGAGTGCGACCCGGCTGCCCGGCACCCCCCGCCTGTTGCGGGCGCTCAACGACCGTGCGGCGCTGGAGTTGTTGCTGGAGCGGGGGCCGCTGACCCGGGCCCGGCTCGGCGAGCTGACCGGGCTGTCCAAGGTCACCGCCTCCCAGCTCGTCGAGCGGCTTGAGGAGCGGGGCCTGGTCACCCGGGTCGGCGAGCAGGCCGGCGGCCGGGGGCCGAACGCCCAGCTCTACGCCGTGCGGCCGGGCAGCGCGCACGTGGTCGGGGTGGACGTCGGCGCCGACCGGGTGGTCGCCGCCTGCGCGGACATCACCGGGGCGGTGATCGGCCGCGTCGAGCAGTCGACCCGGGACACCGACGACCCGGTGGGGGTGGTGCACAACGCGGTGGTCCAGGCCGCGAGCAGCGCCGGGGCGAAGCTGTCGAGCGTACGGCGGATCGTGCTGGGCACCCCGGGTCTCGTCGACCCCGGCACGGGCGACATCACCTTCGCCTTCAACCTGCCCCGCTGGCACTCCGGCCTGCTCGCCGCGCTCCGCGACGACCTGCACACCCCGGTGGTCTTCGAGAACGACGTCAACCTGGCGGCCGTCGCCGAGGCGCAGTCGGGCGCGGCGCAGGGGCTGACGGACTTCGTGCTGGTCTGGGTCGGCGCCGGCGTCGGCCTGGCGATCGTGCTGGGCGGCCGGCTGCACCACGGCAGCAGCGGCGCCGCCGGCGAGATCGGCTACCTGCCGGTGCCCGGAGCGCCGATCCCGCGCGACGTCTCCCGCCGGGCGAAGCCGGCGTTCCAGCAGCTGATCGGCGCGGACGCGGTCCGCGACCTGGCCCGCGCGCACGGCTACCCGGACGCCAGCGGCGCCGCCGCGGTCCGGGCGGCCGTCGCCGGCGGCGCGGCCGGCGGCCCGATGCTCGACGAGGTCGCCCGCCGGCTGGCGCTGGGTGTGGCGAGCACCTGCGTGGTGCTGGACCCGCCGCTGGTGGTGCTGGCGGGCGAGGTCGGCCAGGCCGGCGGGGCGGCGCTGGCCGAGCGCGTGCAGCACGAGGTCGCGGCGATCACGCTGGTCCGCCCCCGGGTGGTGCCGACAGGGCTGACCGAGGAGCCGATCCTGCGTGGCGCGCTGCGCACCGCGCTGGACGCCGTACGCGACGAGGTCTTCGGCTCCACCGTCGGCTGACCGGGGCCGGGCCTCCGCCGCCGAGCGCGCGAGGGTCCCCGCCGGCCCGATCCGGCGGCGTCCGGACCGGCCGCGCGTCATGTGAAGGAATATTTCACCCGAGCCTCGGCCGTTGCAAGCTCTTGCTGCGCGGCGGGGTGGCCCCGGCCGGCCGGCCCGGCTCCGCGTCACATCAGGTCGCGGCGGCGGAACGCCGCGAGGGCGGCGACGGTCAGCGTCCCCGTCAGCCCGAGCAGCAGGACCAGCGACGACTGCCAGCCCAGCACGCCCATCCGGCCCGACCGCGCTCATCCGCGTGGCCCCGCGCTACGACCGGGCGTGGACCGTCCTCCGCCTGTGGTGACCAACGACACGGCGCCCCACCCTACGGTCGGAGCACCGCCCGCCGGGGGCGCCCCGGTGTTGCGTGGTTGGATGGTCGGGTGACTGGGGACGCGGATCTGGTGGTCAGCCTGGACAGCGTCGGCGTACGGCGCTCCGGCACGGCCCTGCTGCATGACGTCGACTGGCGGGTCGAGCTGGACGAGCGCTGGGTGGTGCTCGGGCCGAACGGGGCCGGCAAGACGACCCTGCTCAACCTCGCCGCCGGGCGGCTGCATCCGACCACGGGCACGGCCCACGTGCTCGGCGAGCGGATCGGCCGGACCGACGTCAACGAACTGCGTACCCGGATCGGGCTCTCCACCGCCGCGCTCGCCGAGCGGGTGCCCGCCGAGGAGCGGGTCAGCGACGTGGTGGTCACGGCCGCCTGGTCGGTGCTCGGGCGCTGGCGGGAGAGCTACGAGAGCGCCGACGAGACCCGGGCCCGCGCCCTGCTGGGCCAGTTCGGCGTCGGCGGCCTCGCCGACCGCGCCTACGGCACCCTCTCCGAGGGCGAGCGCAAGCGGGTGCAGATCGCCCGCGCGCTGATGACGGACCCGGAGCTGCTGCTGCTCGACGAGCCCGCCGCCGGGCTCGACCTCGGTGGGCGCGAGGACCTGGTCGCCCGGCTGGCCGAGCTGGCGTACGACCCGGACGCCCCCGCGCTGGTGCTGGTGACCCACCACGTGGAGGAGATCCCGCCCGGCTTCACCCACGCGCTGCTCCTGCGCGACGGCGCGGTGGTGGCGCAGGGACTCCTCGACGACACGCTGACCGGGGACAACCTCTCGAAGACCTTCGGGCTGCCGCTGGTGGTCCAGCGCTCCGGCGACCGGTTCACCGCCCGCGCCGCCTGACGGGGAGGTGGCGATGCGGCAGACCCGGGTCGTCGTGGTGGGCAGCGCCAACATGGACCTGGTGGGCACCGCCCCCGCCCTGCCCCGACCGGGAGAGACCCTGCTCGGCACCGACTTCGTGATGGTGCCCGGCGGCAAGGGCGCCAACCAGGCCGTCGCCGCGGCCAGGGCCGGAGCCTCCTGTGCCTTCCTCGGGGCGATCGGCTCCGACGCGTTCGGCGTCACCCTGCGGGCGCGGATCACCGCCGCCGGGGTCGGCACCGACCAGCTCCGCACCACGTACGGCACGTCGGGGGTGGCGCTGGTGATGGTGGACGTCGCGGGGGAGAACGCCATCCTGGTCAGCCCGGGCGCGAACGCCTCCATGGTCGACCTGACCGAGCCCGAGCTGACCGCCGTACGCGAGGCGGACGTGCTGCTCGCGCAGCTGGAGATCCCGGTCGCGACGGTGACCCGGGCGGCCGTCGTCGCCCGGGCGGCCGGCACCCGGGTGGTGCTCAACGCCGCCCCGGCCGTGCCGGTGCCCCCGGAGCTGCTGGCGGCTACGGACCTGCTGGTGGTGAACGAGACCGAGGCACAGGCGCTCACCGGCCGCGGCCGGGACGAGCCCTCGGCCCTGCTCGACCTGGCGCCCCGGGCGGTGCTCACCCTCGGCGCGGAGGGAGCCTGGTACGGCGACCGGGACGGCACCGCCGTGCACGTGCCCGCGGTCAAGGTCGACGTGGTGGACTCCACGGCCGCGGGGGACGCCTTCACGGCCGCGCTCGCGGTCGCCTGGGGCGAGGGCCGGGACGTGGTCGACGCGGTGCGCTGGGCGGCGGCGGCCGGCGCCGCCTGTGCCCGCCGGCTCGGCGCCTCCGTGGCGCTGCCCAGCCGGGCCGAGATCGACGCGCTCTACGTCCCCGCCTGATCCGGCCGGCAAGGCGCCGCCGCTCACGCCTCCGCGTCGTCGGTGAGCTTCTCGCCCCGGCGGCGGAGCATGCCCAGCCCGGGAATGCCGGCGACGGCGAGCTTGAGGTCGCGGGTGACGTCGAGCAGGTCGTGCAGGTCCGGGCCGACGCGGTCCAGGGTGGCGAGGATGGGCAGGATGTCCGCGGTGACGTGCTGCTTGAGCTTGGGCAGCTCGTCGACGAGCCGGATCGCGGCGGTCACCTCCTCGTGGCTGAGCTGCTCCACGAAGCGGTTCGCCATGGGCGCGGCCCGGCGCAGCGCCGGCTCGTACGCCGTCAGCAGCTCGGCGGCGGTGGCCGCCGCCTCCGCCGCGGTGCCCACGGTGCCGGCGGCCCGGCGGGCCACCACGTCGGCCTCGGCGACCACCGCGCCGGCCGCGCGGGACACCTTCTCCGCCTCGTCCACCACGACGGCCGCGGCGGCGGCCACCTCGGTGGCCGTCCCGATCGCGGTGGTCGCGGCGGCGCTGATGACGGCGACCTCCCGGACCGCGCCCTCGGCGTCGGTGAGCACCCGGTCGGTGCGGTCGAGGGTCTGCTCGACCCGGCTCACCATGCCGTCGATCCGGTCCACCACCCCGTTGACCCGGTTCAGCAGCGCCTCCACCGAGTCCAACACGGCGAACGCGCGGGCCGGCACGGCGGCGAACGAGGCCGCCGAGCCGAGGGCCTGGTCGAGGGCGGAGCGGGTCAGACCGACGACCGCGCCGGGGCGGGGGAGGGGAATCACCATGACACCCAGTGTGCGTCGCCCGCGCCCGGACCGCCGGACGGGGCGGCGCGCCCCCGGCGGCGAGCGCTCGGGTCAGGAGTCCGTGTGCTGCTCGACCGCGCGCTGCACCGCCCGGTAGATCTGCCCGAAGCGCAGCGCGTCCGGCGTGCGCAGCAGCAGCACCTCGCGGCCGTGGTGCTGCACCCAGAGCTCGTGCACCTTGCTGCCCCGCTCGTAGGAGCGGTCGAGCCAGCCGAGCGGGATCTCCAGGAACGGGGTGAGGGCCAGCGCGCCCACCGCGCACGCGGCGAGGATGATCAGCGCCAGCTGCCACTCGCCCCGGTCCTGCGCCGACCAGGCCAGCGAGAGCACGCAGACCACCGCGACCAGCGGGGGGAGCGAGAGGAGCAGGACCAGGACGCCCCGACCCAGCACCCGCCCCCGTACGGCCAGCGTCTTCGGCCCCTGCGCGTGCCAGACGTACGTCACGTCGGCGATGGCCACGGCGTGACCGCCCGCCCGGATCGACTCCGACGTCACCTGCACCGAGTCGTCCCGGTAATAGAGGGTCATCACTAAGCCTAACCACTGCGGGGCGGTTTTCGCCGGTCGCGCAGTCCGCCTGCGGCGGTGGTGCCGGGCGAGGTGGTGTCTCGCGAGGTGGTGTCGCGCGGGGGTGGTGTCGGGCGGGGTGGTGTCGCGTCCGGCCTTTGGAGCTGAATCGTTTGTGACATCGCCTCCGGGGCGCCAGCGATCTTCGGGCTCCGGTCCGGTTGAGTCGTTTACGTCATCAGCTCCAAAGGACGCGCGAGATGGGGTTGGCTGCCGCTGCCGCGCGACAGGTTCGGCTCGATCCACGTGGCCTGGGCATGCTGCCCGAGGGGCCGATCGGGTTCTAGCGGCGGCGGGGCGACGCCGGCTGGCCCGCCTCGACGGCCCGCTGCAAGGCCCGGTAGATCTGGCCGAAGCGCAGCGCGTCGCCCGTGCACAGCAGCCGCACCGGCTCGCCGCGCCAGCGGGCCCAGATCTCCAGCTGGCGGCTGCCCCGGGCGTAGGAGCGGTCCAGGTGCTCGAAGAGGAAGTCGGCGACCGGCCCGATCGCGAGCCCGACGAGCACCGAGGCGCCGACGATCGCGATGGTGACGGTGAGCGAGCGGTCCAGCCACAGCGCCAGCGCGATCCCGAGGGCGGCGGTCACCAGGGGGCCGGCCAGCGCCGCGCCGATCGCGCCGCGCCCGACGAGCACCCGCCACGAGCGGCTGCCGCGCCGGTGCCAGACCATGCTGATCTCGGCCAGCCGGAAGGTCCGGCCCTCCACCCGTACGGCGGTGGAGGTGACCTGCACGGACCTGTCGTCGTAGTACGTGATCATGGCGGCACTCCCGGTGGCGGGCCTGAGACCACACTACTTACCCCAACGATCCGGGTCGTAAGGTTGGCACGCTACTTCGACGAGGAAGTGAGGCCAGCGTGGGCGAGTTCGTGCGGTTGGAGACCAAGGACGGCATCGGCACCATCCGGCTGGAGCGGCCGCCGATGAACGCCCTGAACACCCAGGTGCAGGAGGAGCTACGCACCGCCGCCGCCGCGGCCACGGCCGATCCGGGCGTCCGCGCCGTCATCGTGTACGGCGGGGAGAAGGTCTTCGCCGCCGGCGCGGACATCAAGGAGATGGCCGACATGTCCTACGTGGACATGGCGGACCGGGCGGCCGACCTGTCCAGCGCCCTCGGGGCGATCGCGCGGATCCCCAAGCCCGTCGTGGCCGCGATCACCGGGTACGCCCTCGGGGGCGGCTGCGAGCTGGCGCTGGCGTGCGACTGGCGGGTGGTGGCCGAGGAGGCCAAGCTCGGCCAGCCGGAGATCAAGCTCGGCATCATCCCCGGCGCGGGCGGCACCCAGCGGCTGGCCCGCCTGGTCGGCCCGGCCCGCGCCAAGGACCTGATCATGTCGGGCCGGATGGTCGACGCCCAGGAGGCGCTGCGGATCGGCCTGGCCGACCGGGTGGTCCCGGCGGCCGAGGTGTACGCCGCCGCCGTCGAGCTGGTCCGCCCGTACCTCGCGGGCCCGGTGCAGGCCCTGCGCGCCGCCAAGCTCGCCGTGGACGGCGGCCTGGACATGGACCTGAACTCCGGCCTGGCCTGGGAGAGCCAGCTCTTCGCGGCGCTCTTCGCCACCGAGGACCGGCGCGAGGGCATGGCGGCGTTCGTGGCGAAGCGCAAGCCGGACTTCACCGGCCGCTGACGCCCGGGCCGGCGGCGCCCCCGTCGGCCCACGCGCCGAGTCGAGAAGTGTTCACATTCTGCCTACCGGTGAGTAGCGTGTGACTCCGGCCATGCGGACGAAGGGAAAGCGGCGATGACGGAGCGGATCGAAGGTCACGGCGGGGAGCTCGCGCTCGCGGCGCTGCGCGCGTACGGGGTGCGGGAGATGTTCACCCTCTCCGGCGGGCACGTCTTTCCCCTCTACGACGCCGCGCACAAGACCGACTTTCCGATCTACGACGTCCGGCACGAGCAGTCGGCGGTCTTCGCGGCCGAGGCGGTGGCGAAGCTCCAGCGCCGCCCCGGCCTCGCCGTGCTCACCGCCGGTCCCGGCGTCACCAACGGCATCTCGGGGCTGACCAGCGCCTACTTCAACGCGTCGCCGGTGCTGGTGCTGGGCGGCCGGGCCCCGCAGTTCCGCTGGGGCTCGGGCAGCCTCCAGGAGATGGACCACCTGCCGCTGGTCGCCCCGGTCACCAAGCACGCCGAGACGGTGTTCAGCCCCGACGACATCCCGCGCGCCGTGACCGCCGCGCTGACCGCCGCGCTCACCCCGCACCGGGGCCCGGTCTTCCTCGACTTCCCCCTGGAGGCCGTCTTCTCGGTCTCCGACGCCGAACTGCCCGCGCTGCCGGGCATCGCGCCGGTCGAGCCCGACCCGGACGAGGTGACGAAGGCGGCGGCCCTGATCGCCGGCGCCCGCCGCCCGGTGATCATCGCCGGCTCCGACGTCTACGCCGGCGACGCCGTCGACGCCCTGCGGGCCGCCGCCGAGTCCCTTCAGGTGCCGGTCTTCACCAACGGGATGGGCCGGGGCGCCCTGCCGCCGGAGCACCCGCTCGCCTTCGCCAAGGCCCGCCGCGTGGCGCTGAAGGGCGCCGACGTGGTCGTGGTGATCGGCACCCCGCTCGACTTCCGGCTCAGCTTCGGCGACTTCGGCGACGCACAGGTGGTGCACGTCGTCGACGCGCCCAGCCAGCGGGCGGGGCACGTGCAGCCGGCCGCCGCCCCCGCTGGCGACCTGCGGCTGATCCTCACCGCGCTGGCCGACCACCCGGGCGACCGGGCCGAGCACGCCGACTGGATCGCCGACCTGCGTACCGCCGAGGACGCCGCGAAGGCCCGCGACGCCGAGGAGATGTCCGCCGAGACGGACCCGATCCGGCCCGCCCGCGTCTACGGCGAGCTGCGCCGGGTCCTGGCCCGCGACGCCATCACCATCGGCGACGGCGGCGACTTCGTCTCGTACGCCGGCCGCTACCTGGAACCCGCGCAGCCCGGCACCTGGCTCGACCCGGGCCCGTACGGCTGCCTCGGCACCGGCATGGGCTACGCGATGGGCGCCCGGGTCAGCCACCCGGACCGGCAGATCTGCGTCCTGATGGGCGACGGCGCGGCCGGCTTCTCGCTGATGGACGTGGAGTCCCTGGCCCGGCAGAAGCTGCCGGTGGTGATCGTGGTCGGCAACAACGGCATCTGGGGCCTGGAGAAGCACCCGATGCGCGCCATGTACGGCTACGACGTCGCCGCCGACCTCCAGCCCGAGCTGCGCTACGACCAGGTCGTGAGCGCCTTGGGCGGGGCCGGCGAGACGGTGGCGAAGGCCGGCGACCTCGGCCCGGCGCTGCGGCGGGCGTTCGACGCCGGTGTGCCGTACCTGGTCAACGTGCTCACCGACCCGGCCGACGCGTACCCCCGCTCGTCCAACCTGGCCTGAACCGGGCGCGCCGCCGTCGCCGGAGAGCCGGCGTCGGCGGCGGGCTCAGGACGTGGGCGTGGACCCCTCGGGGCGGTCCTCCTCGCGCGGCGGCTCGCCGTCGCGGCGGCGCATCTCGTCCTCGCGGCGGCGCAGGTCCTCCTCCCAGCGGCGGAACAGCTCCTGGTCCTCCCGCCGGGAGGGCTCGCCGAGCGAGCGGAGGAACTCCGGGTCGTCGTCGGGGGCGACGGGGCGGGGGCGCTCCCGGCCCGGGCGGACCCGGCCCTTCGGCGCCCCGCCGCCGGCCGCGCGCGCGGATCCGCGCGCGCGCCCGGCGGCGAACCAGGCGACGGAGCCGAGCAGCGGGAAGAACAGGATGATCAGCACCCAGGCGATCCGGGGCAGGGCTCTGATCTCCCCCTCCTCGGCGGAGAGGCAGCTGATCAGCGCGCAGACGGCGAGGACGATCTGCACCACGAAGAGGAGAGCGTAGAGCCGGGCCATGGGTCAATCATGGCGCACCGGCACCCGTCAACCCAGTCCGCTCGCCGCCAGCAGCGTGCCGAGCAGCGCGAAGCCGACGGTGGCGAGCGCGACCAGGGGCAACGCCCGGCCCTGGCCGGGCAGCGGACCGGTGCCGGTGACCCGGCGCCGGCAGACGGCCAGCGCCGCGCCCCAGCCGAGCACGGCGACCCCGGCGGCCGACGCGCCGACCACGTCACCGGCGCGCGGGCCGGTGAACGCCAGCCGCACGGTCAGCACCATGATCACGGTGAGCGCCAGCGCGGTGCGCCGCCAGGCCAGCCGGGTCCGTTCGGCTTGCAGCCCCGGGTTGCGCGCCGGCCGGTCCCCGCTGGGCGGCTCCGGACCGCCGTTCACGGGCCGCCGAGCGCCCGGATCAGCACCGCCGCCACCAGCAGCAGCGCCCCGAGGCCGACGGCGAGGGCCAGCAGCGCCGGGAAGCGCGAGGCGGGCAGCTCCTCGCCGAGCCGGATGGCCCGTTCCGTACGCGCCCAGTGGTCGACCGCCCGGACGGCGACCGTGCCGCCGAGCAGCAGCAGCGCGACGGCGATCACCTCGCGCAGGTGCGCCAGCGGCAGCGGCGGCAGGAACTGCGCGGCGGCCAGCCCGCCGGCGACCAGCGCCAGCCCGGTACGCAGCCAGGCCAGGAAGGTCCGCTCGTTGGCCAGCGAGAAGCGGTAGTCGGGGGTGCGGCCGACCGAGCGCAGTTCGCGCGGGTCGAACCATCGCCTGATCGCCTGCCACACGGGCCGATTATCCGCTTCCGTCCGCCCCGTAGCCTGGAACGGTGACGGATCTTGACGCGACGACGCTGCGGAACACCTACGACGACCAGCTGCGGGCGCTGGTGCCCGACCCGTTGCCGGCCGGCGCGACGGTGGAACGGGACGGTCCGCTGATCCGCATCCTCGGCCTCGACCGCCGGGGCTTCCTCACCTACCGCGACCTCGCCGGGCTGACCGGCGCGGCGCTCGACGAGCTGATCGCCCGGCAGGTTGAGCTCTTCCGGGCGCGCGGCGAGTCGGTCGAGTGGAAGCTGCACGGCCACGACGAGCCGGCCGACCTGCCGGACCGGTTGCGCGCGGCGGGGTTCGTGCCGGAGGAGCGGGAGACCGTCGTGATCGGGCCGGTCGCGCCGCTCGCGGCCGCGCTCCCGGTCGTCGCCGAGGGCGTACGCCTGCGGGAGGTGACCGCCCGGGCGGACCTGGACCGGATCGCGGCCATGGAGGAGGCGGTCTGGAACTCCGACCGTGGCCACCTGGCGAGCGCCCTGGCGAAGGAGATCGCGGCGGACCCGCAGTCGATCACGGTGGTGGTGGCGGAGGCGGGCGACGAGGTGGTCGGCGCGGGCTGGGTCCGGTACGTGCCGGACACCGGCTTCGCCACGCTCTGGGGCGGCTCGACGCTCGCCCCGTGGCGCCGCCGGGGCATCTACCGCGCCCTGGTCTCCTACCGGGCCCGGCTGGCGGCCCAACGCGGCCGGACGCTGCTCCAGGTGGACGCCTCCGACGACAGCCGGCCGATCCTCGAACGGCTCGGTCTCGTCCCGGTCACGACCACCACCCCGTACGTCTACACTCCGTGATCATGGAGCAGCGGTTGACGGCGGAGGAGCGGCTGACCCTCAAGACGGGCGCGTTCGGGGCGGTGTTCCTGGTCGCCAACGCCGACCCGGGGATGATCGCCCTGTTCCGGGAGAGCTTCGCCGCCTCCGGCGCGATGGCCGACAGCAGCGGGGTGGTGCGGGAGGCGCTGACCAGCGGCCCGCTGCCGACGCTGCCCCACGACTCGGCGCTGGAGATCGAGTCGGTGGTGCTGCCCGCGCTGGGCCGGGCCGTGCGGATCCTGCGTGAGAAGTCGCCGGGGGACGTGGCGGGCTACCGCGAGGTGGTGCTCTCGGCGGCCGAGCGGGTGGCGGGCGCGCACCGGGGGGTCGTGCCCGCCGAGGCCGCCGTCATCGAGCGGGTCAGGGCGGCGCTCGATCAGCCCGGGTGAGCCGGCCCGGCGCTCCGGTGCCGGCGGTCGCCGTGGTCACCCGGTGCTGTCCCGGCGCGCCGCGTGGGCGACCAGAGGGCCCGGACGGTGGCCCGGACGCACCGGTCGCGGACCCGCCCGCAGGCACACCGGTACGCCTCGTCCCGGGTGCGGCGGCACGGGCGACGCGCGGCGTCCTGTCGGCCCGTATTGGGCTCTTCCGACATTTGCGACACCTCCCGGTTCGTCAGATTACCCGCCCGCGCGTCCCTCGGTGAGCTGTGTCACGCTGAGGTCGCCGGAGGCGGATGCTACTGGCAGGTAACATTGGCTCGTGGGCAACCGCACAGGACCGCGCGGTTGACCGGCGTCAACGGACGCGCGAGGCTGCGCCCCAGACCGGGCGAGCGATCGCAACACCAACAGGAGGGTCGTCGAAGCGCGATGAACATCGTCGTACTCGTCAAGCAGGTGCCTGATTCGGGCGCGGACCGCAACCTGCGCACTGACGACAACACCGTCGACCGCGGTTCGGCGAACAACGTCATCAACGAGATGGACGAGTACGCCATCGAGGAGGCGTTGAAGATCAAGGAGGCGCACGGGGGCGAGGTGACCGTCCTGACCATGGGTCCGGACCGGGCGACCGAGTCGATCCGCAAGGCGCTCTCCATGGGCCCGGACAAGGCCGTGCACGTGGTGGACGACGCCCTGCACGGCTCCTGCGCCGTCGCCACCTCGAAGGTGCTCGCCGCCGCGCTCGGTCAGCTCAACGCCGACCTGGTGCTCTGCGGCAGCGAGTCGACCGACGGCCGGGTGCAGGTCATCCCGCACATGATCGCCGAGCGGCTGGGCATCGCGGCGCTGACCGGCGCCCGCAAGCTCACCGTCGACGGCTCGACCCTGACCGTCGAGCGGCAGACCGAGGAGGGCTACGAGGTGGTCACCGCCACCGCGCCCGCCGTCGTCTCCGTCTGGGACACCATCAACGAGCCGCGCTACCCGTCCTTCAAGGGCATCATGGCCGCCAAGAAGAAGCCGGTGCAGACGCTCTCCCTGGGTGACCTCGGGGTCGCCCCGGCCGAGGTGGGCTTCGAGGGCGCGACCAGCGCCGTGCTGGAGCACAGCAAGCGCCCGCCGCGCTCCGGCGGCGCGAAGATCACCGACGAGGGCGACGGCGGCGTCAAGCTGGTCGAGTTCCTCGCCACCGAGAAGTTCGTCTGAGGGGTCTGGACATGTCTGAGGTTCTCGTCGTCGTCGAAGCCACCCGGGAATTCGGCGTCAAGAAGGTCACCCTGGAGATGCTCACCCTCGCCCGCGAGCTGGGCACCCCGAGCGCGGTCGTGCTCGGTGGCCCCGGCGCCGCCGAGGCGCTCAGCGCCAAGCTGGGCGAGTACGGGGCGGAGAAGATCTACGCGGCCGAGAGCGCGGAGATCGACGACCACCTGGTGGCCCCCAAGGCGACCGTCGTGGCCGAGCTGGTCTCGCGGGTGCAGCCGGTCGCCGTGCTGCTGGCCTCCTCCCAGGAGGGCAAGGAGATCGCCGCCCGGCTGGCCGTCAAGCTGGACAACGGCATCCTGACCGACGTGGTCGGCCTGGCGGCCGACGGCACGGCCACCCAGGTGGCCTTCGCCGGTTCCGCCATCGTCAAGTCCAAGGTGACCCGTGGCCTGCCGCTGGTCACCGTCCGGCCGAACTCGGTCAACCCGACCCCGGCGGCGGCCACCCCCGCCGTCGAGCAGCTCACGGTCGCGGTCACCGACACCGACAAGCTGGCCAGGGTCGTCGAGCGGGTCGCCGAGCAGAAGGGCTCGCGCCCGGAGCTCACCGAGGCCGGCGTGGTCGTCTCCGGCGGTCGCGGCGTCGGCAACGCCGACAACTTCAAGCTGGTCGAGGAGCTGGCCGACCTGCTCGGCGGCGCCGTCGGCGCGTCCCGCGCGGCCGTCGACTCCGGCTACTACCCGCACCAGTTCCAGGTGGGTCAGACCGGCAAGACCGTCTCCCCGCAGCTCTACGTCGCGCTCGGCATCTCCGGCGCCATCCAGCACCGGGCCGGCATGCAGACCTCGAAGACCATCGTCGCGGTCAACAAGGACGGCGAGGCGCCGATCTTCGAGCTCGCCGACTTCGGCGTGGTGGGCGACCTGTTCAAGATCGTCCCGCAGGCCGCGGAGGAGATCCGCAAGCGCAAGTGAACGACGCCCGCCGGCCGCGTCCGGCGGGTCGGAACATGATCGCGGGGCCGGGAACCGTACGACGGTTCCCGGCCCCGCGTCGTCGCTGCGTCCCGCGCCGGAGCCGGGCGGATCGGTCGGGTCGGGTTTCCGCCGTCGGGTCGTCGCCCGGGCGGGTGACGGGGAGCTGATCGGCGGGCCGGGGAGCTGAGCCGGCCCGCCGATCAGCCCGTCAGGGTGCCCCTCAACAGGCTCTCGCCGGAGTGGGCGGTGTTGTTGTCGTACGTCTCGGCGGAGACGTCGACAACCGAGTATGCCTCAAGGTCGACGTTCGGTGGCAACGGCAGCAGCTCGTCCGCCGCGTCACCGAGCACACCGACCGAGAACATCTCCATGGTCCGTGGGTTGATGAGCCAGACCTCGTAGTACCCCGGTACGTCCGGGAGATTCACGACGTGCAGGTGCAATCGGCGGTTGTCGAAGACCCGCGCCTCGCCGTTGGCGTCCGGCGGCGTCGAGCCGTACGCCCTGAGCGGGGCGCTGGCGAGCACCACGCGCTGTGCGGGGGGCCGCGGCGCGGGCTCGGTCGCGTCGAGCACGACCAGGGTGCCGACGACGCCGAGCACGGCGGCGGCCGCCGCGGTCGTGGCGGTCACCGCCCACCGCGACCACCGGCCGCGCCGGCGCGGCGTGAGGACCACCCCGCCCGCGCCGCCGGCCCCCCCGGCGGACGGCTGCTCGGCGGTCGGCTGCTCGGTGCGCGGCTGCTCGGCGCGCGGCGCGGGGAGCGTCGGCAGGGCCTCCGCCGCCCGGATCTCCGCGACGATGCCCTGCCAGACGTGCTCCGGCGGATCGGGCAGCTCGCGCAGGCTCTGGGTGTCGGCGCCCAGGCCAGCCACCTGCCGGAAGGCGTCGAACTCGGCCCGGCAGTGGGCGCAGGTGTCGAGGTGGGTGCTCTCTCCGGCGTCCGCCTCGCTCTCACCGAGCGCCAGGAAAACCAGCCGGTCGTGGTCCAGGTGTGGCACCGTCCACCTCCCATCTGCGTTTCAAGCTCGCCATGCCGCGCCGGATGTGGCTCTTGACCGTGCCCAGCGGCACCCCGGTCACCGTCGCGATCTGCTGGTGGGTCAGGTCGTCGTAGAAGGCCAACTCCAGCATGCGTCGCTGGTCGTCGGGGAGCCGGGCCAGCTCGTCGGCGACCACCAGCCGGTCGACCACCGTGTCCGGATCGGGGCCCGTGCGCGCCGGCTCCGGCAGCCGCCGGACCGTCTCCACCACCCGGGTCTCCCGGGCGGAGGCCCGCAGCCGGTCGATCACCTTGCGCCGACCGATGCCGAGCAGCCAGCCGACGAGCGAACCCTTGGCGGGATCGAAGGTCTCCCGGGCCAGCCAGGCGGCGACGAAGGTGGTCTGGGTCACGTCCTCCGCGTCGCTGCGGTTGGCCAGCGTGCTGGCGGCCAGGTGCAGCACCGCCCGGCCGTACCGGTCGTACGCCTCCCGCAGTGCCCGCTCGTCGCCCGCCCGGAAGCGGTCGGCCAGGCCGTCCACGGGTGGCTCCGGCTCCTGTCGTGACGCTGTCACGGGGCGGCTCGCCTTCCATGGGGCATGCCCGACTGTAACTCCCGCAGCCATCGCCCCACCTTTCCGGTCGGTCTCGTCTCACCAGCTCTTCGTCGCGACGACGGCCGGTGGATGCGGATCTGGCGGCCGAAGAAAAGCGCTCCGGTTCCGCATCCGCCGGCCGTCGGGCGGGCGTAACCCGTTCTGCACAGCAGGCCTGACGAATCAGCACCAACAGCCAGGAGGCAGACATGCAGCTCTCGTACTTCCGTCGGGTCGCCGCAGGGGGCGCAGTCGCCGCGCTGACGTTCGCCGGAGCCGGCGCCCTCACCGCGACCCCCGCGTACGCCGCCACGTCCAAGGTCTCCGTCGTGCACGGCATCCCCGACACCCCGGTCGACGTGTACGTCAACGGCGAGAAGACGCTGGACAACTTCAAGCCCGGCGACGTGGCGGGCCCGTTGACGCTGGAGGAGGGCGCCTACGACATCGCGCTCACCAAGCCCGGCGCGCCGGTCGCCGACGCCATCCTCACGGTCGACGACGCCGCGGTGCCCGGCGGGGCGAACATCAGCATCGCCGCCCACCTGGACGCCGCCGGCAAGCCGAAGATCACGCCGTTCGTCAACGACACCACCAAGGTCGACGCCGGCAAGGCCCGGCTGGTCGTCCGGCACACGGCGGCGGCCCCGGCGGTGGACGTACGCGCCGGCGGCACCCCCGTCTTCGAGGACCTGACCAACCCGAACGAGGCCAAGGGCGACGTCGACGCGGGCGCCGTCAAGGCGGACGTGGTGCTCGCCGGCACCGACACCGTGGCGATCGGCCCGGCGGACCTCGACCTCAACGAGGGCACCGCGACGATCGTGTACGCCATCGGCTCGGCCGAGGCGAAGAACCTCGGTGTCGTGGCGCAGACCATCACCGGCCTGCACTCGGCCCCGGCCGGGGTGCCCAGCGGCGACGGCGGGCTGGCCGGCACGGGCGTGGACGCCTGGTGGTACGTGCTGGCCGGCGCCGGCGTGCTGCTCCTGGTCGGTGGCGGGGCGCGGGTGGCCACCACCCGCACCGGTCGCAGGTGACGGTGCGTCACCGCGGGGCGCTGGCGGCCATGGCCGCCGGCGTCGCCGCGCTCACCGCCGCCTCCGTGGTCGCCTGCGGCTCCGGCCCGGCCGAGGACGTCGGCGCGGCGGACGCCGCCGACCTGGCCCGCGCCGCCCCGAGCCCGTCGGCCGCCGCCCCGTCGGTGCCGGTGACCCGGGGCGACCTGCCCGCCGGCACGCGGGCCGTCCCACCCGTACGGCTGAGCATCCCGGCCATCGACGTGACGGCCACGGTCGACGCCGTGGGCATCGACGCCGGGACGGGCGAGTTCGAGGTGCCGCCGAGCGTGGACCGGATCGGCTGGTACCGCCACGGGCCGGGGTTGGAGGCCCGGACCGGTTCGGTGGTCCTCGCCGGGCACGTCGACGGCGCCACCCAGGGCGAGGGCGCGTTCTTCCGGCTCCGGGAGCTGGAGCGCGGCGACACGGTCACCGCCACCGCCACCGACGGCGCCCGGCGCGAGTACCGGGTCGTCGCCCGGGAGGAGTACCGGAAGACGAAGATCCCGCTGGACCGGTACTTCGCCCGCGACGGCAGCCCTCGGCTGACCCTGATCACCTGCGGTGGGCCGTTCGACGCGCAGACCCGCCGGTACCGCGACAACATCGTGGTCACCGCCGTGCCGGCCTGAGCGGACCCCCCGTTCCGAGGCCGTCGGGCCGGTGCGGGAGCGCACGTCCCCCGCCCCGGCCCGGCGGGGCCCACTCCGGCCTTCGGCGGGTCCGGCGCCGGTCGTAGGCTGAACCGTGATGGCTTACCTGGATCACGCGGCGACGACTCCGATGCTCGACGAGGCGGTGGAGGCGTACGTCGCCACCGCCCGCGAGGTCGGCAACGCGTCCTCACTGCACGCGGCGGGCCGCCGTGCCCGGCGGCGGGTGGAGGAGTCGCGGGAGCGGGTGGCCGCCGCGCTGGGGGCCCGCCCCTCCGAGGTCGTCTTCACCGGCGGCGGCACCGAGAGCGACAACCTCGCGGTCAAGGGCGTCTTCTGGGCCCGCCGGGCCGCCGACGCCCGGCGGGGCCGGATCGTCTCCAGCGCCGTCGAGCACCACGCGGTGCTCGACGCGGTGGACTGGCTGGTCGACCACGAGGGCGCCGGGGTGGGCTGGCTCTGCGTGGACGCCACCGGCCGCCTCAGCCCGGAGGCGCTCCGCGCCGAGCTGGCGGCGCACGGCGACACGGTCGCGGTGGTGACCGCGATGTGGGCGAACAACGAGGTGGGCACCGTGCAGCCGGTCGCCGCGCTGGCGGCGGTCGCCGCCGAGCACGGGGTGCCGTTCCACACCGACGCGATCCAGGCGGTCGGCCAGGTCCCGGTCGACTTCGCCGCCAGCGGGGTCTCCGCACTGACCGTCACCGGGCACAAGCTGGGCGGACCGACCGGGGTGGGCGCCCTGCTGCTCGCCCGCGACGTGCCGGCAACCCCGCTGCTGCACGGCGGCGGCCAGGAGCGCGACGTGCGTTCCGGCACCCTCGACACCGCCGGCATCGTGGCCTTCGCGGTCGCGGTGGGGGCGGCGGTCAAGGGCCAGCAGGAGTACGCGAGCCGGATCGCCGCGCTCCGCGACGACCTGGTCGAACGGGTACGGTGCGCGGTGCCCGAGGTGGTCTTCAACGGCGACCCGACCGACCGCCTGCCGGGCAACGCGCACTTCTCCTTCCCCGGCTGCGAGGGCGACGCCCTGCTGCTCCTGCTGGACGCCCAGGGCATCGCCTGCTCGACGGGCTCGGCCTGCTCCGCCGGGGTGGCCCAGCCCTCGCACGTGCTGCTCGCCATGGGCGCAGACGACGACCGGGCCCGCTCCTCGCTGCGCTTCACCCTCGGCCACACCAGCACCCCGGCCGACGTGGACGCCCTCATCGCCGCCCTCCCGGCCGCCGTCGGCCGCGCCCGCCGCGCCGCCGCCCTCCCCACCCCCCCCCGACACCCCCCCCCCCCCCCCCCCCCCCCCCCCCCCCCCCCCCCCCCCCCCCCCCCCCCCCCCCCCCC
>NZ_JBAKHV010000083.1:0-19059 GCF_036906775.1 Micromonospora sp. CPCC 205561 | reverse complement strand
CCGGTCAGCGGCCGCGGCGCCGCCGGCGGGCGGCCCCGCCGGGCCACCGCGAGCAGCGCGGCGAGCCGGGGCGGTTCGCCGGCCGGCACCCCCCGCACGGCCGGCGGCAACGGCTCGACCAGCGCGACCACCCGGCCCGCCCCGCTCGCCTCGGCGAGCAGGCGGGGCGCCGCCGGATGGCCGGGCGTGCCGGTCACCGCCGGCAGTTCCCTCAGCGCCGCCGCCTCGGCGGTCACCAACGCCCGGGTGGCCCCGTTCCAGCCGATCTTCGCGTAGCCGAGGGCCCGGCCGGCGGGGTCGAAGAGTTGCAGGGTGGGCTTGTGGTTCGGGTCGGGAGGGCGGACCCCGCAGGCGGCGTGCACGCGGGGCTCGCCGAGCGCGGCGCCCAGCCGCCCGGCCAGCAGCGCCTCGTCGGCCGCCACCCCGTCGGGCAGCGACACGGTGAGCCGGGGGAACGGCGCCAGGTCGACCGCGCCGACCCGGGCCGCCGTGCCGAGCGCGGCCCGCACCGCCCGTATCTTCGGCGGGCGCAGCGCGTTGTACGCCAGCAGCGCGGCGGCCGTGGCCCTGGGCGCGCCGAGCGGCAGCAGGAAGCGGGCCCGGGCGAGCGACGGGACGATCGCGTACCGGGCGACGGCCCGGTGCCCGGGCGGCGGCGGACCGCCCACGGTCAGGGCGATCCGCTCGTCGCCGAAGACGGCCCGGGTGACCCAGCCCAGCCCGTCGGTGCGGGTGCGCGGGTCGGCCACGACGGCCCGCGCCGTCACGCGACCCCGTCCGGCCAGTCGAGTCGCAGCCCCAACCGCTGCCGCAACGCCTCGTTGTACGGGCGGTAGTAGCCGGTCAGCTCGGCACGCACCGCCGGCTCCAGCGGGGCCGAGCGGCGGTCGTTGTAGACCTTGAAGTCGGGCAGGTCGTGCGGGGGCAGGCCGAGGAAGTCCAGCGTCCGGCGGTACGTCGAGCGGGCGTCGCGGTAGAGGTCCTCGCTGGGCAGGAAGAGGATCTGCCGGCGGTCGAAACGCTCCAGCCACGGCTCCAGGTGCTCCAGGTAGCGGCCCCGGGCACGGTAGGTGTACCAGTCGTACGGCTCGCTGAAGTACTCCGGCTCGGCGATCAGCCGCTCCCGCTCCCCCGCCGTGCGCTCCTCCTCCGCGGCCAGCGCGGCGGCGAAGTCGAGCGGCTCGATGCCGTGCGTCCGCCGCTCCTTCCAGTGCGAGTACGCCCGCTCCACCGGGTCGCGCAGCAGCACGATCAGCCGCACCGACGGCATCAGCGCGGCGACCCGCTGCGCCGCGAGGGGGTGGAACATGTACAGCGGCGCCGCCTCGCCGACGCGTACCGGCCCGCCGTGCCGCTTCTCCAGCGCCTCCCGCTGCCGGTGCGTCGGGAAGTGCGACCGGTACCACGCCTCGCCGCGCCCCCAGTGCTCCTCGAAGTAGTGCGAGGACTTGGTGTTCCACGCCGGGAAGAGCCGGGGCACCAGCGGGTGCTGGATGAGGTAGTTCCACAGCGAGGTGGTGCCGCCCCGCTTGGTGCCGATGATGAGGAAGTCCGGCAGGGGCCGCCGGTCGCTGGTCCGTACCCCGTAGTCGACGAGCGACTCCCGCACCCGCTGCGTCACCTGGGTCGGTACGAGCTGCTTCACCCGGTTCCGGATGGACGGCACGACGACCTCACCTGCCCTTCGTCTTCTCCGGGGCGGGCCCGGTGGCCACCGGGGGCCACCTCCTGCCGCCCTCGGACCTGCACCATGGTCGCCCGGATGCGGCGCCGCACCCGGGGCAACGTCAACAAGCCGACGCAGCCGGCGGCCAGCACGCCCAGTGCCACGGCCAGACCGCTGATCCCCCGGCCGCCGGCCAGCACCCCGACCGCCGCGGCGGCCCCGACCCCGGCGGCGGTGCCCGCGGCGGCGCGCAGCATCGCCGCGTCGACCAGCGGCTGGCCGACCACCGCCCGGGCGCAGGCGACGGCGCTGAGGTTCTCGGTGGCGATGCCCAACGCCCAGGCCAGCGCGGCCCCGGTGGCGCCGTGCGCCGGGATCAGCCACAGGCCGAGGGAGACGGTGACCAGCAGCCCGGCCAGCGTGGCCGCCAGGTGCAGCCCGCTGCGCCCACCCATCAGCAGCAGGCTCTGCACGTTGCCGACCCCGGTGTTGACCAGCATGGCCAGCGCGAGCACGGTCATCGCGGGGACGCCGGCGGCGAACTCGGGCCCGAAGAGCTGGAGGAAGGCCAGCCCGAAGACGGCGAGCAGCAGGTAGACCGGCCAGGAGAGGACCAGCCCCCAGGTCGTCAACCGCCGGTGCACGGCCGCCGCCGCGGCCCGGTCACCCCGGCCGAGCAGCCGGGACAGCTGCGGCGACACCGCCACCCGCAGGCCCTGCATGGCCAGCTGGCCGGCGAGGATGTAGCGCCCGACGGCGCCGAAGACGCCGGCGGCGGCCGGGCCGGCGAGCACCGACGTGAGCAGCACCCCCACCCACATGTTCCCGGCGTCGATGGCGGCCGACGCGGCCCGGGGCAGCGCGAAGCGCCAGAACGTCGACCAGTCCTCCCGCTGCGGGCGCAGCGCCGCTCCCCGCCCCAGTCCGAGCGGGCCGGCGACCAGCAGCAGCGCGAACAGCGCGGCGACCCCCGCCGGCACCAGCCACCCGCCCAGGCCGGCCAGCAGCCCTCCGGAGGTCAGGACCGCCACGCCGACGAGCACCGGCCGCGCCACCGGCAGCAGGACGGACTGCACCGCCACGTATGCCCGGATCGGCCGTGCGCAGCGCAGCACGGCGAACAACAGCGTCATCGCCACCAGCACCGGAACCGCCGCGAAGCTGGCCGTGAGCAGCGCCGCGCCGTCCGCCGCCGGCCCGTCGAACAGCCGGCGGGCCAGCGCGTCGGCGGCCAGGGTTCCGGCGGCGGCGACGGCGAACGCGAGGGCCAGCGGTGGAAGCAGGGCCACCACGAGCATCCCGGCGGCGTCCCCGCCGGGCCCGAGCCGCCGCCGGGGTAGCGCCCAGACGAGCCCCGTCTCCGCTCCCAGGACACAGACGGCGGCCACGACGGTGACCACGCCGATCGCCGCGAAGAGCGCACCGGCGCCCTCGGTGCCGTAGCCCCGGGTGACGACGACCGCCAGCAGGAACCCGAAGAGACCGTTGACCGCCGCGCCGAGGAGGCCGGTGATCCCGCTGCGGGCACCCCGTCGGGCCTCCGCCGCGCCGTCGGCCGGGGGCCCGTCGACTCCCCGAGCCGGTACGCCGCTGGCGGCGGGCGGCGGTCCGTCGCCGTCGCCGTGCGGGCGGACCGCGGCCGTCATGCCCGCACCGCTTCCGGTTCTCGGCTGGTACGGGGCGGGTGGGCCGGGCGGGCACCCACCTCCCGCTCCGTGAACGCCATCGCGAGGGCGCCCGCGAAGAAGGCGATCGTGATGGTGGGGTCGGTCATGCCGTAGAACGGCATCTGCGCCATGCACACCACCGGGACCACCGCGAGCCACTGCCCGGGCGCCGAGCGGACCCGGGCGCAGATCATGGCGACGATCACGAACCAGGCCAGGAAGCAGAGCAACGCCGGCACCCCGTGGCTGAAGAGCACCGTCCAGAACTGTCCCTGGGTGCCGACCGGCACCCCGGAGGAGAGCGTGTCGACGCTGACCGGCCCTCCGTACCCGAGCCAGGGCGAGTCCCTGATGCGACGGAGCACCTCGGCGTAGAGGGCGAGCCGGTCACTGTTCGTGTCGCTGGACGCGACCCGGTTGCCGATGAGCTCGGTGACCGGGATGAACAAGGTGGCGAGTCCGCCGATGGCCAGGACCCCGACGACGGAGACGCCCACCCGGAGGTTGCCGCGTCGCGCGGCCCGGACGCCCAGCACCGCCAGGCCCGCGCCGAGGCTCGCGAACATCACCCGGTTGAGGGTCAGGAAGGCCGGAGCCAGGGAGAGTGGCAGCGACGCGAGCAGGATCCAGCGGAAGACGCCGTGGCGGCGCAGCATGGTGTACGCCACGACGCAGGGCAGCGTCATCGCGTACGCGCCGCCGTAGTGGTTGGTGTACGGGAAGGGCGCCGCCGGCCGGTAGATCGGGTTGAGCGCCCGTTCGCTGTACTCGGCGGCGGTGACGTGCACCAGGTCCTGGATGTAGGGGTGGGCGGCCAGGCCGCCGGGGAGCAGCATCTCCGTCGGGGTGGTCAGCGTGAACCGCGGCGCCAGCACCCCGAGCCAGCCCAGCGCCACCAGGCCGAGCCAGAACAGGCAGAGCGGCACGAGCACCACCGCCTGGTCGGTACGTTCGCGCGCGTAGACGTAGACGTAGACGGCGACCACGAGCGCGGTGACGTAGAAGCCCAGCCGCAGGCCGAACGGCAGCAGCGAGACCCGCGACGGCAACTGCGTGGCGCTGAGCAGCACCAGCGCGAGGAACAGCAGCCAGACGCCCGTGGCGGGCGGCAGCGGCACCCGTCCCCGCACGACGAGCAGCGCCAACAACACCACGCCGAGCACTGACCAGATCAGGTAGAACGCGCCGGCCAGCCACCACAGCGGCACCAGGGCGAACATCGTCAGCAGCGGCCAGAGGGGGAGCCGGGGCGGTGGTGGAGCCGGTGGGGGCGGTGGGGCGATTCCCGACGGTCCGCCCTCGTCCGGCCCGCTGCTGGCCGGGGCGCGGATGACCGGCACCCTCAACCCCGTCCGCTACGGGTCAGCACGAAACCCAACGGCGTGACACCGGCGGCGCGCAGCCGCTCCACCAGCCGGCGCAGGTCGCCCTGACGGGTTCCGTCCTGCTCCACGACCACCACGGCGGTGCCCTGGCGGGCGGCGGCGACACCCCGCTCGTCGGCCTCGGCGGGCGGAGCGTTGAACAGCACCGTGCCGGTGGCGGCACGCTGCCGCCAGGTACCGAAGCGGATTCCGCCGGCTGCCACGGGAATCTCGTCGGGGAACTTCCTGACCTTGCTCTGTCCACTGGCCGGCACGCCGGACGCGACCCGGGGCAGGGTCATGGTGGCGTCCGGGTCCGTGGAGGGGCGCGGTGTGCCGGTCGGGAACGGGGAGGGCCGCCGGACCGCGACCTGCTGGGTGATGTCGTCGACGCTGGCCGTGCCGCCCTCGCGCGGCTTGGGAACGGCCGGGCCGGCCGGGTTGGCCGTGGCCGGCAGCCGCCCCAGGCCGGCCAGCACTTCGGTACGCAGGCGCTCCAGGCGGCCGCTGTCGTCGGCGACATAGACATCGCGGCCGGTCGCCGCCAACGCGACCGCCAGGCCGGCGGCGATGGCGCTCTGGTCCTCCCGGGTGGTCAGCAACGCCACCCGGGCCGGCTCGCGAACCCGCTCGCCGATCGCCAACGCCACGTACCGGATGTCGGCGTCCACGGCCTGGCCACGGCCCCGGAACCGCCGGCCGCGCACCGTGCCGAGCAGGGGTAGGCCGGTGACGTCCCGGCCGTCGTCGACGGACCGGACCCGCCGGTCCACGGACTCCCAGGCGTACGCCAGCACCACGCCGAGCAGTGCGCCCCCCAGGAGCCCGGCCAGCACGTAGAGCAGTCCGCTTCCGGCGGAGGAGACCAGGCCGCGCTCGGCGCTCTGGGTGATCCAGCCCGGACTGACGTCGACCGCCGCGATCTCGGTCCGGGCGGAGTTCAACTGCGTGATCTGGTTGTTGATGCCGGCGAGCTCGGCGACGGCGGCCTCCCTCGCACCGTCCCGCGCGGTGGCCATCCGTTTCTGCAACGCCGTACGCCGCTCGTCGACCTCCGCGATGCTCTCCTCGTAGCGTCTGAGCATCTCGGCACGCTGCTTCTCGTACATCGTCCGGCGCACGTCGAGATAGCCCTGCGCGGCGAGGTTGACGTTGCGCACCGCCTCCTCGGCGGAGCGCGCGGTGTAGGAGAAGCGCAGGATCTGACCGCCGGTCGGCACCTCGACCTCGAGGGCGTCCCGCACGTCCCGCTGGTCGTCGCCGCCCGCCTCCGCGAGCCGTTGCACCACTTCGGTTCCGGTGGCGATGCCGCTCTCGACGTTCATGTTCACGGCACGGTCGGCGGCGGCGCCGCTCGGGGTGAACGCGTCGGTGACGACCGGGCGTACGGCCACGACCGCGCTCGCGGTGACCGCGCGCGGGACGATGACGACGTACCCGAGGGCCGCGACCAGGCCGATCGCGGCGACCGCCCCCACCAGCCGGATGCGGTGCAGGGGGACGCGCAGCAGGTCGGTCAGGGTCACTGTCCGGGCCGGGGCGCCCCCACCGCCCGACGAATCGGCGGACCAGGAGCCGGGAGGAGCGTCAGCCATCAGATTTCACCGTCTGTATGTGAATTGCCCGGACGGAACGACGCGCGCAGCGGGAGCCGTGATCGGTTTCCTTGCGACGCAGCGGGCCGGCGACGTGGACCCGTCGCCGGCCCGACGTGAACAATCTACCGATTGTCCCTGACGAACGGATGGACCGTCACTGCACGGAGAAGAAGATCCGTGGGGTGGACCAGGTCAGTTCGGCGCTGGGCGGCGCGACCACCGTGCTCGCCGCGCCGTCGACAGCCGGCGCCGCGGTCGGGTCGAACGGCACGCTGCGCAGCGAGCCGTCGACGCCCCCGTACACGATCCGGCCGCCCACCCACGACATGCCCCGCACCGACGACCAGGTGACGCCGGTCGTGGGGAGGCTGAACTCGGTGGCGCCCAGGTAGTTGCCGTCGATCTCCCAGTACCGGTAGTACAGGGCGTTCGCCCCGGTCCGCGTGTAGTAGAGCCGTCCGTTCAGGAAGAACGCCCCGGTCATGTTCGCCGCGTTGAACCAGTCGTTGAACCCCGACGACTCCCACGGGACGCCGATGCTGACGCCGTTGAACATCGAGACGTCGATCCGGCTTCCGGTGGGGGCGCCGGGCACCGTGTGCGCCCAGTAGACGCGGTCGCTCACCCGCCACGTCGCTCCGGCGTCGGTGTAGTTCGGCTGGCTGACCGTGGTCGGGCTGCCGAGGCTCGTACCGTTGAACGGCACCTTGGCCAGCTGGCCCTGGCCGGTGCCCAGGTAGAGGTTGCCGGTCGTCGCCGTGGGCGGGTTCTTCGGGACGACGGTGCGGCCGCCGGCGAGGGGGAACATCCCCAGGCGGCCGTGGTACTCGCTGCCCATGCCGTCCGAGTTGTGCCCGAAGTAGAGCCCGTCCCTGCCGCGCCAGAGCACCGGCACCTGCGAGCCCCAGTTGCTCGTGCCGGGAGGCATGGACGCGCTGCCGCGACGACCGGGGTTCCACATCACCGGCATGCCGGTGGCCGGGGTGACGGCGGCGATGCCGAGCCGGTCGATCGCCCCCTGGCCCGGGGCGTCGTGCGCGTTCGGGTTGTTGAGCCAACGGAAGTGTCCGGCCGTGTAGATGACGTTGTCGGCGACCTCGACCGAGGTGATCGTGTCGTTGCCGGTGTAGTTCACCCACGTGCCGAGCTGGCCGGCTCCCCGCGCTGCCGTCTCGAAGCGGATCAGCACGTCGCAGTACGCCTGCGGCCAGCCCGCGCCACCGTTGGTACCGACGACGAACCAGCTGCCGTCCGCGCTGAAGCTCACGTCCTGCACGTAGTGGACGAAGGTCTCCGGCGCCGCGCACGGCGGGGCGAACTTCTCGGTGCTCCAGTCCAGCAACGCCGGGGTCCCGGTCAGGTCGATCAGCGCCATCTGGTCGCGCTGAACCCCGTTGACCAGCGTGAAGTTCCCGGCGGCGACCATGGTCCCGCCGTCCGGCGTGACGTCGATCTTCCAGCCGTACGAGCCGGTACCGTGCCGCCCGACGGTGGCGTTGACGTTGAAGGTCGGGTCGATCGCGCCGGTGGTGGCGTTCAGCCGCGCAAGCCCGGAGTGCGCCGTACCGTTGACCCAGTTGAAGGCGCCGGCGAGGTACAGGTGGTTGCCGTTCAACACCATGTCGCGGACCATGCCACCGTCCGAGCGGCCCACCCAACTGTCGATGATCGTCCCGGTGGTGGCGTTCAGCGCGACGAGATTCTTCCGGGACACCCCGTTGACCGTCTTGAAGTAGCCACCGACGATCAGCATGCCGTTCGGACCGGCGATCAGGGAGTTGACCGCGCCGTCGAGAAGCGGCAGGAACGTCGTCGAGATGACTCCGGTGGTCCGGTCGTACGCGAACAGATAGTTCTGCGTGATCCACGGTGTGCTGGCGCTCTGCCGGATCTGGGTGAAGCTGCCCCCGACATACACCGTCGAACCGACCTCCGCGAAGGCGCGGGTCTCGCCGTCCCGGGCGTGCGGGGTGTGGTCGACGGGGTTGGCCGACACGAGGGTCTGCGTCTCGGGTGCCGGCACCGTGGCGGCGGTCGACGCCGACGGTACGGCCAACACGGCGGCGACGGTCGCCAGACCGATCACGGCCGCGCGGACGCGGAATCCGGCGGATCGCCGAGAGAGCGAGACTTCGGGCACGCTACGCCTCCAAGTGGGATGAGAACCCGCGTAGCGTGCCTCGTCGACCACGGTTGGCGATATCCGCCGATTGGACGGGCGATGAGCCACGCGACGACGGGGAGCGTACCGGGTCGGATTTCCGACTCAACTCCGGCCCGCCGCCGCGAGGGCCTCCCGCCGTCAACTCTCCCGCGTCGGTTGGCGCAGATAGGCGTCGCGGCCGGCCCGGGCGAACCCGGCCAGGGCGGACCCGTCGTGGTTCATCGTCATGTCGCACGTCCTCGTCCGGGTGGTCATGCCGGCCGAGTTGAAATAGACAGCTGCCTTGATCTTCGGATGTGCCTTGAGCGCGGCGGGGAACTCCTCGAACCAGCGCCGCTTGGCGTCCGGGTCGGCCGCGTCGAAGTTGGTCCCGAACTCCGCGAGCATCCGCGGCTTGCCCGCGCCGACGCCCTCCTGGTCCAACCACCGGTAGAAGCTGCCGATGGTGGTCGCCGGGTCCTTCCAGACCGTACTGCCGTTGCAGACGTGGAAGTTGTACGGGTCCCAGGCCACCCAGTCCACGTAGCGGTCCCCCGGGTACAGCCCCGCGTACCGGCTGTGGTGGCCCGACCAACCCATCATCGTCCACACCCAGACCGCGTTGTGGGCACCGGCGGCGGCGAATCGGTCGTGCACGTGGCGCCAGGCGCGCACGAAGTCGGCGTCGCTGCCCTTGCCCGGCTCGTCCTCCGGCTCGTGGTCGAAGCCCAGGAACACCGGTACGCCGGTGGCCCGGATCCGGGCGGCGGCCGCGTCGATGGTCTCGTCGTGCCGCCCGCTGGAGACGTCCTTCCAGGTCAGGACGGTTCCCGAGGAGAAGATCCGGGACTCCCAGGCGAAGAACATCAACCGGCCCTCGCGCAGCTGCCGCTGCTCGAACGCGTCCGGGAATGCCCCGTTGCTGCCGCTGCCGGAGAAGTCGTGGTACCGGTGCACGATGTCGAACCGCCGCCCGACCTGCGCCTCGATGTCGGTGATGGCTCGGCCGTGATCCCAGGTGGCGGGGTCGGTCGGCGAGTACATCCCCCACCAGGCGCCACAGGAGGGCACCAGCTTCGGCGAAACCTGTCCACAGCCGACGGGACGCGACGGGGTCGGGGTCGGCCTCGGGGCGGGACGGCTCGGGCTGGCGCTCGGCGGCGGAGTCGCGGGCGGCGTGGCGGAGGCCGTCGGGCGGCTCGGCGAGGGCGCGGCGCCGCTCGACGACGGGGTCGGGCGGGTCGCGACCTCGTAGCGCACCACCAGGTGCGGACGCACGTCGGCGTTGCGGTTCTCCGACGACGCCCAGTAGACGCGGGTCTCCAGCCCGGCCTGCGCCAGGGAGACGGTGACCGTGCCGGTGCCGGTGCCGCCGACCAACTCGGAGACGTCCCACTCGTTGAAGCCCGGCCGCACCCCGGTGACCCTGTCGACGGCGGCGCCCGTGGGCGCCGGCGCCGGTCGCGCCAGTGTCGCGGCGACGGTGGACCCGTGAGCCGTCACCGTGACGTCGGCCTCCTGCCAGGCGTGCACCCGGAGGGTGGCCCGGATGTCGACCGCGTTCGCCGGCAGCGCGGGTACGGCGAACTCCAGGACCGCCTCCCGGGCCCCGTGCGGGTTGGCGTCGCAGCGGCTCGGGCAGGTGGCCAAAGTGGACTTCGCACCGTTGTCCCCGTCCTGGCTGACGGCGGTCGCCGTGGTGTCCGCCCTCGCCTGGATCGAGACCTCGTCGACGGCCAGCAGCGGCATCATGGTGGCCACCAGCCCTCCCACCACCGCGGCGGCAGCCACGCCGAGCCGCAACCCCTTGCGACGGCGGTTGACGTGCCGGGTGAGGCGGTGCGCTCCGTGCCTGCTCAATCCAGCTCCCTGGGTTGGCTGCGGTAACTGGTGGGAGCGTATCTACTGACGCAAGGCGACTGGAGTCTGACGGGACGTAGCTAAGCAGGTCTTAATGGCCAGCTAAGGATGTCAGCAGGCACTCCGCGACGTGCCGCGTCGTCAGGAGGTGGTGACGCCCACCGGGGTCTCCGTCGCGGACCCGACCGGCGGACGCACCCGCCCGGCCGCCACGAACACCGTCAGCGCCACCACGGCGAAGAGCAGCGGGCCGAAGATCCAGCCTCCGATCACGTCGGTCAGCCAGTGCTTCTCCGCGTAGATGCGGGTGTAGCCCTCCACGGAGACCAGTACGGCGACCACCGTCGCGATGGCGATCCGGCCGCGCCGCGGGATGTCCCAGGTCAGTCCCGCCAGCACCGCGATGATCCCGAAGGTGAGCAGGACCCGGGCGCAGCCACCGGAGGGGTAGGTGCCGACGTCGGTGGGCGGGTGGCCCCGGTCCACGGTCACCGCGAGGATCTCCTGGGTGTACTGCTCGACGACGAACTGCAGGGGCATCGCGACCAGGGGAACCCACCAGGGCCGACGACGCCGGTGCCAGGCGAGGGCGAAGACCAGGGCCGCGACCACGGTGACCCATTTCAGCGGGTAGCGATCCCCCATCCCGGTGACGAACGAGTTGATGTCCGCCCACGTCTCGACGCGGCGGGCGTGCACGTAGTCGAAGACCGGATGGTCGACGGACGGTTCCAGGCTGGCCAGCGCCTCGCCGAGCGGCCAGCAGATCGCGACCACCGCCGCGGACCCGGCGAGCAGGACGACTAGGGCGGCCCCGATCCGGCCGAGCGCGTCGGTGAGCCCGGCCAAGGCGGCGCGCAGCCGGTCCGCCGCCCGGCTCTCCCGCACGGCCGGTACCCAACGGGCGGCCAGCACCGGGACGAGGACGGCCGGCGCCACCACCGACAGCACTCCCAACAGGTAGATCAGAAACACGACCGGTCACCGCCGCCCGCTCGACCGGCGGTGGCCCCTGCCGCCCCCACGGCGGCAGCGCGCCGCCTCGCGTCCGTCGATGTCATCGGTCCTCCAGATCCGGGCCACCGGGAACTCCCACTCTTCGGGCCCGCTGGCGCCCCACAGCTTCCTGGACACGATCAACACGTCAACACCGCGGCGCCAACTGATCGGGTAGCCCACCCTAATGGATTGCGGGGGCCGGACGGGTACGCCGACCAGGGCGCAGGCTCCCGTTGGCTTCGTCGGATTGACGACTGCGGGACCTCGCCCCTCGCGCCGACCCGCGGCGGCCTTCGACGCGGGCGCGCCAGGGCTCCCGGGCGCGCCCCGGCGGCAGCGCGCCCCGCACCCGCCGACCGGCGGCCCTGCCGGTGACCGTCCAGTCCCGGCCGAGTGCGACGAGCGGCGGCGTCCGACCGCTCGATGGGACGGCCAGGGCGGACCTCCGAGGTCACGGACCTGCCACTGGTGGGTCCGGCCGAGCAGACCGCTACGCGCTCATACGGCGCGGGCGGCGGCCAGCGCGGCGGCCATCGCCGCCCGGGGCGCCGGAACGCCCGTGAAGTGCTCGAACTGGCCCACCGCCTGGGCCAGCAGCAGGTCGAGGCCGGAGACGATCCGGCAGCCGGCGGCCTCGGCCGACGCGGCCAGCGGCGTCGGCCACGGGTCGTAGAGCGCGTCGAAGAGCACCGTCCCCGGCCGCCAGGCCACCGCGTCGGCGAGCGGATCCGCCACGCCCTTCGGCACGGTGGAGACCACCAAATCGGCGCGGCAGCGGTCGGCCGCGTCGCGCCAGGGCGCGCCGGTCATCTCCACGCCGACCGCGCGCGCCACCGGGCGCAGCTGTTCGACCGCCGCCGGGCGGCGGGCCACCACGGTCACCGCGCGGGCGTCGAGACGGCCCGCGGCGGCCACCGCCGCGCGGGCGGTGCCGCCCGCGCCCAGCACCGCCACCGTCGCCCCCGGGCGCACCCCGGCGTCGGTGAGCACCTCCACCATGCCGACGACGTCGGTGTTGTCGGCATACCAGGAGCCGTCCGGGCGGCGTACCAGCGTGTTGGCGGCGCCGACGGCGGCGGCGACCGGCGAGACCTCGGCGGCCACCGCGAGCGCCGCCTCCTTGCCCGGCATCGTGACCGACAGCCCGGCCCACTCCGGGCCGAGGCCGGCGAGCACGCCCGGCAGCTCCGCCGCCGCGCACTCGATCCGGGTGTACGACCACCCGGTCAGCCCCGCCGCCGCGTAGCCGGCGTTGTGGATCACCGGGGAGAGGGAGTGCGCGATCGGCGTGCCGAGCACCCCCGCCCGCCGTGCGGCCGTCATCAGATGACCCCGGCCTCCCGCGCCTTGGCCATGTTCCTCTCGTGCTGGTCGTAGGTCTCGGCGAAGGCGGAGTGCCCCTCCTTGTCGATCGCCACGAAGAAGAGCCACTTGCCGGGCGGCGGGTCCATCGCACCCTCGATGGCCTGCTTGCCCGGGTTGTTGATCGGGGTGGGCACCAGGCCCTTGAGCTTGCGGTTGTACGGGTTCTTCGGGTCGTCCAGTTCCGCGGCGGTCATGTCCGCCGAGCGCTTGGTCGGCTTCCCGATCGACTCCAGGTAGTAGTTGACGGTGACGTCCATCTCCAGGCAGTTGCACGGGAACTCGCCGAAGACCCGGTTGTAGGCGACCCGGGCGACCTTGCCCAGGTCGTCCTTGTTCCCCGCCTCGGCCTGGGCCAGCGACGCGACGATCAACGCCTCGTACGGGCTGATGCCGCCGCGCTCCTTCTGCACCCGGTCGGCGAACTGGAGTTCCTGGGTCACGCCGAGGAAGTTCTCGACCATCAGCTCGATGATCGACTCGGCGGTCGCCTTCGGCGGGATCTCGTAGGTGTCCGGGTAGAGGAAGCCCTCGATCGACGGCTTGACCTTCATGCCGTCGGTTCGCTTGAACCACCAGTCCGGCACGCCCCGCGCCAGCGGGTCCTTCGCCGCCGCCTCGAAGTCCTTCACCGGGATCTTGGTCTTCTCGGAGAGCAGCTTGTAGACGCCCTTCGCCGTGCGGCCCTCCGGAATCGTGACCCCGTTGACGACCCGGTTCTTCAGGTCGAGCATCGCGGTGACGGCGCTCTCCCCGCTCATCCGCTTGCGCAGCTTGTACGTGCCCGGCTGGATGTTCTTGCTGCGGGCGTTCGCCTCGGCGGCCTCGATGAACGCCTTGGTGCTCTTCACCACGTCGGCGGCGACCAGCGCGCTGGCCATATCGGCGATCAGCGCGCCCTGCTTGATCTCGACCGTCACCTCGCCGGTGCCCGAGCCGTCGTAGTCGGGGGTCACGAAGTAGCTCTGGACGCGGTCGAAGCCGTAGAAGGCGCCGCCGCCGATCCCGCCCAGCAGGACCAGGGCGAGCAGCAGCGCCAGGACCGTCCTGCCCCGGCCACCGCCGCCGGAGCCGCCCTGGCGCTTGCGCACCGCGCCGCGCCGGTGCTTGCCCTTCTCCCCCCGGTCCTGCTCGTCGAACCCGAGGTCAAGATCGTCCATCATCGCGTCCGCCTCCGCTGCGCTTCCAGCCAGCTCTGCAGAATCTCCACCGCGGCGGCCTGGTCGACCACCGCCCGTTGCCGTTTCCCCCGGACACCACGCTCGGCAAGCCTACGAGACGCCACGACCGTGGACATCCTCTCGTCGGTGAGCGCCACCGGAACGGGCGCTATTACATCGGCCAGCCGGTCAGCGTACGCCTTCACGTGGACGGCCGCGGGGCCGTGCTTGCCGGCGAGGTTGACCGGAAGGCCGACGACGACCTCCACCGCCTCGTGCTCGGCCACCAACGCCTTGAGCGCGGCGATGTCGCCCGGCACCGCGTCCGCGGCCGCGTCGAGATCGCGGACGAGGGTCACCAGCGGGGTGGCCAGCACGCCGTGCGGGTCGGAGCGGGAAACCCCCACCCGGACCTGCCCGACGTCCACCCCGAGCCGGACACCCCGGGACAACTCACTCACGGCCGGTGACTCCCCTGAAACGGCGGACCAGGGCGGACCGCGCGGGTCCGCCCTGGCCGCTGCGAACGAGCCTCACGCCTCAGCGATCGCCTTCTCGACCGTGAGCAGCAGGTTCGGCGCCTCCGCGGCCGGCAGGCCGCCGCCCTGGGCCAGGTCGGGGCTGCCCCCGCCGCGCCCGGAGAAGGCCGTCTTGACCAGGCTCGAAGCCGCCAGGCCGCGAGCGCGGGCGGCGGGGTTGACGGCGACGACCAGCGACGCCTTGCCGTTGGCCCGCGCCGCCACCGCCACGACCGCGGGCCGCGCCGGGTCGATCCGGCCGCGGATCTCCTGGGCGAGGGTCCGCACGTCGTTGCCGGCCGCGCCCTCCGGCGCCTCGGTGCCCACGTACGCGACCCCGCGCACCTCCTTCGCCTGCGCCGCGAGGGCCGCCGCGCCGCCGAGCACCAGCTGGGCACGGAGCTTCTCCAGCTCCTTCTCGGCGTCGCGCAGCTGCGTCACGGTCTGCTCGACCCGGTCCGCGACCTGGTCGTTGGGCACCCGGTACAGCTCGGCGAGGCGGGAGACCAGCAGGTGCTCCCGGGCCAGGAAGTTGAAGGCGTCCATGCCGACCAGCGCCTCGACCCGGCGTACCCCGGAGCCGATGGACGACTCGGAGAGGATCTTGACCAGGCCGAGCTGGCCGGAGCGGGCGACGTGGGTGCCGCCGCACAGCTCGCGGGCGTAGTCGCCGACCTCGACGACCCGCACCTCCTCGCCGTACTTCTCGCCGAACAGCGCCATCGCGCCGATCCGCCGCGCCTCCTCCAGCGAGGTGATGAAGGCGTGCACCTCCAGGTCGGCCAGGAGCACCTCGTTGACCTGCTGCTCGACGTCGCGCAGCACGCTGGGCGCCACCCCCGTCGGGGTGTTGAAGTCGAAGCGCAGCCGCCCCGGCGCGTTCAGCGAACCGGCCTGGGTGGCGGACTCGCCGAGGAAGTTGCGCATCGTCTGGTGCACCAGGTGCGTCGCGGTGTGCGACCGGGAGATGGCCCGCCGGCGGGTGGTGTCGATCTCGGCGTAGCCGGTCTCCCCGGCCCGCACCTCGCCCCGCAGCACCCGGGCGCGGTGCACGATCAGCCCCGGCACCGGCTGCTGCACGTCGAGCACCTCGACCTGGCCGCCGCCGACCGTGATCATGCCGAGGTCGGGCTGCTGCCCGCCGCCCTCGGCGTAGAACGGGGTGGCGTCGAGCACCAGCTCGATCGTGTCGCCCTCGACCGCCGCCCGGCGCGGGCCGTCGGCGCCGAGCACCGCCCGCACCGTCGACTCCCGGGACACCTCGCCGTACCCGGTGAACCGCACCGGCCCGCCCGAGTCGAGCACCGACCGGTAGGCCGACAGGTCCGTGTGCCCGGTCTTGCGCGCCTGCGCGTCGGCCTTGGCGCGGGCCCGCTGGTCGGCCATCAGCCGGCGGAAGCCCTCGGCATCGACCTGGAGCCCCTGCTCGGCCGCGATCTCCAGGGTCAGGTCGATCGGGAAGCCGTACGTGTCGTGCAGCTGGAACGCCTTCTCGCCCGAGAGCGCCTGCTTGCCGGCGGTGCGGGTCTCGGTGATCGCCGTGTCCAGGATCGTGGTCCCGGCCCGCAGGGTGGAGAGGAACGCGTCCTCCTCCGCGTACGCGTAGTCGGCGATCCGGTCGAAGTCGGTGGCCAGCTCCGGGTATGACGGGGACATGCAGTCGCGGGCCACCGGCAGCAGCTCCGGCAGCGCCCGTTCCTGCCAGCCGAGCAGCCGCATCGCCCGGATCGCCCGGCGCATGATGCGGCGCAGCACGTAGCCGCGCCCCTCGTTGGACGGCGTGACGCCGTCGCCGATCAGCATCAGCGCCGTACGCACGTGGTCGGCGATGACCCGCAGCCGGACGTCGTCCGGGTGCGACTCGCTGGCCACGTGCCCGGAGCGGGCGCCGTAGCGCTTGCCGGTCAGCTCGGCGGCCCGGTCGAGGATCGGCCGGACCTCGTCGATCTCGTAGAGGTTGTCGACGCCCTGGAGGATGGACGCCATCCGCTCCAGGCCCATGCCGGTGTCGATGTTCTTCGCCGGCAGGTCACCCAGGATCGGGTAGTCCTCCTTGCCGGTGCCCGGGCCCCGCTCGAACTGCATGAAGACGAGGTTCCAGAACTCCATGTAGCGGTCCTCGTCGACCGCCGGGCCACCCTCGGCGCCGTACTCGGGGCCGCGGTCGTAGAAGAGCTCGGAGCACGGGCCGCACGGCCCGGGGATGCCCATCGACCAGAAGTTGTCCGCCTTGCCGCGGCGCACGATCCGCTCGTTCGGCACGCCGACGGAGCGCCAGATCTCGAACGCCTCGTCGTCGTCGAGGTAGACCGTCGGCCAGATCCGCTCCGGGTCGAGGCCGAAGCCGCCCTGCTCCTGGGACCTGGTGACCAGATCCCAGGCGAGCGGGATGGCCCCGTCCTTGAAGTAGTCACCGAAGGAGAAGTTGCCGTTCATCTGGAAGAACGTGCCGTGCCGGCTGGTCTTGCCGACCTCGTCGATGTCCGGCGTGCGGATGCACTTCTGCACGCTGACCGCCCGCCGGTACGGCGGGGTCTGCTGCCCCAGGAAGTAGGGGACGAACTGCACCATGCCGGCGTTGACGAACAGCAGGTTCGGGTCGCTGATGGCGGGCAGCGGAGCGGACGGCACCACGGTGTGCCCGTTCGCCTCGAAGTGGGCGAGGTACCGCCGCTTGATCTCCGCCGTCTTCATCGCTGGTGCTCCTCCGGAAAGATCTCTCGGTCGCCGATGCGCGGGTCCTCCCGCAGCTCGGCGAACTGGTCGTCGAACGCCTCGCCCTGGGCGAACGCCTCGTGGATCTCCTGCTCGCGCTCGGCCATCCCGATCCGGACGTCCTCCACGAAGCTACGCAGCGACTCCACCAGCCCGCCAGCGGATTCGCCCAACGTGCCGGCGATGCCGGCCGGGGTGTACGCCTGCGCGGTGCGGGTGGCCTTGCGGACCACCACCACGCCGACGGCCAGCCCGATGCCGAGCCAGAACAAGCGCCTCATCTCCGAGCCCTTCCTGGTGCTACCGGGTCAGCGGTTGCCGCGCTTGGCGGCCCGACGCTGCTGCTTGATGGTGTCGCGGACCTCGCGCTCGGTCTCGGCGTGCCGGCGGGCGGAGGCGGCCTTGCGTACGCCGTAGCCGAAGGCGGCCACCTTGACCAGCGGGTTGGCGGCGGCGGCCGAGACGACGGTCGCCAGGTTGGCGACGTTGGCGGTGACGTTCTGCGCGTGGCTGGTCATGGTGTCGACCTTGGCGAGCTGGAGGTTGACCCCGTCCAGCGAGGTCTGCACCTGCTCCAGGGCGGTGTTGACGTTCTTCACCGTGGTGTTCACGTCGCCCAGCAGCGGCGCCGTCCGGTCGTTGAGGTCGTTGATCATCCGGGTGGTGGCGTCCACGGTGTGCCGCAGCCGCAGGATGGGCAGCGTCAGGATCAACACCAGCATCGCGAACGCGATCGCCGCGATCAGCGCCGCGACCTCGAAAAAGCCCACGCCTGTCCTCCTCAAGCAGAGTTCCGGGAACCCGACGTCCCCGGAACGCGCGACCGTCCTGCCCGCACCCGCTCGCGATCCGGGAGGGTTGTCGGGGGCTGGCGGACGCGCCAGCCCCCGACCCTACCGTCCGTGGTGGAAACCGGCTCAGGACGGTGAGGGTGTCGCCTCCCGCAGCGGATCCTCGCTGAGCGTCGGGAAGGGATCCTCGCCGGTGAGTGACGGATCGGTGCTCGGCTGGGGGCGCGTCCGCTCGTCGTCGATCGCGTTGCGGACCTTCACGGAGACCAACGAGCCGGAGCACCGCTGCGCAGCGGTCGACGGGTCGGGCGACGGCACGACGGCCGGCTCCCCGCCCACCGGCGGCGGCACGCAGGTGGGCTCGCGCACCCAGAGGTCGAGGGTCAGCTCGTCCCGGCGCCAGCAGGTGTAGCTCCCCTTCGCCGGTTGCTCCGGGCAGCGGGTGATCTGCCACGGCCGCCAGCCGTCGTCGGCGAGCGCCCGCTCGTAGACCTGCGCGGTCTCCTGCGGCGACCGCTCGGAGGAGACGGTGCGCTCGCGCAGCCGGCAGTCGAGCAGGCACCAGCGGCTGCCGCTGACGTCGTCGACGGTCTCCACCGCCGCCCAGCCCGGCACGTCCAACGCGTCGAGCGTGTCGAAGACCGGGTCGCGACTGAGCGTACGGATGCCGAAGTAGAGCGGCACCGCTCCGAGCAGCAACACGCTGACCAGGGCGAGGACGCCCATCCGCAGTCGTCGCCGCTCACGCATCCGGCGGCGCAGCTCGGAGCGCGCGCCGCGCAGTCCGCCCGGGCCCGGCGCGTCGTCGTCCGGCGACTCCGGGTCCGCCGCCGGGCGCAGGGCCGGCCCGTCGGTCGGGTCGGCCGGAGGTACGACCGCCACGGCGGCCCGGGCCACCACGGGCTCGTCCGGGGATCCCGGCGACGGCACCGGCGTGACGCCCGACGGCTCCGGCCGCCCGGGCTCGCGGTGCGGCGGGAGGGCCCGCCCGCCCGCGCGGTCCCCGGCTGCGGGAGGCGGCGCCGGTGCGGCCACCCGGGCCACCCCGGAGGGCCCGCCCGGGCCGGGTCGGGCGGCCCCCGGGGAGGCCGGCTCGGGTCGCTCCCCGTCGCCCGGCGGCCGGGCGGCACCGGGTGGAGTGCCGGGCCGGGCCGGGCCGGGCGGGGTCGCCCCCGGACGGGCCGGGCCGGGGGCGCCGGGTTCCGGGTGAAGTCGG
>NZ_JBAKHV010000082.1:0-19254 GCF_036906775.1 Micromonospora sp. CPCC 205561 | reverse complement strand
CCGCGGGCCGGCTGGGGGCGCTGGCGGCCGACGCCCGCTCGGCGTGGGTCACCGAGCCGCCGCCGGGCCGGCCGGCCCCCGGCGCCGGCCCCGTCGCGGTGCGGGCGTGGTGGGCCGGGCTCGGCACCGCCCAACGCCGTTGGCTGGTCGTCCACGAGCCGGGGCGGGTCGGGCGCCTCGACGGGGTGCCGGCGGCGGCCCGTGACCAGGCCAACCGGCTGCTGCTCGGGGCGCGACGCGAGGAGCTGCTGGCCGAGCGGCGCCGGCTGCTGGGACGGGTGCCCCGCGGGACGGTCGAGCTGGCCGGGCTGCTGCGGGCCGGGCGGGCCCTGGCCGGGCTGGACGCGCTGGCGGCCCGCCTGGCCGGCGACGAGCGGCCCCGCGCCTACCTGCTCGGGCTGGGCACGACCGGCGAGGGGCGGGCGGTGGTGTCGTTGGGCAACCCGGACCGGTCGGCGCGGGTGCTCACCTACGTGCCGGGGATGACCTCCGGCCTCGACGACGCCCCCGACGAGCTGGGCCGGGCGGGCCGGGTGTTGGCCCGCTGCGCCGCCGTCGCCCCCGAGGAGGAGGCGGCGGCGGTGCTCTGGCTGGACTACGACGCCCCCGACTTTCTGCACGAGGCGGCATGGCCGGGGCAGGCCCGCGACGCCGGTCCGGCCCTGCACCGGTTCCAGGAGGGGCTGCGGGCGACCCACGACGGCCCCGCGGGCCGGCAGACCGTGCTGGGCCACAGCTACGGCTCGCTGGTGGTCGGCACGGCGGCCCGCGACCACGGCCTGGCCGCCGACGCCCTGGTCTTCGTCGGCTCACCCGGAGTGGGGGTCGCGCACGCCGGGGAGCTGGGCCTGCCGCCCGGGCAGGTCTGGGCGAGCACGGCGCCGGACGACGTGATCCGGTTGGCCCGGCCGCCCGACGAGCTGATCCGCCGGGCCCTGCTCGACCCGCCGCCGTTCGGCCCGGGCGGCGGGCCGCCCGGGCCGCCGGGGCGCGAGCTGTGGTTCGGGCAGGATCCGTCGCACCCCGGTTTCGGCGGGCGCACCTTCCCCAGCGGCCGGCACGGCCACACCGGCTACTGGGCGGCCGACAACCCGACCCTCGACGGGATGGCCCGGGTGGTGCTCGGCCGGTGACCCCGGCGGACGGCGCGGGCCCCGGCCGCCGGAGCGGGCCCCGGGGCCCGTCGCGGGCGCTCCGGCTACTCGACGGTGACCGACTTCGCCAGGTTGCGGGGCTGGTCGACGTCGTGCCCCCGGGCGGCGGCGATCTCCGCCGCGAGCACCTGCAACGGCACGGTGGTGACCAGCGGCGCGAGCAGCGTCGGCGTACGCGGCACGCGGATCAGGTGGTCGGCGTAGCGGACGACCGCCTCGTCGCCCTCCTCCGCGATCACGATGGTCCGGGCGCCGCGCGCCCGTACCTCCTGGATGTTGGAGACCACCTTGTCGTGCAGCATGCCCCGGCCGACCGGGGAGGGCACGATGCAGATCACCGGGGTGCCCTTGTCGATCAGCGCGATCGGGCCGTGCTTCAGCTCGCCGGCGGCGAAGCCCTCGGCGTGCATGTACGCCAGCTCCTTGAGCTTGAGCGCGCCCTCGAGCGCCACCGGGTAGCCGACGTGCCGCCCGATGAAGAGCACGGTCGGCTCGGCCTTGAGGTCGCGGGCCAGCTCCCGGACGGGCTCGATCCGCTCCAGCAGCTCGCGCAGCTTGCCCGGCATCTCCTGGAGCTGGGCGACCACGGCGGCCACCTCGTCGGCGAACTTGATGCCGCGCACCTGGGCCAGGTGCAGGCCGATCAGGTAGCAGGCGACGAGCTGGGTGAGGAACGCCTTGGTGGACGCGACGGCGATCTCGGGCCCACCGTGGGTGTAGAGGACCGCGTCGGACTCGCGGGGGATCGTGGAGCCGTTGGTGTTGCAGATGGCCAGGACGCGGGCCTTCTGCTCCTTGGCGTGCCGCAGCGCCATCAGGGTGTCCATCGTCTCGCCGGACTGGGAGATCACCACGATCAGCGTGGACCGGTCGAGGACGGGGTCGCGGTAGCGGAACTCGCTGGCCAGCTCCACCTCGCAGGGGATCCGGGTCCAGTGCTCGATGGCGTACTTGGCGACCAGGCCGGAGTGGTACGCGGTGCCGCAGGCGACGATGAAGATCTTGTCGACGTCGCGCAGGTCCTGGTCGCTGAGGCGGACCTCGTCGAGCATGATCTCGCCGGTCTCGGTGAGCCGGCCGAGCAGGGTGTCCGCGATGGCCTGCGGCTGCTCCTCGATCTCCTTGAGCATGAACCAGTCGTAGCCGCCCTTCTCGGCGGCGGAGGAGTCCCAGTCGATGTGGAAGTCCTTGCCGCTGGCCGGCTGGCCGGCGAAGTCGGTGATCTCGATGGTGTCGCCGGTGATCAGGACGATCTGGTCCTGGCCCAGCTCCACCGCCTCGCGGGTGTGCTCGATGAACGCGGCCACGTCGCTGGCCAGGTAGTTCTCCCCGTCGCCCCGCCCGACGACCAGCGGCGAGTTGCGTCGGGCGCCGACCACCGCGCCGGGCACCGCGGCGTCGACGGCGAGCAGCGTGAACGCGCCCTCCAGCCGCTGGCAGACCACCCGCATGCCGGCGGCGAGCAGCTGCGGCCCGTCGGGGTGGCCGGCGGCGCGCAGGTCGGCCAGCGCGGCGGAGAGCAGGTGCGCCGCGCACTCGGTGTCGGTGTCGCTGGCGAACTGGATGCCCTCGGCCTCCAGTTCGGCGCGGAGCTTGGCGAAGTTCTCGATGATGCCGTTGTGGATCACGGCCACCCGGCCGTCGGGGGCGAGGTGCGGGTGTGCGTTGCGGTCGGTGGGGCCGCCGTGGGTGGCCCAGCGGGTGTGCCCGATGCCGGTGGTGCCGTCGCCGATGCCGATCGGGCTCGCCGCGCAGGACGTGGGATCCTCGGCCGCCCGCTCGGAGAGCACCTTCTCCAGGTTGGCCAGCTTGCCGGCCTTCTTCTCGGTCAGCAGCTCGCCGTCGCAGGCGATGGCCACGCCGGCCGAGTCGTAGCCGCGGTACTCCAGCCGCCGCAGTCCGTCGAGCACGATACCGAGCGCCGGGCGGGCGCCGGCGTAACCCACGATTCCACACATGTCCCGCAGCCTAACCCAGTTCCGCTCACCACGCGTGCGCGAAAGCCGGGTAAACGATCACACAATTTGAGCGAACGGGGTGGGATCGGCACCCTCCGTGACGAACCTCCGCGCGCCGGGGCGAGCACCGGCGGGACGCTCCGCCGCCCGCGGGGGATTGAAGGCACGCCCGAAGTCCGTAGGCTGACGGGCGTGACGACCGCCGATGTGGATCCGCTGGTGGCCCGGATGCGCCCGTTCGGGACGACCATCTTCGCCGAGATGTCCGCCCTCGCCGCCCGCACCGGCGCGGTCAACCTCGGCCAGGGCTTCCCGGACACCGACGGGCCGCCGGAGATGCTGGCCGCCGCGGCCCAGGCGCTGCGCACCGGGCAGAACCAGTACCCGCCGGGCCCGGGCGTCCCGGCACTGCGTGCGGCGGTGGCCGCGCACCAGCGCCGCTTCTGGGGCCTGGAGTACGACCCGGACGGCGAGATCGTGGTGACGGCGGGCGCCACCGAGGCGGTCGCCGCGGCCATCCTCGGGCTCTGTGAGCCGGGCGACGAGGTGGTCTGCTTCGAGCCGTACTACGACTCGTACGCCGCCTCGGTCGCGTTGGCCGGCGCGGTCCGACGGCCGGTGACGTTGCGCCCCGGCGACGACGGCCGGTACGCCTTCGACCCCGCCGCCCTGCGCGCCGCGTTCGGCCCGCGCACCCGCCTCGTGCTGCTCAACTCCCCGCACAACCCGACCGGCAAGGTGTTCACCCCCGACGAGCTGGCCCTCGTCGCCGAGCTGTGCCAGGAGCACGACGCGTACGCGGTGACCGACGAGGTGTACGAGCACCTCGTCTTCACCGACGCGGCCACCCCGCACGTCCCGCTCGCCACCCTGCCCGGGATGCGCGGGCGGACGCTGCGGATCTCCTCGGCCGGCAAGACGTTCTCCTGCACCGGCTGGAAGGTCGGCTGGGCGAGCGGCCCCGCGGCGCTGGTCTCGGCGGTGCTGCGGGTGAAGCAGTTCCTCACCTTCGTCAACGCGGCGCCGCTGCAACCGGCGGTCGCGACGGCCCTGGCCCTGCCCGACGACTACTTCACCGACCTCCGCGACGGCATGCAGGCGCGCCGGGACCAGCTCGCCGGCGGGCTGGCCGACGCCGGCTTCGAGGTGCTGGCGCCGGAGGGGACGTACTTCGTCACCGCCGACGTCACCGCGCTCGGCGGGCGCGACGGGATCGAGTTCTGCCGCTCGCTGCCCGAGCGGTGCGGCGTGGTCGCCGTTCCGACCCAGGTCTTCTACGACGACACGGAGGCGGGCCGGCAGCTCGTCCGCTTCGCCTTCTGCAAGCGCCCCGAGGTGCTGACCGAGGCCGTCACGCGGCTGCGCCGGCTGACGGGCACGCGGTGACCGACGCGTCCGCCTGAACCCGTCCGGCCGGCGGCCACCGGCGGCGCGCCGCGGGCCCGACCCGGCAGGCCGGTGACGCCGGGCCCGTTCCGTACCCGCGCCTGACGCGGGCGTCGGCCCGGGCCCGCCGGTGGCGGACCGGGGCCGACGGGAGAGGTCAGGCGGTCGGGCTGGCGGTGCGGACCCGCTCGGCGATGCGCTCGGCCGTCTCGCGGGCGGTGCGCTCGGTGGCCGCCTCGACCATGACCCGGACCAGCGGCTCGGTGCCGGACGGGCGCAGCAGCACCCGGCCGGTCTCCCCCAGCTCGGCCTCGGCCCGCTCGACCTCGGCGCGCACGGCGGGCGCGGCCGCGCCGGCCGCACGGTCACCGACCGGCACGTTGATCAGCACCTGCGGCAGCCGGGTTACGACCCCGGCCAGCTCCGCCAGGGACTTCCCGGTGGCCGCCAGCCGGGACATCAGGTGCAGCCCGGTGAGGACGCCGTCGCCGGTGGTCGCGTGCGCGGGCATCACGATGTGCCCGCTCTGCTCGCCGCCCAGCGCCAGCCCGGACGCCCGCAGCTCCTCCAGCACGTACCGGTCGCCGACCTTGGTCTCGATGAGCCGGATGCCCTGCGCGGACATGGCCAGCCGCAGGCCGAGGTTGCTCATCACGGTGGCGACGAGCGTGTCGTCGGTGAGCGTGCCGGCCTCCCGCATGGCGAGCGCCAGGACGGCCATCACCTGGTCGCCGTCGACCTCGTCGCCGTCGGCGGTGACCGCGACGCAGCGGTCGGCGTCGCCGTCGTGGGCGATGCCGAGGTGCGCGCCGTGCTCCACCACCGCGGCCCGCAGGGCGTCGATGTGGTTGGAGCCGCACTCGTCGTTGATGTTGAGGCCGTCGGGCTCGGCGTGGATGGCGACGACCTCCGCCCCGGCCTCCCGGTACGCCACCGGCGCCACCTCGGCGGCCGCGCCGTTGGCGCAGTCGACCACGACCTTGATCCCGTCGAGGCGGTGCGGCACGGTGCCGACCAGGTGCTGCACGTAGTGGTCGGCACCGTCGAGCAGGTCGTGCACCCGGCCCACCCCGGCGCCGACCGGCCGCTCCCAGGCGGTGGTGGCGTTCGCCTCGATCGCCGCCTCGATCCGCATCTCGATCTCGTCCGGCAGCTTGTGCCCGCCCGCCGCGAAGAGCTTGATCCCGTTGTCGGGCATCGGGTTGTGCGAGGCGGAGAGCATGACGCCCAGGTCGGCCTTGGCCTCGGCGGTGAGGAACGCCACGGCGGGAGTGGGCAGCACACCCACCCGGACCACGTTGGCGCCGGCGCTGGTGAGCCCGGCGACCACGGCGGCCTCCAGCATCTCGCCGCTGGCCCGGGTGTCCCGCCCGACCACGGCCAGCGGCGGATGACTCCGGTCCGACTCGGCGAGCGTGTGCGCGGCGGCGACCGCCACCGCGAGCGCCAACTCGGGCGTGAGATCCGCGTTCGCCCGCCCGCGTACGCCGTCCGTGCCGAACAACCGGCCCATACCCGCCAACCTCCGATGAAACGGTCGAGGAAAGGCGAACGGCCGGGCCACCTCCCGTCCAGGGGAGGCGGACCCGGCCGTCCGTCAGAAGTACAACGTGCCGCTGAGGATCAGCGCTTCGAGTACTGGGGAGCCTTACGGGCCTTCTTGAGGCCGTACTTCTTGCTTTCCTTGACCCGGGCGTCCCGGGTGAGGAAGCCGGCCTTCTTCAGCGCCGGGCGGTCGTCAGGCTCGCTGACGATGAGGGCCCGGGCGATGGCCAGCCGGAGCGCGCCGGCCTGACCGGTGGTGCCGCCGCCACGCAGGTTGGCGATGACGTCGAACGCCTCCGGCTTCTCGGCGGTGACCAGCGGGTCCTTGATGAGCTGCTGGTGCACCTTGCTCGGGAAGTAGGCCTCGAGGTCCCGGCCGTTGCAGGTGATCTTGCCGGAGCCCGGGACGATGCGCACCCGGACGATGGCCTCCTTGCGGCGGCCCACGGTCTGGATCGGGCGCTCACCACGCGGCGCGCGGGCGACGGGCGCCGGAGCCTCGGCGGCCTCGGTGGCTTCGGGGGCGACCTCGGTCTCGGTGATGTCGGTCATGCTGTTTCCTTCGCCCGCGCTCACTGCGCGATCTGCTTGATCTCGAACGGCACCGGCTGCTGCGCGCTGTGCGGGTGCTCGGCACCGGCGTAGACCTTCAGCTTCTTGATGAGCTGACGGCCGAGCTTGTTGTGCGGGAGCATGCCCTTGACGGCCAGCTCGATGGCCCGCTCGGGGCGCTTGGTCAGCAGCTCGTCGTAGCCGACCTGCTTCAGACCACCCGGGTAGCCGGAGTGGCGGTAGGCGACCTTGGTGTGGCGCTTGTTGCCGGTCAGCGCGACCTTGCCCGCGTTCACGATGACGACGAAGTCGCCCGTGTCGACGTGCGGCGCGAAAGTCGGCTTGTGCTTGCCGCGCAGCAGCGTGGCGGCGTGGGTGGCCAGGCGGCCCAGCACGACATCAGAGGCGTCGATGACGTGCCACTGACGCTCGATCTCACCCGGCTTCGGGCTGTACGTACGCACAGGTATACCTTGTCTCGTCGTCGGTCTGGGGTCGCGCGCCGAGGTTACCGGGCGCGCACGAACGACCAAGCGTACCTTAGGCGGCACGCCTCTGGATGTCGTACAACAGCAGGCAACGATACCCGCCGCCCCGTCGGCAGGTCAAAACGGGGTACCGCCCCCGCCAGGCCACGAGGATACCTGGCGGCGCTCACACGCCGGCGAGCCGGCTCCGGCCGGGCCGCAGGTAGACCAACCAGGTCACCCCGAGACAGACCGCGTAGGCGGCGATGAAGGCGACGTACGCCGCGTCCGCGCTGCCCCGGGTCAGGAACGACTGCCGGAAGGCGACGTTCACCAGCACCCCGCCCGAGGCGCCGACCGCCCCGGCGATGCCGATCAGCGCCCCGCTCATCCGCACCGCCCAGCGCCCGGCCGCCGCCGCCTCCCGCCGGCCGGCGTCCACCGCGGCCGTCGCCCGGGCCCGGAAGATCGCCGGGATCATCTTGTACGTCGAGCCGTTGCCGACCCCCGAGGCGACGAAGAGGGACAGGAAGCCGAGCAGGTAGAGCCCGAACGACCGCTCCCGGGCGGCGTACAGGACCAGGGTGGCGCCGGCCGCCATCGCGACGAAGTTCCAGAAGGTCACCCGGGCCCCGCCGAGCCGGTCGGCGAGGTGCCCGCCGACCGGCCGGACCAGCGAGCCGACCAGTGGGCCGAGGAAGGTCAGCCAGGCGGCGTCGACGGGGGTCGGGAAGCGGTCGGCGAACTGGAGCTGGAGCACCTGGCCGAAGGCGAAGCCGAAGCCGATGAAGGAGCCGAAGCTGCCGACGTAGAGCAGCGAGACCACCCAGGTGTGCGGGTCGCGGGCGGCCTCGCGCAGCACGCCGGGCTCGTTGCGCGCCCCGGGGACGTCGTCCAGCCCGCGCGCGGCCGCGAACGCGGCCAGCACGATCAGCGGCAGGTAGACCGCCGGCACCAGGCGCGGGTACGCGGCCCCCGCGGTCGCCAGCACCGCCAGCCCGACCAGTTGCACCGCGGGCACGCCCAGGTTGCCGCCGCCGGCGTTGAGCCCGAGCGCCCGGCCCTTGAGCCGCTGCGGATAGAACAGGTTGATGTTCGCCATCGAGGAGGCGAAGTTCCCCCCGCCGACGCCGGTCAGGCAGGCCAGCACCATCAGGGTGGAGTAGGAGACGCCCGGCTCCAGCAGCACCGTCATCGGCACGGCCGGGAGGAGCAGCAGCAGCGCGCTGACGACCGTCCAGGTCCGCCCGCCGAAGCGGGCCACGGCCAGGGTGTACGGCAGCCGCAGCGCCCCGCCCAGGGCGGCCGGCACGGCGGTGAGCAGGAACTTCCCCGCCGGGTCGATGCCGTACTCGGGCCCGAGGAAGAGCACGGTGACCGACCAGAGGCTCCACACGGAGAAGCCCACGTGCTCGACGAGGATGGAGACCCAGAGGTTGCGGCGGGCGATCGGCTCCCCCGTCGTCCGCCAGAACACCGGGTCCTCGGGCCGCCAGTCGTCGATGCGGTGCCGGCGCCCGGCGGCGGCCGGGGTGGCCTCGGCCAGGGGTGTGCTGGGGGCCAGTGCGCTCACGGCGACTCCTCCTCGTCGGTACGACCTTCGAGGAAGTTAGGAATCCGGGATTACCCCGCGGTGCCCGTCGGGGGTCGGGCCGGATACGGAGACCGCACCGCGCGCCGACGTCGCCGGTGAGATGTCAGGGCTCCCGCGGGATGCGCAGCCGGCCGATCCGGGAGTCAGGGGCGCGACCGGCAGTCGTACCGCCCGACCCGGCTACCCGCGCCGGCCGCCGAGGACGGCGAACCGCCACTGCTTGAAGAAGCAGTCGACGTCGACCAGGCCCGCCTCGGTCAGCCAGCGGCACTGCTCGGTGACCGGCGCAGGGCGGTCGTACGCCATCCGCCCCTCGGCGGCGGCGATCTCGTCGGCGTCGGAGCCCAGCGCGGCGGCCTGCGCCAGCCACACCTCGTGGTAGCGCCGGTCCAGCTCGGGGGTGGGGGCGGCGACCTGCTCGGCGTTGACGAAGACGCCGCCGGGCGCCAGCGCGGCCGCCGCCCGCCGGTAGAGGTCGCGCTTGCCGGCGTCGTCGAGGTGGTGCACGGCCAGCGCGCTGACCACCGCGTCGTAGCGGCCGGCGGGCAGCGGGTCGGCCAGGTCGGCCCGGACCGTCCGGTGCGTCACCCCGCGCGAGCGCAGGTGGTCGGCGGCGACCGCGAGCATGGCCGGCGCGGCGTCGACCAACGTCGGCCGGACCCCCGGCACCGCCGCCGCGAGCAGCAGCGACAGCAGCCCGGTACCGGCGCCCAGGTCCAGCACCTGGGGGGTACGCCCCGCGGCGAGCGCCGCCCGCAGCGGCGGCGCGGCCACCTCTACGGCGGTGCCGTAGAAGGCGTCGAAGCAGGGCACCAGGCGCCGGCGGGCCCCGTCGTAGCCGCCGGCCGCCGCGTCGAATACCTCCGCCACGCCCATCGCGCCTCCCATATTGTAGGACGTATTTCCCATATTGTAGATGATGGAAGCCGGCCCGCTGCCCCGGTGCGGTGTGAGCGGCTCTTGACAGGACCGAAACAAGCGGGACCCGGAGCGGAAACCGCCCCCCGGCACGCTTTGCCGACATGACGGACGGTGCACGGGCGGCGACAGGGTCGGGGCGGACACCCCGCGAGGTCGGGACGCACTGCCCGTACTGCGCCCTCCAGTGCGGCATGACGCTGCGCGAGGAGGCCGGTCGGGTGACGGTGCTCCCCCGGCAGTTCCCCACCAACCGGGGCGGCCTCTGCCAGAAGGGCTGGACCGCCGCCGAACTGCTCGACCACCCCGAGCGGCTGACCACCCCGCTGCTGCGCGACCCGGTCGACGGCGAGCTGCGCCCGGCGGGCTGGGCCGCCGCCCTAGACCGGATCACCACCGGCGTGCGCGCCGTCCAGGGGGCACACGGCCGCGACGCGGTGGCCGTCTTCGGCGGCGGTGGGCTCACCAACGAGAAGGCGTACGCGCTGGGGAGGTTCGCCCGGGTCGCGCTGCGCACGAGGCACATCGACTACAACGGACGGTTCTGCATGTCCTCGGCGGCGGCCGCCGGGATGCGCGCCTTCGGCGTCGACCGGGGGCTGCCGTTCCCGCTGGCCGACCTGGGCCGGGCCGACACGCTGCTGCTGGTCGGCGCGAACCCGGCGGAGACCATGCCCCCGCTGGTCCGCCGCCTGACCGAGCTGCGCGAGCGCGGCGGCCGGCTGATCGTGGTCGACCCCCGGGTCACCGCCACCGCCCGCCAGGCCGACCTGCACCTGCAACCCCTGCCCGGCACCGACCTGGCGGTGGCGAACGCGCTGCTGCACATCGCGCTCACCGAGGGCTGGGTCGACCGGGACTACGTGGCCGGGCGCACCACCGGCTTCGAGGCGGTCCGCCGCGCCGTCGCCGGCTGGTGGCCGGCCCGCGCCGAGGCGCTCTCCGGCGTACCGGTGGCCGATCTGGAGGCCACCGCCCGGGCTCTCGGCACCGCCGAGCGAGTGATCATCGTGACCGCGCGCGGCGCCGAGCAGCACGCCAAGGGGGTCGACACGGTCACCGGCTTCGTCAACCTGGCGCTCGCCCTCGGGCTGCCCGGTCGCCCCGGCTCCGGCTACGGCTGCCTCACCGGGCAGGGCAACGGGCAGGGCGGGCGGGAGCACGGGCAGAAGGCCGACCAGCTCCCCGGCTACCGGAGCATCGACGACCCGGCCGCCCGGGCGCACGTCGCCGGGGTCTGGGGGGTGCCGGCCGAGGAGCTGCCCGGACCGGGGGTGCCCGCGTACCAGCTGCTGGACTCGCTGGGCACGCCCGCCGGGCCGAAGGCGCTGCTGGTCTTCGGCTCCAACCCGGTGGTCTCCGCGCCCCGGGCCGCCCGGATCGAGCGCCGGCTGCGCGACCTCGACCTGCTCGTGGTCGCCGACCTCCTGCTCTCCGAGACGGCCGCGCTGGCCGACGTGGTGCTCCCCACCGCCCAGTGGGCCGAGGAGGACGGCACGATGACCAACCTGGAGGGCCGGGTGCTGCGCCGCCGCGCCCTGCGCCCGCCGCCGCCCGGCGTCCGCACCGACCTGGAGATCCTCGCCGACCTCACGGCCCGCCTCCGGGCGGGAGGAGGTCCGGTACCCGCCGGGGACGCCGGCGATCCGCGGGTGGTCTTCGCGGAGCTGCGGCGGGCCTCGGCCGGTGGGATCGCCGACTACGCCGGGGTGAGCTGGGAGCGGATCGACGAGCGCGACGGCGTGTTCTGGCCCTGTCCCGCCGAGGACGGCCCGGACACCCCCCGGCTCTTCGGCGACCGCTTCGCCACCCCCGACGGACGGGCCCGCTTCCACGCGGTGGAGCACCGGCCGGCGGCCGAGGAGGTGTGCGCCGAGTACCCGCTGCACTTCACCACCGGCCGGGTGCTCGCCCAGTACCAGTCCGGCACCCAGACCCGCCGGGTCGCCGCGCTGCGCCGGGCCGCCCCGGGCGCGTTCGTCGAGCTGCACCCCGACCTGGCCGACCGGCTCGGCATCGGCGACGGCGAACCGGTGCGGGTGGTCTCGCGCCGGGGCGAGCTGCGCGCGCCGGCCCGGCTCAGCACCGCGATCCGGCCGGACACCGTCTTCGCGCCGTTCCACTGGGGCGGCGCCGCGCGGGCCAACTCGGTCACCAACGACGCCGTCGACCCGGTCTCCGGGATGCCGGAGTTCAAGATCTGCGCCGTCCGGCTGGAGAGGGTGGAGCGACCGTGACCGAGCGAATCGTGATCATCGGCAACGGGATGGCCGGCTCCCGGCTGGCCGGCGAGCTGCACGCCCGGGGCGGCGACCGAAAGGTCACCGTGCTCGGCGCGGAGCCGCACCGGGCGTACAACCGGATCATGCTCTCCACCCTGCTGACCGGACGGATCCGCGAGCCGGACGTGGAGCTGGCCGAGGCCGCCGGGCAGGGCGTCGACCTGCGTACCGGGGTGACGGTCACCGCCATCGACCGCGCCGCCGGCACGGTCCACACCGACGACGGCGACCGACTCGCGTACGACCAGCTGGTGCTCGCCACCGGCAGCCGGGCCGTGGTGCCCCCGCTGCCGGGGCTGGACGGGCCCGAGCTGCCGGAGCGGGTCGTGCCGTTCCGCACCCTGGACGACTGCCGCCGGATCCTCGCCGCGGCCGACGGCGCACGCGCCGCCCTGGTGCTCGGCGGCGGGCTGCTCGGGCTGGAGGCGGCCCGCGGCCTCGCCGCCCGGGGCCTCGACGTCGGCGTGGTGCACCCGGTGCCGTACCTGATGGAGCGGCAGCTCGACCCGGCCGCGGCGGCCGTGCTGGCCGGCACGCTCGCCGGCCTGGGGGTGACCACCCACCTGGCCGTGTCGGCCACCAGGGTGGTCGCGGACGCCGACGGGGTCCGCCTCGACCTGGCCGACGGCCGGTCACTCGCCGCCGACCTGCTGGTCCTCTCCTGCGGGGTACGCCCCGACACCGCCCTCGCCCGGGCCGCCGGGCTGGACGTGGAGCGGGGCGTGCTGGTCGACGACCGGCTGCGCACCAGCGACCCGCGGATCTCGGCGATCGGCGACTGCGCCCAGCACGACGGCGCGCTCACCGGCCTGGTCGCCCCGGCCTGGGCGCAGGCCCGGGTGGTGGCGCAGCTGCTCGCCGGTGAGGACCCGGGGGCCCGCTACCGGCCCCGGCCGCCGGTGACCCGGCTCAAGGCGGCCGGCATCGACCTCGCCGCCATGGGTGACCCGGGCGACGGCGGGACCGGCGAGGAGCTGACCTTCGCCGACCCGGCCCGGGGCACGTACGCCCGGCTGCGCATCCACGACGAGCGGCTGACCGCCGCGATCCTGCTCGGCGACAACCCGGCGGTCGGCACGGTCATCCAGCTCTTCGACCGGGGCCAGCCGGTGCCGGCCGACCGGCGCTCGCTGCTGCTCGGCCGGGCGTTCGGCGCCGCGGCGGCGCCCGCCGCGACCCCGGCGCTGATGCCGGACGCGGCGACCGTCTGCCAGTGCAACGACGTCAGCAAGGGTGCGCTGGTGGGCTGCTGGCGCTCCGGGGCCCGGACGGTCGACGCCGTGGTCGCCGCGACCCGGGCCGGCACGGGCTGCGGCGGCTGCCGGGACGCGGTCGCCGGCATCGTCGGCTGGTTGTCCGAGGTGGATTCGGTGGAGGTGACGCGATGAGCGAGCGGATCAGCAGGCTGGTCGTCCTGGGCAACGGCATGGTGGGGCAGCGCTTCCTCGACGCGCTGCGCGCCCGCGACCCCGAGGGGCGGTGGCGGGTCACCGTGCTCGCCGAGGAGACCCGCCCGGCGTACGACCGGGTGCGGCTCTCGGCGTTCTTCGACGGGGTGGGCGCCGGGGAGCTGAACCTGCACACCCCCGACGACGGGGTGCAGCTGCGCCTCGGCGAGCCGGCCACGGAGATCGACCGGGAGCGGCGGCTGGTGCGCACCGCGACCGGCGAGCACCCGTACGACGCCCTGGTGCTCGCCACCGGCTCGTACGCGTTCGTGCCGCCGGTGGAGGGCGCGACCCTGCCCGGGGTCTTCGTCTACCGGACGCTGGACGACCTGGAGGCGATCCGGGAGCACGCGCGGGGCCGGCGGACCGGGGCGGTGATCGGCGGCGGGCTGCTCGGGCTGGAGGCGGCGAACGCGCTTCGGCTGCTCGGGCTGGACACCGCCGTGGTGGAGTTCGCGCCCCGGCTGATGCCGGTGCAGGTGGACACGGCCGGCGGCGCGATGCTGCGCCGGTACGTCGACGAACTGGGCGTGGCCACCCACCTGGGCGTGGCCACCACCGCCGTCCGGCCCGGCCCCGACGGCACGGTCGCCGGGCTGGAGCTGGCGGACGGGACCGTGGTCGACGCCGAGCTGGTGGTGGTCGCGGCCGGCATCCGCCCGCGCGACGAGCTGGCCCGGGCGGCGGGCCTCGCCCTGGGCCCGCGCGGCGGTGTGCTGGTGGACGACACCTGCCGCAGCGCCGACGAGCGGATCTGGGCGGTCGGCGAGTGCGCGGCCGTCGACGGCACCTGCCACGGCCTGGTCGCCCCCGGGTACGCGATGGCCGAGGTGGTCGCCGACCGGCTGGTCGGCGGGGCGGCCACCTTCCCCGGCGCGGAGACCGCCACCAAGCTCAAGCTGCTCGGCGTGGACGTGGCGTCGTTCGGCGACGCGCACGGCACGACGCCGGGCTGCCTCGACGTGACGTTCACCGACCCGGCCACCCGGGTCTACGCCAAGCTGGTCCTCTCCGACGACGCGCAGACCCTGCTCGGCGGGGTGCTGGTCGGCGACGCGAGCGCGTACCCCACGCTGCGGGCCAGCGTCGGCGGCCCGCTGCCCGCTCCCCCGCTGGCGCTGCTCGCCCCCGCCGGCGGGACGGGCGCGGGCGCCGGCGCGCTCCCGGCCACCGCGCAGGTCTGCTCCTGCAACGCGGTGACCCGCGCCGACGTCGACGCGGCGATCGCCGGCGGCTGCGCGGACGTGCCGGCGCTGAAGGCGTGCACCCGGGCGGGCACCAGCTGCGGCTCCTGCGTGCCGATGCTCAAGCAGCTCCTCGACGCGGCCGGGGTGCGCCAGTCGACCGCGCTCTGCGAGCACTTCGACGCCAGCCGGCAGGAGCTCTTCGACATCGTCCGGGTGCGCGGCATCCGCACCTTCTCCCAGCTCGTCGCCGAGCACGGCCGGGGTCGCGGCTGCGACATCTGCAAGCCGGTGGTCGCCTCGATCCTCGCCTCGCTGGGCACCGGGCACGTGCTGGACGGGGAGCAGGCGTCGTTGCAGGACACCAACGACCACTTCCTGGCCAACCTGCAACGCGACGGCAGCTACTCGGTGGTGCCCCGCATCCCCGGTGGCGAGATCACCCCGGAGAAGCTCATCGTGATCGGCGAGGTGGCCCGGGACTTCCGGCTCTACACCAAGATCACGGGCGGGCAGCGGATCGACCTGTTCGGGGCCCGGGTCGAGCAGCTGCCGCAGATCTGGCGCCGGCTGGTCGACGCCGGCTTCGAGTCCGGCCACGCGTACGGCAAGTCGCTGCGTACGGTGAAGTCCTGCGTGGGTGAGACCTGGTGCCGCTACGGGGTGCAGGACTCGGTCGGGCTGGCCATCGCCCTGGAGCTGCGCTACCGGGGGCTGCGCGGCCCACACAAGATCAAGTCTGCGGTCTCGGGCTGCGCCCGCGAGTGCGCCGAGGCGCGCAGCAAGGACTTCGGCGTCATCGCGACCGAGACCGGCTGGAACCTCTACGTCGGCGGCAACGGCGGCTTCCGGCCCCGGCACGCCGACCTCTTCGCCACCGACCTCTCCACGGAGGCGCTGGTCCGGCTGGTCGACAGGTTCCTGATGTACTACGTCCGCACCGCCGACCGGCTGCAACGCACCGCGGCCTGGATCGAGGCGATGGAGGGCGGGCTGGAGCACCTGCGCGCCGTCATCGTGGACGACTCCCTCGGCCTCTGCGCCGACCTCGACGCCGCGATGGCCCGGCACGTCGACTCCTACTCCGACGAGTGGCGCGACGTGCTGGAGGACCCGGTCCGGCTGCGCCGCTTCGCCTCCTTCGTCAACGCCCCCGACGTGCCCGACCCGTCCATCACCTTCGCGCTCGAACGGGGCCAGCCGGTCCCGGTCGCCCGGACGCCGGCCGACGAGGACCGACGACCGGTCGCCCTGGGCATGCCGGAGGTGCGGCGATGACCACCACGACACCCGCACTGCCGGAGGTACGGCGATGACCATCACGATGACGACGACGCCCACCCCGACGCACGCCTGGACGCGGGTCTGCCCACTCGACCGGCTGGACCCCGAGCGGGGCGTGGCCGCGCTCGTCGACGGCGTGCAGGTGGCCCTCTTCCGCACCGCCGACGGGCTGTTCGCGATCGGCAACCTCGACCCCGTCGCCGGGGCGTACGTGTTGTCGCGCGGGATCGTCGGCAGCCGGGGCGGGGTGCCGACGGTCGCCTCGCCGCTGCACAAGCAGGTGTACGACCTGCGCACCGGGGTCTGCCTGGACCTGCCCGGGGTCGCCGTGCCCCGGCACGAGGCGCGCTGCCGGGACGGTCTGGTCGAGGTGCGGCTGCGACAGGAGGAGTGAATGCGCGACGAACTGGCCGGCTTCACCATCGGGGTGACCGCCGACCGCCGGCGGGACGAACTCGCCGCGCTGCTCCAGCGGCGGGGGGCCCGGGTGGTGATCGCCCCGGCCCTGCGGATCGTGCCGCTGACCGACGACACCGACCTGCGGGAGGCGACCCGGGCCTGCCTGGACCGGCCGCCGGACGTGCTGATGGCCAACACCGGCATCGGGATGCGCGGCTGGCTGGAGGCGGCCGAGGGCTGGGGGCTGGCCGAGCCGCTGCGCGGCGTGCTCGCCGACGCGTACGTGGTGGCCCGGGGGCCCAAGGCACGCGGGGCGATCCGGGCCGCCGGCCTGCACGACCAGTGGTCGCCGGACTCGGAGAGCTGCGAGGAGGTCATCGAGCACCTGTGCCGGCGCGGCGTGGCCGGGCAGGTGGTCGCCATGCAGCTGCACGGCGAGCGGCAGCCGGAGTGCACGCTGGTGCTGGAGGCGGCCGGGGCCACCGTGATCGAGGTGCCCGTCTACCGCTGGGCGCCGCCGACCGACCCGGCCCCGCTGCACCGGCTGATCGACCTGGTCGCCGGCCGGCTGGTCGACGCGGTGACCTTCACCTCCGCCCCGGCGGCCGAGGCGCTGCTGCGTGCCGCCGGGGACCGCTCCGACGCGGTGCTGGCCGCGTTCCGGGGCGACGTGCTCGCCAGCTGCGTGGGCGCGGTCACCGCCGAACCGCTGCTGCGGCGCGGGGTGCCGGTCAGCGCGCCGGCCAGGGCCCGCCTGGGCGCCCTGGTCCGGACCATCGTCGACGAACTGCCCCGCCGCACGGTCACCCTGAAGGTGGCCGGCCACCTGCTCACCCTGCGCGGGCACGCCGCCGTGGTCGACGGCGAGCTGCGCCCGCTCGCACCGGCGCCGATGGCGGTGCTGCGGGCGCTGGCCAGCTCCCCCGGGCGGGTGCTGTCCCGCACCGCCCTGCTCCGGACCCTGCCGCGCGGCGCCGACGAGCACGCCGTCGAGATGGCGGTGGCCCGGCTGCGCGCCGGCCTGCGCTCGCCGCGGGTGGTGCAGACCGTGGTCAAGCGCGGCTACCGCCTCCGGGTCGACTGACCCGACCCGGGGGCGGCAGCCGTCCCGCTCAGCCGACCGGCGCCGGATAGCCCCGGCCGTGCTCGGCCTCCAGGCGGAGCATGGCGTGCTCGACGACCGTCACCAGCACCTGCTTGACCGCGTCGCGGTGCCGCGCGTCGGTAAGTACCAGCGGCACGTCCGGCGAGATGGCCAGCGCCTCGCGGACCTCCTCCAGCTCGTACTGCGGCGCGCCGTCGAAACGGTTCAACGCCACGACGTAGGGCAGCCGGCGGTTCTCGAAGTAGTCCAGCGGCGCGAAGGCGTCGGTGATCCGGCGGGTGTCGACCAGGACGGCGGCGCCCACCGCGCCCTTGATGATCTCGTCCCACATGAACCAGAACCGGGTCTGACCCGGCGTGCCGAAGAGATACAGGATCAGGTCCTCGGCCATGGTGATCCGACCGAAGTCCATGGCGACCGTGGTGGTCTGCTTCCCCGGCACCTTGGAGGGGTCGTCGATGCCCACACCGGCCGCGGTCATCACCGCCTCGGTCCTGAGCGGGGTGATCTCCGAGATCGCGCCGACCAGGGTCGTCTTGCCCACGCCGAAACCGCCCGCGACCACGATCTTCGCGGAGATGATTCCCCGGTTTCGGCGGGCCCCGGCGGGGTCATAGCCTGCGAAGTCCACTTAGCACCCTTCCAAGGATTTCCATCCGCTCCTCGAACCCCTCGGCGGGAGCGGCAGTGTGTAGCGTCAGCAGGCTCTCGGCCACCATGTCGGCGACCAGCACCCGGGTGACGCCCAGCGGCATCCGGGTGTACGCGGAGATCTCGGCCAGCGACTGCGCCCGGCCCTCACACACGGTGGCGATGCGGTGCTTGTCGTGCCCCGCGAAGCGGGACTCGGCGGCCTGGGTCGGACTGGCCGTCAGGACCGCCTCAAGGGCGATGTCCATCCGGGCCTCGGTCCGGCCGCGGGTGACCGCGTAGGGCCGTACCAGCGCACCACGTGGGTCCACGCGCCGTTGGTCCACCGACGATCACCTCCTCTCCCGGCCGGCCCCTGGGCGGGCACCGGATCTCCTCGTTCCCTGCCGACGCGCGCGTCGCGCGGCGGCGCCTGCCGCTAGGACCGCACCGCGTCCCGCGGCAGCGGCACCAGCGCGGCGCCGACCCGCTCGACCAGCAGCGCCATCTCGTAACCCACCTGACCGACGTCGCAGCTGCGGGCCGCCAGCACGGCCATCGACGAACCGTCGCTGATCGACATCAGGAACAGGTAGCCGCTGTCCATCTCGATGACCGTCTGCAGTACGCCGCCGGCGCTGAACATCCGGGCGGCGCCCTCGGTCAGGCTGACCACGCCCGAGGTGATCGCGGCGAGCTGGTCCGCCCGGTCCGCGGGCAGGTCCCGCGAGGAGGCGAGCAGCAGCCCGTCGGCGGACACCGCCACCACGTGGGCGATCCCCGCCACGCTGTCGGCGAAGTTGGTGAGCAACCAACTCATGTCCTGCATGGCCGCTGGCCTGTTCATCGACTCGTCTCCTTGGTCGAGGTGCTGTTCTGGTCCGTACCGGCCGCCCGGCCGCGCTGGACGCCGCGGTGGTAGGCCGACAACAGGCCCCGAACTTCGTCGGGGGTGCGCCGGCTGCGGTCGCGGCCGCCCCGGGGCTCGATGCCGCCGGGCACGAGCTGCGCCTGCGGCGTCCGCTTGGGCAGCCCGGAGCGGGTGGTGCCGGCGGTGGCGGGCGCCGCCGCCTGGCTGGCCCTGGTCCAGCCCTCGTCCGCCGCGGTCCGCCAGGCGTCCGCGTCGGTCGCGGGCGCCGCCGGGGGTGCCTCCGGGGGTGCCGCCGGGGGTGCCGCCGCGACCGGCGGCGCGGCGGGCGGTTCCGGCGTGGTGGGCCGGGCCGGGGCCGGCGACGGGTACGCCGGCTGGGCGGGCGGCGGGGTGGCGACGCTGCCGGTCCTCGCCGAGCTGGATGTCGCCGGCCCCCCCGACGGTCCGCCGGGAGACACGGCGCCCGGGCACGGACAG
>NZ_JBAKHV010000081.1:0-19953 GCF_036906775.1 Micromonospora sp. CPCC 205561 | reverse complement strand
CCAGCGCCGCCGGTGCGCCGGCGGCGTGCGCCGGCCGGCCAGCCCCGCCACCACGTCCTGCCGCGCGGCCGTCCAGGCCGGGGCCAGCGCGGCCAGCACCCCGGCGAGCACCGCGACGGCGGCGATCGCCGCGAGGGCCGCCGGCCAGCAGCGGTACCCGCCGAAGCGCGCGCCGAAGAAGTACTGCTCCATCAGCGACCGCCCGGCGAACGCGGCGGCGATGCCGAGGGCGACCCCGGTGGCGGCCCCGACGGCGCCCAGGACCACGCCGTCGGCCAGCACGATCCGGCGCAGCTGGGCGTCGTCGCCGCCGGCCACCGCGACCAGCGCGAGGTCCCGGCGCCGCCGTCGTACGCCCACCGCGAAGGCCGGCCCGACGAGCAGCACCACCTCCAGCAGTCCCAGCCCGCCGACGAGCACCGAGACGCTCATCCCCTCGGCGTCGAGCGAGTAGCGGCGCTCCGGCGGGAGCGCGGCGATGTCGTCCGACTCCGGGGGCGGGCCCGGTACGCGGGCGTGCACCAGGACGCCGCGCTCGTTGAGCCGGCGGAACAGTCCCTCGTCGACGGCCCCGGGCAGGTCGACCAGCCAGCTGTTGTTGTCCGGGTCGGCCTCCCCCCGGCGCGTCGCCGCCGGGTGCAGCGTCACCACCGGGCCCAGGTCGTCGGGGTACTCGGCGACCCCGACCACCCGCCAGGAGCGGACGCCGTCGCCGGAGGTGACGGTGCCGCCGGTGCGGACGTCGAGGCGGCGCGCCGCCGCCGGGCTGACCGCGATCTCGTCCGGCCCGGCCGGCGGGCGACCCTGGTGGAACCGGACCAGGCCCCGGCCGAGCGGGTCCGCGAGGTCCACCACACGACCCGTGAGGTTGCCCTCGACGCGCTCGCCGACCCGGGCGTCGAAGGACACCCAGCGGCGCAGCGGCGTCACCCGGCTCCCCGCCGGCAGCAGGGCGGTCACCTCCTCGGCGGTGACCGCCGCGGCCGGGGCCGGTTCTCCCTGCCGGGAGTTCCAGTTGTCGCCCCAGGGGCTCTGCACGATCGGCTGCGCCGCCACCCGGAGCAGTTCCGCGTCGGCGGCGCCGAGCTGGCGCTCGATCCGTTCGGCCGGGGTCAGCTCGGCCATGTCCCAGTTCACCGCCGTGAAGGTCAGCACCAGCACCGGCAGCGTGATCATCGCCAGCACCAGCGCCGTACGCCCCCGGGCCCGCCGGGCCTCCCGCCGGGCGATCCGCAACGCGGCCCACCAGGAGCCGACCGCGCGGGCGAGCCGGCCGCCCCGGCCCCCGCTCACCGATCGCTGCCGCTCAGCAACTGCTCCACCCCGCTCAGCGGGGCCGTCGAGTCGACCAGCACACCGTCGCGCAGGAAGACCACCCGGTCGGCCCAGGCGGCGTGCCGCGCCTCGTGGGTGACCAGCACGGCGGCGGCCCCCGCGTCGACGCGGCGCCGCAGCAGGCGCAGCACGGCCTCGCCGGTCTGCGAGTCGAGCGCCCCGGTGGGTTCGTCGGCGAGCACCAGCCGGCGCTCACCGACCAGGGCGCGGGCGATCGCCACCCGCTGCTGCTGCCCGCCGGAGAGCTGGTCGGGGAAGCGGTCGCCCAGCTCGGGCAGGCCCACCTCGGCCAGCGCGTCCAGCGCCAGCCGGCGGGCCCGCCGGACGCCGGTGCCGTCGAGTTCGAGGGGGAGGGCGACGTTCTCCACCGCGGTGAGGCTGCCGAGCAGGTTGAGGTCCTGGAAGACGTAGCCGATCCGGCGGCGGCGCACCTGGGCCAGCCGGCGCCGGTCCAGGGCGCCGAGCGGCTGCCCCTCCACGTACACCTCGCCCGCCGTCGGGCCGTCCAGCCCGCCGGCCAGGGCGAGCAGGGTCGACTTCCCCGAGCCGGACGGCCCCATCACGGCGACGAGCTCTCCCGGCCGGACGGCGAGGCTCACCCCGCGCAGCGCGTGCACCGCCGCCGGGCCGGTGCCGTGGGTGCGGTGCACGTCACGTACGTCGAGCACGGGTGCGCCCGGCGCCCCGCCCCCGCTCCCCGTGCTCACCGTCGTGCCTCCTCGTCGGCCCGCTCCACCGCCCCGGCGGGCGCGGGCGGGTGGCCGGGTCCCGCCGGACGGTAGCGCACGAGGCTGGCCTCGCAGTGGTCCAGCCAGCGCACCTCCGACTCCGCCTGGAACACCATGGCGTCCAGCACCAGCCGCCACGGCAGGTCCTCCGGGCGGTCGCTGGCGTACTTCAACCGGGTCAACTCCTGCAACGTGCGCATGGTCGCGCTGCGCTGGGTCTGCACCACCGCGCGCACGTCGACGCCGGGCGTGGTCAGCGCGAGGGCCAGCTTGATCGCCAGCTCGTCGCGGGGCCGGTCGGTGCGGCTGATCGGGGTGGCGAACCACAGGGTCAGGTCCGCCCGCCCGGCGTCGGTGATCTCGTACGGGCGCTGCCCGGCCTCGCTCTCGGGCAACGACCGGACCAGCCCGTCCCGCTCCAGGCGGGACAGGGTGGTGTAGACCTGCCCGATGTTCAGCGGCCAGGTCGAGCCGGTCGACTCCTCGAACGCGGCGCGCAGCTGGTAGCCGTACATCTGGCCGCGTTCGAGCAGGGCGAGCAGCCCGTGACGGATGGACATGGCAACGGAGTATGCATACCTGGTATGCGACCTGCAACCGGAGCGGGGTCGCCGGTCAGGTGGGCCGGCCCGGGAACGGCACCGTCAGGGGGGTGATCCCGGCCGCCCGTCGCCAGCGGGTGGCCCGCAGGGCGTACTCGACCAGGGCGGCCAGCGCGCCGTCCCGGTCGGCGCCGGTGGTGACCGGCACCACCGCCCGCCAGAACGCCGCCGTGCGCTCCTCCACCTCGACGGCCAGCCGCAGCGCGCCCGCCCGGTCGGTGACGGGGAACGGCAGCGCGTAGCCGGCCCGGTCGGCGGGAACGCTGCCGCCGCCCGTGCTCAGCCGCACGATCAGGTCGTCGCGGCGGCGCCGGTGCGCGGCCTCCGCCTCCCTCGCTGCGGTGCGGGCCGCGCCGGTGAGGCGTACCCCGATGGGCCCGTACGCCCAGATCGCGGCGTACTCGGCGGAGAGCGCCGCGCCGAGCGCGTCGGCCGGCCCGGCCGGTGTCGGTGCGGTCACTTCAGCGCCTCCACGTGGGTGGCCCGGGCCGCGGCGATGGAGGCGAGCAGCGCGGCCCGCTCCGCCGGCGCCGCGGCGCAGGCCCTGGTCGCGGTCTCCCGGCCGCCGCGCTCGCTCTCGCGCAGCGCGGCCCGTGCCGAGGCGGGGTCCCCGGCCGGGACGGCGGCGGCCGGGGCGGACGCCGACGGCAGCGGCACGCCGATGACGCGGGCCAGTTCGGCCGCGTGCGCGTGGTGCGCCTCGGCGATCGGCGTGAGCAGGCCGGCGAGCGCGGGGTGCGCGGCGGCGGCGTCGCGGTGCCCGGCGGCGAGCCGCAGCGACTCGTCGAGCAGCGGCGTGAGCGGGTCGGGCCCGGGGTCGGGGCCGTCGTCGCGGTCGAGCAGGCCGCAGCCGGTCAGCGGCGCCGCCGCGCCGCCGAGCGCCAGGAACGCCCCGGCGCGCAGCACCGTTCGCCGGGAATGCCCGGTTGCTCCGCCGCGTCGTGTCGTTCCGCCCGTCGCCACCGGACAAGTCAACACCATCACCGGCCGTACGTGCTCCACCGGCGTCGGTGCGCCGCCCGGCCCGGGCGGCGGCAGGCGCGTTACGCTCTGCGCAGCCACCGGCGCGTCAGCCCCGGTGGCGTGCCGGCATGGGCGGCCCAGTGGGCGCCGCCGATCAGCGGAAGGGTGCGGAGATGACGCAGCGTGGCCGTGCCACGAGGTCGACGGGTCCGGCGGGGAGACCCCGGCGCGCCGACGCCCCCCGGGGCGGGGAGCGCGCCGGAGGCCCGCGCGGCGACCTCGCCGCCCGACGGGCGCGGCTGCGCGAGGTTATCGAGCCGGTGGTCGCCGGCGCCGGCTACGACCTGGAGGACCTCTCGGTCTCCCGGGCCGGCCGGCGGCACGTGGTGCGGGTGATCGTGGACGCCGACGGCGGGATCAACCTGGACGCCGTCGCCGAGGTCTCCCGGGCCGTCTCCGCGGCCCTCGACGCGGCCGAGGAGGCCGGCGGGGACATCGTCGCCGGGGAGTACCAGCTGGAGGTCAGCTCCCCCGGCGTGGACCGGCCGCTCGTCCTGCCCCGGCACTGGCGGCGCAACGTCGGCCGGCTGGTCAAGGTGACCGTCCGCGGCGCCGGCGCCGCCCCCGACCCTCGCGCCGAGCAGCCCGCCGGCGACCGGCAGGTCACCGGCCGGGTGGTCGAGGCCGACGACGAGCGCGTGGTGCTGGAGACTGAGACCGGCCGCGCCGGGTGGACCTACGCGCAGCTCGGCCCCGGCCGGGTGCAGGTCGAGTTCCACCGCCTCGACGAGATCGACGAGTCGGGCGAACCCGACGACATTGACGACACCGACGACTTCGACGACGAAGATGATGTGGAGGACGAGGAGAGGTGAACATCGACCTCGCGGCGCTGCGCGCACTCGAGCGCGAGCGGGAGATCCCGTTCGACACGATCCTCGCGGCGATCGAAGCCGCGCTGCTGACCGCCTACCGGCACACGGACGGGGCGGAGTCGCACGCCCGGGTGGAGATCGACCGCAAGTCCGGCGCGGCCCTGGTCTACGCGCAGGAGATGGCCGAGGACGGCACCGTGGCGCGGGAGTGGGACGACACCCCGCACGACTTCGGGCGGATCGCCGCCATGACCGCCAAGCAGGTGATCCTCCAGCGGCTGCGGGAGGCCACCGACGAGGTGCACTTCGGTGAGTACGTCGGCCGCGACGGCGACCTGGTCACCGGCGTGGTGCAGGCGCACGAGGCCCGCTCCGAGAAGGGCATCGTCAGCGTCGACCTCGGCAAGCTGGAGGGCGTCCTGCCGCAGTCCGAGCAGGTGCCCGGCGAGCGTTACGCGCACGGCGAGCGGATCCGCTGCGTGGTGGTGCACGTGGCCAAGGGGATGCGCGGGCCGCAGATCACCCTCTCCCGGTCCCACCCGGCGCTGGTGAAGAAGCTCTTCGCGCTCGAGGTGCCGGAGATCGCCGACGGCACGGTCGAGATCGGCGCGATCGCACGTGAGGCGGGTCACCGGACGAAGATCGCGGTCCGCTCCACCGTCCAGGGCGTCAACGCCAAGGGCGCCTGCATCGGGCCGATGGGCCAGCGGGTCCGCGCGGTGATGAGCGAGCTGCACGGCGAGAAAATCGACATCATCGACTGGTCGGACGACCCGGCGACCTTCGTCGGCAACGCCCTGTCGCCCGCCAAGGCCCTGCGGGTCGAGGTGGTCGACCTGGCCAGCCGCACCGCCCGGGTGACCGTCCCGGACTTCCAGCTCTCCCTCGCCATCGGCCGGGAGGGGCAGAACGCCCGACTTGCCGCCCGGCTGACCGGTTGGCGCATCGACATCCGGTCCGACGCGGAGCAGGCCGGCGCGGCCGGCCGGGGCGGAGCTGATCACGTCCCGGAGCCGGGCGGCGCGATCTCGGGCACCTAGGGGTAGACTTTCTCCAGTGGTACGACGCGCGCTGCCGGAGCGCACCTGTGTGGGTTGCCGGCGACGTGCGCCGGCCAGCGAATTGCTGCGGATCGTCGCGGTCGGCGACGAGGCTGGTCACAGCCTTCGGCCCGATCCGGCCCGCAGGCTGCCGGGTCGGGGAGCGAACATGCACCCGGATCCGGCCTGCTTCGCGCAAGCGGTGCGGCGGCGCGCCTTCGGGCGGGCGCTGCGCATCACCGGGGTCCCTGACCACGGTGAGTTGGCGGAGCACGTCGACGCGTCAACCACTACGTCCGGTCAGCCCGACCGGGCGAGGGTCGCTAGCAGGGTAGGACGACCGACATGAGCACACGATGAAGTCCCTGAAATGACCAGGCTTCAAGTGCACGAGTGAGGTCGCTGCGGGTGCTGCCCGCACGACCTCGGAGTGAGGAGTGCAGTGGCAGGTAAGGCCCGCGTACACGAGCTTGCAAAAGAGCTCGGGGTCGAAAGCAAGACCGTTCTCGCCAAGCTCAAGGAGATGGGCGAGTTCGTGAAGTCCGCGTCCAGCACCGTCGAGGCGCCCGTCGCCCGGCGGCTGCGCAGCGCATTCGTCGCCTCCGCCGGATCCCCGGCACCGGCCGCCCCACCGGCGGCCGCCCCGGCGTCGACCCCGACCCCGACGCCCTCGCCCGCCCCCGGCGGACCCCGGGTCTCGGCCAAGCCGATGCCGCCCCGGCGGCCGGCCGCGCCGACCCCCGGCCCGAAGCCCAAGGGCCCGGTGCCCGGCCCGCCGCAGCCCGCGGCCCCGGTCGCCAAGCCGGCGAGTGCCCACGACATCGAGGTGGCGGCCGCCGAAGCGCGTGCCGCCGCGCTGAAGGCCGAGCAGGAGGCCGCGGTCAAGGCCGCCCAGGCCGCTCGGCAGCAGCAGCGTGAGAACGTCCGCCGGGAGCCCCCGGCCGACGGTGGCAACCGTCCCGGTCCCCGACCGGGTCCGGGTGCCATGCCGCCCCGTCCGGGTTCCCCGGCCGCCGGTCGCCCCGGCGCGCCGACGCCGGGCCCGGGTGGTCGTCCGGGCGGGCGTCCGCCGGCGCGCGGCGCCGGTAACAACCCGTTCGGCATCCAGGGCAGCCAGCAACAGCAGCAGCGGCCCCCGGCCGCCGGTGCGGGTGGGCCCCGGCCCAGCCCGTCCGGCATGCCTCCGCGTCCCAGCCCGGCCTCCATGCCGCCCCGTCCGAGCCCGGCCTCCATGCCGAGCCAGCGGCCGGCAACCGGTCGCCCCGGCCCCGGTGGCGCGGGTCGTCCCGGTGGCGGCGCGGGTCGCCCCGGTGGCGGCGGCGGTGGCGGGGGCTTCCGTGGCGGTCCCGGTGGCGGCGGCGGTGGCGGCGGCTTCCGTGGCGGCCCCGGTGGCGGTCCCGGCGGCGGTGGCGGTGGCTACCGTGGCGGTCCCGGCGGCGGCGGCGGTGCTCCGGGCGGTGGCTTCCGTCCGGGCGCGCCGGCCGGTGGCGGTGGTCGTCCCGGTGGCGGTGGCCGTGGCCGTGGCGGCGGCGCCGCGGGTGCCTTCGGGCGTCCGGGCGGCAAGCCGACGCGCGGTCGCAAGTCCAAGAAGCAGCGCAGACAGGAGTTCGACAACCTGTCGGCCCCGACCATGAGCTCGGGTGCTCCCCGGGGTCAGGGTCAGGTCGTCCGGCTCTCCCGTGGCGCCTCGCTGTCGGACTTCGCCGACAGGATCAACGCCAACCCGGGTTCGCTGGTCCAGGAGATGTTCAACCTGGGCGAGATGGTCACGGCGACCCAGTCCTGCTCCGACGAGACCCTGCTGCTGCTGGGTGAGCACCTCGGCTTCGACGTGCAGATCGTCAGCCCGGAGGACGAGGACCGCGAGCTGCTCGCGCAGTTCAACATCGACCTCGACGCCGAGATCGCGGAGGACCGCCTGGTCAGCCGTGCGCCGGTGGTGACCGTCATGGGTCACGTCGACCACGGTAAGACCAAGCTGCTCGACGCGATCCGCAAGGCGAACGTCGTGGCCGGCGAGGCGGGTGGCATCACCCAGCACATCGGTGCCTACCAGGTCCACGTGCCGCACGAGGGCGAGGACCGCGCGGTGACCTTCATCGACACCCCGGGTCACGAGGCGTTCACCGCCATGCGTGCCCGTGGTGCCCAGGTCACCGACATCGTGGTGCTCGTCGTCGCGGCCGACGACGGCGTGATGCCGCAGACGATCGAGGCGTTGAACCACGCCAAGGCGGCCGACGTGCCGATCGTGGTGGCGGTCAACAAGGTCGACAAGCCGGAGGCCAACCCGGACAAGGTCCGCCAGCAGCTGACCGAGTACGGACTGGTCGCCGAGGAGTACGGCGGCGACACCATGTTCGTCAACGTGGCGGCCAAGCCGGGCATCGGCATCGACGAGCTGCTCGAGGCCGTCCTGCTGACCGCCGACGCGTCGCTGGAGCTGACCGCTCCGATCGACGGGCCGGCCCAGGGTGTGGCCATCGAGGCGCACCTCGACAAGGGCCGCGGTGCGGTGGCGACGGTGCTGGTGCAGAAGGGCACCCTGCGGGCGGGCGACTCCATCGTCGCCGGCGGGGCGCACGGCCGGGTCCGCGCGATGCTCGACGAGAACGGCAACCAGGTTGCCGAGGCCGGTCCGGCGCGTCCGGTCCTGGTCCTCGGTCTGACCGCGGTGCCCGGCGCCGGCGACACGTTCCTCGCCGCGGCGGACGACCGCACGGTGCGGCAGATCGCCGAGCAGCGGCAGGCGCGGCGGCGGGCGGCGTCCTTCGCCAACTCCCGCGGCCGGGCCACCCTCGAGACGCTCATGGAGCAGCTCAAGGAGGGCGAGAAGACCTCGCTCAACCTGGTGCTCAAGGGCGACGTCTCCGGTTCGGTGGAGGCGCTCGAGGACGCGCTGTTCAACCTCGACATCCCGGAGGAGGTCCAGCTCAGGATCATCCACCGGGGTGTGGGTGCGATCACCGAGAGCGACGTCATGCTCGCGAGCGCCTCGTCCGAGGCGGTCACGATCATCGGCTTCAACGTGCGGGCCGCCAACAAGGTCCGCGAGATCGCCGACCGCGAGGGCGTGGAGATCCGGTACTACACCGTGATCTACCAGGCCATCGAGGAGATCGAGGCGGCGCTCAAGGGCCTGCTCAAGCCGGAGTACGAGGAGGTCGAGCTGGGCACCGCGGAGATCCGCGACGTCTTCCGCTCGTCCAAGATCGGCAACATCTCCGGCTGCATCGTCCGGTCGGGCATCATCCGGCGCAACGCCAAGGCGCGCCTGCTGCGGGACGGGTCGGTGGTGGCGGACAACCTCACCATCAGCTCGCTCAAGCGGTTCAAGGACGACGCCACGGAGGTACGCGAGGGCTTCGAGTGTGGTCTGACCCTGGGTGGTTACAACAACGTCCAGGTCGGCGACGTCATCGAGACCTTCGAGATGCGGGAGAAGGTTCGCGCCTGATCCGGTGAACCACTGATCGGGGGGTTTACGCCGAGAGGCGTAAACCCCTTGATCATGTGGGGGGCGGCAGGGGTATGGTCCGTGGCGATGTTCACGGGAACCGCGGTATTCGACCTGCTGCTGCCGGGCGACTCACGGTCGCTCAAGGCCAAGAGATCCTACGTACGGCCGATCGTCGCGGCGCTGCGCCGCTTCGAGGTCTCGGCCGCCGAGGTGGGGGCGCTCGACCTGCACGGTCGGGCGGAGATAGCCGTGGCGGTGGTGGCCGCCGAGGCGTCGCACGTCCGCGAGGTGCTGGACTCCTGCGAGCGCCTGGTGGCCGGCCGGCCCGAGACCGAGCTGCTCTCGGTGCGCCGGCGGCTGCACGGCGAGGAGGACTGACCCCGGCGGAGGCCCTCCGTCGCAGAGCCGGTACGGAGCCGGCGCCGCGCGGCGCGGGTTGCCGCGCGGGTAGTGTTCGAGTTGTCGGCCGGCCGGCCCCGGGGCGCTCCGCGTCGCCGGGTCACGGCCGGGTGCAGGACGCCGTGGAGGTGGCGAGATGTCTGATCCGGCCAAGGTACGCCGGCACGCGGAGCGGGTGCGTGAACTGGTCGCGTCGGTGGTGCGTAGCCAGATCAAGGACCCCCGACTGGGCATGATCACCATCACCGACGCCCGGATCACCGCGGACCTGCGCGACGCGACGGTCTTCTACACGGTGCTCGGCGACGCGGCGGCCCAGGCGGGCACGGCGGCGGCGCTGGAGAGCGCCAAGGGCATGCTGCGCAGCACCGTCGGCAAGGCGCTCGGGCTGCGCCACTCGCCGACGCTGACCTTCGTCCTGGACGACGTGCAGGACCAGGTCAAGCACATCGACGACCTGCTCGCCCAGGCCCGCAACGCCGACGCCGAGGTGCAGCGGCTCGCCGCCCGGGCCGCGTACGCGGGCGAGGCCCAGCCGTACCGGCTGGACGAGGACGAGGACGCCGAGGACGAGGACGCCGAGGCCGACCAGGACGAGGACGAGACCCCGCCCCGGGGCGGGGACCCGAGGTGACCGAGCCCTCCGGCGGCCGGGCCGGTGGGGCGCTCGCCGAGGCGGCGCCGCCGGCCGGGGCGGGCCCGAGCGAGGCGGACTGGGCCGCCGCCGTCGCGGCGGTGCGGGACCTGCCGCCGGACGGGCGGGTGCTGCTGATCTGCCACGTCAACCCGGACGGGGACGCGTTGGGCAGCATGCTCGGCTTCGGGCTCGGGCTGCGCCGGCTGGGCGTACGGCGGATGCAGGCGACCTTCCCCGGCCCGCCCGAGGTGCCCGAGCCGTTCCGCGGGCTGCCCGGGCTCGACCTGCTGGTGCCGGCGACCGAGGCGTACCCGGATCCGGACCTGGTCATCTGCTTCGACGCGGCCGGTGAGTCGCGGCTCGGCGAACTCGTCGACCGGCTGGAGACCGCGGGCGCCGCGCTGGTGCTCGACCACCACGCGTCGAACACCCGCTTCGGCCGGATCAATCTGGTCGACCCGGACGCGGCGGCCACCTCCGTGGTGGCCGAGGGGCTGCTCGCCCGCCTCGGCGTCGCGCTGGACGCCGCGATCGCCGAGTGCCTCTACGTCGCCCTGAGCACCGACACCGGCTCCTTCCGGTTCGAGGCGACCACCCCGGCGGTGCACCAGCTGGCAGCCCGCCTGCTCGGCACCGGCATCCGCCCCGGCGAGATCTCCCGGCGGATCTTCGACACCCGGCCGTTCGGCGCCGTCCGCCTCTTCGGCGAGGTGCTCGGCCGGGCCCGCCTGGAACCCGCCGCGGCCGCCGGGCACGGCCTGGTCTGGACGTACGCGACGCAGGACGACCTGGTCCGGCACGACCAGCGGCCGTACGTGCTGGAGGCGTTGATCGACTCGGTGCGGTGCACCGCCGAGGCCGACGTGAGCTGCGTGGTCAAGCAGACCACGGCCGGCGACTGGGCGGTGTCGATGCGCAGCAAGGGCGCGGTGGACGTCAGCCGGGTGGCGGTGGCGCTGGGCGGTGGCGGGCACCGCTTCGCCGCCGGCTTCACCGGTGCCGGCTCGGTCGACGAGGTCGTCGAGCGGATCCGCGCGGAGCTCGACGGCGCGTTGACCGGCCCCGGCCGGCGCTGAGCGGAGGGCCCGAGCGGGAAGATCAGGGTGAGCTCGGGGGAGTGTCCGTCTTCCCGGCTCCGCCGAGTACGGGGAGAATCGCGGGATGGAGCAGCCCCACGACCTCACCGTCGAGGCGTCCCGCGCCTGGGACCGTCCCGTCGTCACCGTGCCGGTGCTCGTCTGTCTCTCGCTGGTCGGCGGCCGGTTCCCGTCCTTCTCGACCGAGGCGAACCTCTGGACCCTCGGCACCGGTGGGGTGCTGATCTGGCTCGGCCTGAGCAACCGGGTGCCCCGGCGGCCGGCGCCGCGCCGGTTGGGTGCCCCGGCGGCCTGGTGGGCCCTGCCGGTGGTGGTCTTCGTGGTGTTCGAGGGGGCCACGTTCGTGCTGGCCGCGGGGGACGACTTTCCCACCTTCTCGCGGCTGGCCGATCCGCTGCTGGAGGACCGGCTGGTCCGCTCGGCGACCTGGCTGGCCTGGCTGTCGGCGTTCTGGGGGCTGGTGCGGCGATGATGCGGACGCTCGCCATCGGTGGTTTTCTCGCCTCGCTGGTGCTCTTCGCCGTGGTCGAGTGGCTGGCCCGGCGGGAGGGCTCGCGGATCCCGACGCTCGGCGAGATCTGCGCGTACGTGATGCGCTACGAGGTGGGCCCGGTGCCGGTCGGCCGGATCGGGCTCTTCGGCTTCTGGTGGTGGCTGGGCTGGCACTTCCTGGCCCGCTGACCGCCGCCGCGATCCTCCCGGGCCGCCCCGGCGCGCCGGGAAGGTGAGTCCATATCGCGGGAACCGTGGGCAGTATGTGGACCTTAACGATAGCTTGGGAGTTGGCCGGCGTCGTGTGGCGGCGCCCGCCGTGGGGCGGTGGAGCCACACCCGGCAACACCTCCCCCCAGGGTCGACCGACCCGGGCTCACGCTGCCCACCAGCCGCTCCGGTGACCCCGGACCGCTGCCGGGCGCTCAGCACGACCGCCCGTGAGGGCCGCCGTCCCCGGTGGCCCGCGCCCTGGAAGGGGAGCACCATGCCGAGCAAGCCCAAGCCGCAGATCACCGACGAGGCCCGCGAGCAGATGCGCCGCGCGCTGCAGACGTCGATGGACACCCGGCAGTGACCGACGCCGCCCGGCGGTGACGCCGCCGGCGTCGTACGCCGACAGCGTCACCGCCCGCGGGCGCCGGTCGCCGGTGCGAGCGGCCGCCGGAAAGGCGGCTCTCCGTCCCGACCAACGGTCCGCTGCCCCACCCCTACCTCTACCTTGATCTTCCAGCCGTCCCGGCGCCAGCCGGCCCGCCACGTGCGGTGCCCGCCGCGGATGTGCGGCGCCTGCCACGGGTGTGTCGGTGCCCGCCGCGGATGTGCGGCGCCTGCCACGGGTGTGTCGGTGCCCGCCGCGGATGTGCGGCGCCTGCCACGGGTGTGTCGGTGCCCGCCGCGGATGTGCGGCGCCTGCCACGGGTGTGTCGGTGCCCGCCGCGGATGTGCGGCGCCTGCCACGGGTGTGTCGGTGCCCGCCGCGGATGTGCGGCGCCTGCCACGGCTGCGGTGTCCCGCCGCGATGTGCGGTCCCTGCCACGGGTGTGCGATGTCCGCCACCGATCTGCGGTGTCCGCCTCGGGTGCGGTGCCTGCCCGAGGCGCCCGACAGCGAGGCCACGCCAAGGGACACCGCCTGCCCGAGGTCCGACACCGAGGCCACGCAGAGGGGCGACGCCTGCCGCGACGGAGCTTTGGCCTCCGCGTCGGATGTCCGGCCTCCGCGTCGGATGTGCGGTGCCCGCCCGACGGCCGGACACCGAGGCGTCGAGGCGCACCGCCTGCCGTCTCGGGGCCGGGCGGCGTGTCCGCCTGCCGCGTCCTGGCGCGCGAATCAAGAACGCCGGCCCAATCAGCGGTGATCAGGACGCCATGGACCCTAAAACGACCGGGTGACGTCCATGGCGTCCTGATCACCAGGCACTCGCGGCCTGCCGGGACGGCGGCCCTCCCCGGAGAAGTGCGTGTTCGTCGTGCGTGGTGGGGCCACCATCCGGGTCGCCTGGTGCCTCGTGCGCGAGCACACCACGCTCACCCCGACCGGCATCGGCCTATGCCGCCTCTCCTTCGGCGCGCTGCTGGTCGCCCTGGCGACGGCGTCCGGCCGGGTGCTCGCGGCGGTGCCGGCGGAACCGGTGACGCTCGTCCTGATCCGGGTCGGCGTCGAGGGCCGCCACGCGCGGTACTTCCCTCGCCGGCGCGACGGCCCCGGGGCGGCCACCGTTGTCGGCCCGGGCTCGCCGCGTGTCGCGTCGTGCCGATGTCGCTCACCGTCGTGTCGCGTCGTGCCGATGTCGCTCGCCGCGCGTCGCGTCGTGCCGATGTCGCTCACCGTCGTGTCGCGTCGTGCCGATGTCGCTCACCGCCGCACTGCCCGTGGTGGTGCTGGTCGGGGATCGCTGCGCGCCCCGTCGCTCGTGGGGAGCGCTGCTGGTGCGGGACGTGGTCGGCGTGCAGCAGACGCCGGGCAGGCCGGGCCGCCGGTAAGTGATCGGACAGTTTGCGATCCTTACCTGACCGTGTCAGGATCGGCGGCGATGAGCCCACCCGTCGTCGCCGCCCCACGGGCCGCCGTCGCGCCGCGCCGAATCGCCGCGCTGGCCCTGCCGGCGCTGGTCGTGCTGGCCGCCGAACCGATCTACGTGCTCGTGGACACGGCGGTGGTGGGGCACCTCGGTCGGGTGCCGCTGGCCGCCCTCGCCGTCGGCGGCACCGTGCTGACGCTCGTCGCCTGGCTCGGCACCGTGGTCGCGTACGGCACCACGGGGCGTTCGGCCCGGCGCTTCGGGGCGGGCGACCGGGCGTCTGCCGTCGCCGAGGGAGTCCAGTCCTCCTGGCTGGCCCTCGGGGTGGGGGTGCTGGTCGCGCTCGGCATGCAGGTCGGCGGCGGGGCGCTGGCGCGTACCCTCGCCGGAGGCCCCGGCGAGGTGGCCGAGGCCGCCGCGCAGTGGCTGCGGATCGCGGCCCTCGGGGCGCCCGGCCTGCTGCTCGCCGCCGCCGGCAACGGCTGGTTGCGCGGCGTGCAGGACATGCGCCGCCCGCTGGTGTTCGTGCTCGGGCCGAACCTGCTCTCCGCCGTGCTCTGCCCGCTGCTGGTCTACCCCGCCGGGCTGGGCCTGGTCGGCTCCGCCGTGGCCAACGTCATCGCCCAGACCGTCTGCGGGGCGCTCTTCGTCGGGGCGTTGGTCGCCGAGCGGGTCCCGCTGCGGCCCCGGCCCCGGCTGATCGGGCAGCAGCTGGCGCTCAGCCGGGACCTGCTGATCCGGGGCGTCGCGTTCCAGGCCAGCTTCCTCTGCGCCACCGCCGTCGCCGCCCGCTTCGGGGCCGCCGCCGTCGGCGCGCACCAGATCGCGCTGCAACTGTGGTTCTTCACGGCCCTGGTGCTCGACGCGCTCGCCGTCGCCGCCCAGGCGCTGGTCGGTGCCGCCCTCGGGGCCGGCGACGCCGACGCCGCCCGCGACCTCGCCCGCCGGATCGGGCTGCTCGGCGGCGCCTGCGGTGTGGCGTTCGCCGGGCTCATCGCCGCCGGCGCCGGCGTGGTACCGGGCTGGTTCAGCTCCGACCCGCAGGTACGCGACCAGGCCATGCTCGCCTGGCCGTGGTTCGTGGCGATGCAGCCGCTGGCCGGCGTCGTGTTCGCTCTCGACGGCGTGCTGATCGGCGCCGGGGACGTGCGCTACCTGCGCAACCTCACCGTCGTGGCCGCGTTCGGCGGCTTCCTGCCGGCGATCTGGCTGACGTACGGCCTCGGCCTCGGGCTCGGCGGCATCTGGGCCGGGCTCACCCTCTTCGTGGTGCTGCGGCTGGTGGCGCTGCTGCTGCGGCTGCGCTCCGGGGGCTGGGCCGTGGTCGGCGTGGTGCGCTGAGCCGCGGCACGTCACGGTCACCGGCATCGGGGCGGTCAGGGCGGAGAGGTCGCCCGGCGTACGGCGGCGGTGGGGCGTCCGACGCGGTCTGGCAGGCTTGGGTGTCGTGAGCACAGACGGTCTGATCGTGGTCGACAAGCCCGGCGGCATGACGTCGCACGACGTGGTGGCGCGGATCCGCCGGTTGGCCCGGACCCGTCGGGTGGGGCACGGCGGCACCCTCGACCCCATGGCGACCGGGGTGCTGGTGATCGGGGTCGGGCGGGCCACCCGCCTGCTCACCTACGTGATCGGCGCCGGCAAGAGCTACACGGCCACCGTCCGGCTCGGTCAGGCCACCGTCACCGACGACGCCGAGGGCGACGTGATCGCCGCCACCCCGGCCGGCCGGGTCACCGACGAGGCGGTCCGGGAGGCGCTGGCCGCGCTGACCGGCGAGATCGACCAGGTGCCGAGCGCGGTCAGCGCCATCAAGATCGACGGGCAGCGGGCGTACAAGCGGGTGCGCGACGGGGAGAGCGTCGAGCTGCCCGCCCGCCGGGTCACGGTGTCCCGGCTGGAGCTGCTCGCCGTACGCCGGGACCAGCCCGACGTGGTGGACGTGGACATCGACGTCACCTGCTCCTCCGGGACGTACATCCGGGCCATCGCCCGGGACGCCGGCCTGGCGCTCGGGGTGGGCGGGCACCTGACCGCGCTGCGGCGTACCGCCGTCGGCGGCTTCGCCCTCGCGGAGGCCGCCACCCTCGACGAGCTGGAGGAACGCGCCCCCGAGGTGGTGAACCTGCCGCTGGCCGCGGCGGCCGACCGGTTCTTCCCGCGCCGCGACGCGGGCGCCGACGAGGCGAGGGTGCTCTCGCACGGCGGGCCGCTCGACCCGGCCGGGATCGCGGGACCCTACGCGGTCTTCGGCCCCGACGGCGCGCTGATCGCTATCGTCAGCGAGCGGGACGGCCGGGCCCGCGCGGAGATCGTGCTCGCCCCCGCCTGACGGGGGCGGGGAGCGGCGGCCGGGGCGGTCCGTCGGAGCGAGGCAGGGAGGAGCGGCATGCAGCGGTGGCGGGGGTACGACGCGGCGCCGGGCGGGTGGGGGCGGTCGGTCGTCACCATCGGCGTCTTCGACGGCGTGCACAAGGGGCACCAGGCGACCATCGGACACGCCGTGTCCCGGGCCCGGGAGCTCGGCGTGCGATCGGTGGTGGTCACCTTCGACCCGCACCCGGCCGAGGTGGTCCGGCCCGGCTCGCACCCGGCGGTGCTCACCGAGACCGCCCGCAAGGCCGAGCTGATCGAGGCGCTCGGCGTCGACGTGCTCTGCGTGGTGCCGTTCACCCCGGAGTTCTCCCGGCTGCCCGCCGAGGCGTTCGTGCACGACATCCTGGTCGAGCACCTGCACGCCGCCCTGGTGGTGGTGGGCGACAACTTCCGCTTCGGGCATCGGGCCGCCGGTGACGTGGCGCTGCTGGAGCGGCTCGGACGCACCTTCGGCTTCGCCGTGGAGGGGGCCCCGCTGGTCGCCGAGGCCGGCACGGTCTTCTCCTCGACGTACATCCGCTCCTGCGTGGACGCGGGGGACGTGGCGGCGGCGGCCGCCGCGCTCGGTCGGCCGCACCGGGTCGAGGGGGTGGTGGTCCGTGGCGACCAGCGCGGCCGTGAGCTGGGCTTCCCCACCGCCAACCTGCTCTGCCACCGGTACGCGGCGATCCCCGCCGACGGCGTCTACGCCGCCCGGCTGCTGCGCCGGGGACACGCCGAGCCCCTGGCCGCGGCGGTGTCGGTGGGGACCAACCCGACCTTCTCCGGCCGGGAGCGGCGGGTAGAGGCGTACGCGCTGGACTTCTCCGGTGACCTCTACGGCGAACGGGTGGCGCTGGACTTCGTCGCGCACCTGCGCGGACAGATCCGCTTCGACGCGATCGAGCCGCTGGTCGCGCAGATGGGGCAGGACGTCGAGCGGACCAGGCGGGCGCTCGACTGACCGCGTCGCGGCCCTTGACCGGCCGCCGTCCGACCGTGCTGGTAGTCTTGCGGAGACGTCGGCTGACCGACGTGGGGCCTCGCGTGCCTGCACGACGCCGCGGGTGCGAGGTACCGGTCCGTTTCCGGTCCACTGACCGAGCCGGCGGACATCATCGAAGACCCACGAAACAGGGAGAACATGGCGCTCGACCAGGAAGCCAAGGCCAAGATCCGCGCGGAGTACGCGACCGCCGACGGCGACACCGGTTCGCCGGAGGTGCAGGTCGCGGTCCTCACCAAGCGGATCGCCGAGCTCACCGAGCACCTGAAGGTGCACAAGCACGACCACCACAGCCGCCGTGGGCTGCTGCTGCTGGTCGGCCGTCGCCGCCGGCTGCTCAACTACGTCCAGAAGAAGGACATCAACCGCTACCGGTCGCTCATCGAGCGGCTCGGTCTGCGCCGGTGACGTGACGGGGGAGTGGCCCGACCGGGCCGCTCCCCCGCTCCGGCACCACAGGAAACCGGGCCGCGCGACCACCCGAGAAGGGGAGCCGGTCAGCGTACCGGTCTCCGGTAGTGGCCCCCGGGCACTCCGGCATCTCGCCGGTCATCCGGGCGCTTCGATCGAAGACCGGCCGTCTGAGCAGCTCCCCGCGTCGTGGGCCCCCGATGCGAAGGAGCACGACAGCACCATGACCGAGACCAACCTCGGCACCGAATCCCGCACCGCCGTGATCGACAACGGGTCGTTCGGCACCCGTGAGATCACCTTCTCCACCGGCCGGCTGGCCCGCCAGGCCGCCGGTTCCGTCGTCGCCCAGCTCGGCGAGACGGTCGTCCTCTCCGCCACCACCGCCGGCAAGCAGCCGAAGGAGCAGTTCGACTTCTTCCCGCTGACCGTCGACGTCGAGGAGCGGATGTACGCCGCGGGCCGCATCCCCGGCTCGTTCTTCCGCCGCGAGGGTCGTCCCAGCGAGGACGCGATCCTCACCTGCCGGCTGATCGACCGGCCGCTGCGCCCGTCCTTCGTCAAGGGCCTGCGCAACGAGGTCCAGGTCGTCGAGACCATCCTCGCGCTCGACCCGCAGCACCCCTACGACGTCGTGGCGATCAACGCCGCCTCGATGTCGACCAAGCTCTCCGGCCTGCCGTTCTCGGGCCCGATCGGGGCGACCCGGGTCGCGCACATCGACGGCCAGTGGGTCGCCTTCCCGACCCTGGAGGAGCTGGCCCGGGCCACCTTCGACATGGTCGTGGCCGGCCGCTCGCTGCCGGACGGCGACGTCGCGATCATGATGGTCGAGGCCGAGGCGACGCCGCACGCCGTGACGCTGATCGCGGCGGGCGCGACCGCGCCGACCGAGGAGATCGTGGCCAGCGGCCTGGAGGCCGCGAAGCCGGCGATCCGCGAGCTGTGCCGCGCGCAGGCCGAGCTGGCCGAGGTGGCCGCCAAGCCGGTCGCCGAGTTCCCGGTCTTCCTGGACTACCAGGACGACGTCTACGCGGCGGTGGGCGACCTGGTCCGCGCCGAGGTCGCCGAGGCGCTCCAGATCGCCGGCAAGGCCGACCGCGAGGAGGCCCTCGACCGGGTCAAGGCAAAGGTCGCCGAGGAGCTGGCCCCGCGTTTCGAGGGCCGCGAGAAGGAGCTCAGCGCAGCCTTCCGGTCGCTGACCAAGTCCGAGGTGCGCAACCGGGTGCTGCGCGAGCAGGTCCGCATCGACGGCCGCGGCCCGCGCGACATCCGCCCGCTGACCGCCGAGGTCGGCGTGCTGCCCCGGGTGCACGGCTCGGCGCTGTTCGAGCGCGGCGAGACCCAGATCCTGGGCGTCACCACGCTGAACATGCTGCGCATGGAGCAGATGGTCGACACCCTCTCTCCGGAGAACCGCAAGCGCTACATGCACAACTACAACTTCCCGCCGTACTCGACCGGTGAGACCGGCCGGGTCGGCTCGCCGAAGCGGCGCGAGATCGGCCACGGCGCGCTCGCCGAGCGGGCGCTGATCCCGGTGCTGCCGTCGCGCGAGGAGTTCCCGTACGCCATCCGGCAGGTCTCGGAGGCGCTCGGCTCCAACGGTTCCACCTCGATGGGTTCGGTCTGCGCCTCGACGCTGGGCCTGCTCTCCGCCGGTGTGCCGCTGAAGGCGCCGGTCGCCGGCATCGCCATGGGGCTCATCTCCGACGAGGTCGACGGCAAGACCGAGTACGTCACGCTGACCGACATCCTCGGCGCCGAGGACGCGTTCGGCGACATGGACTTCAAGGTCGCCGGCACGCCGGAGTTCGTCACCGCGCTCCAGCTCGACACCAAGCTCAACGGCATCCCGTCGGACGTGCTGGCCGCCGCGTTGCAGCAGGCGTACGAGGCCCGGCAGACCATCCTCGGCGTGATGCAGGCGGCCATCGAGGGGCCGGCGGAGATGTCGGAGTACGCGCCGCGCGTCACCACCGTCAAGATCCCGGTCGACAAGATCGGCATGGTGATCGGCCCGAAGGGCCAGACCATCAACGCCATCCAGGACGAGACCGGCGCCGAGATCTCCATCGAGGACGACGGCACCATCTACGTCGGCGCCACCAACGGCCCGTCCGCCCAGGCGGCGGTGGACCGGATCAACGGCATCGCCAACCCGACCCTGCCGAAGGCCGGGGAGCGGTTCCTCGGCACGGTGGTCAAGACCGCCGCGTTCGGCGCGTTCATCTCGCTGCTGCCGGGCCGCGACGGCCTGCTGCACATCTCCAAGGTGGGCGACGGCAAGCGGGTCGACAAGGTCGAGGACTTCCTCAACGTCGGCGACCGGGTCGAGGTCGAGATCGCGGACATCGACGCCCGCGGCAAGATCTACCTGGACAAGGTCCGCCCCGAGGGCGCCGAGGCTCCGGCGGGCGACGAGGCCGCCGCGGGCGGCGAGCGTCCGGCCGCTCGGGACCGGGGCGACCGGGCCCCGCGCGACCGCGGCGACCGTGAGCGCGGCGGCGACCGGGGCGGCCGTGGCCCC
>NZ_JBAKHV010000080.1:0-20570 GCF_036906775.1 Micromonospora sp. CPCC 205561 | reverse complement strand
CGCGCGGGGCTCGGGCCGGCACCGGGGCGTGCGGCGTCGGCGCGGCCGGTGCGGACCGGGTCGGCGCCGCGACGCGCCGGCGCGGCCGCTTCGACCGGGGCCGCGCGGGGTATGCGACAGCATGACCGCGACCGACCCCTGGCACCGGGCCCTGGCGGACATCCTGTCCAGGTCCCACCGACTGCCTCCGGACGAGCTTCCGGCCGCGGTCGACGCCGCGCTCCGGCCGCTGGGCGTGACGGCGACCATCTACCTCGTGGACGCCGAGCAGCGCGACCTGCGCCCGCTGCCCGGATCGGGCCGGCTCGCGGCGGAGTTGCTGTCGATCGACACCAGCCTGGCCGGACGCGCCTTCACCAACGTGGAGGTGCACGCGGGACAGGGGCCGCCACCGCGGCTCTGGGTGCCGATCGTCAACGGCACCCACCGGCTGGGGTTGCTGGAGGTCTTTCCGCCGGCCGACGCCGACCTGGCCGACCGGGCCCTCCGCGACGGCAGCCGGCTCATCTCCGGAATCATCGGCCACCTGGTGAGCAGCAAGAGCGACTACGGCGACGTCCTGCACCGCACGCGCCGCAGCCGACCCATGGGGGTCTCCGCCGAGCTGCTCTGGCAGTTGCTTCCGCCGCTGACCTTCGCCACCCCCGAGGCCGCGGTCAGCGCCCTGCTCGAACCCTGCTACGAGGTCGGCGGGGACGCCTTCGACTACGCGGTGCACGGCGGGACCCTGGCCCTGGCGATCCTCGACGGGGTCGGCCACGGCCTGCCGGCGGTGCTCACCACCTCCGTCGCGTTGGCCGCGCTACGGGCCGCCCGGCGCGCCGGCTCGGACCTGCCCGGTCTGGTGCGGGCGGTCGACGCCACGATCGCCGCCCAGTGGCAGGACGCCCGGTTCGTCACCGGGATCCTCGCCGAGTTCGACACGGGCACGGGCCTGCTGCGCTACGTCAACGCCGGGCACCCGCCACCGGTGCTGCTGCGCCGGGGGCGGGCGGTGCGGACGCTGGAAGGAGGGCGGCGGCCCCCGCTCGGCCTGCCCCACGGCGGGTTCGAGATCGCCCAGCTCCGGTTGGAGCCGGGTGACCGGCTGCTGCTGCACACCGACGGCGTGACCGAGGCACGGAACGCGGCGGGCGAGATGTTCGGGCTTCCCCGGCTGGCCGACCTGGCGGAACGGCACATCGGCTCCGGGCTGCCGGCCGCGGAGACGCTGCGCCGGCTCAGTCACGCGGTGACCCAGCACGAGGGCGGGCTGCACGAGGACGACGCCACGCTGATGCTCGTCGAGTGGTCGGCCGACGCGTCGGCGAACTCGGAGCCCTGAGCGGTCAGTGCAGCCCGCGCCAGCCGCGGGTGACGGGGCGCTCGGCGCTCTCGTCGGGGAGGCCGAGCAGGGCACCGACCGAGGTGATCCGCAGCACCCTGGCCACCCCCGGGCGCGGGTCGGTCACCCGCAGCGTCACGTCGCGATCGCGGGCGGCACCGGCGGCGTGCACCAGGACGCGTACGCCGCTGGAGTCCAGGAAACGCACGTCGGCGAGGTCGACGACGATCTCCCGGACGCCGGGGCGGTGCAGCGCGGCGGTGAGCATCGCGTCCAGTTCGCCGGCGGTGGCCATGTCGACCTCCCCCACCGGGCGCAGCACCACCTGCCCCGGCTCCGGGTCCCATGCTCGCGCGTCCATGACCGCCTCATTGTCGAGATGCGCCGACGTCCGGCGCGCCCCGACCATACCCGCTGCCGCCCACCCCGGCCACGGCGCGACGCGCCGGCACCCCTCTTGAACGCGTTCAAGTCATGCCCTACGCTGACCGGGACGCACTTGAACGTGTTCAAGAAGGGTTGGCGAATGGACACGAAGGTCTGGATGTACCTGGTCTACCTGGCGGTCAGCATCGGGCTGACCGTCTGGGTGGCCCGGGCACTGTCCCGCAACGGACAGGTCTTCCTCGAGGAGGTGTTCGCCGACGAACGGCTGGCCGGGGCGGTCAACAGCCTGCTCGTGGTCGGTTTCTACCTGCTCAACCTCGGCTACGTCACGGTGGCGATGAAGCACCCCGATCCGGTCGGGTCCACCGCCCAGGCGATGGAGGAGCTCTCCCTCAAGATCGGCCTGGTGCTGCTGGTGCTCGGCGCGCTGCACTTCTTCAACGTCTTCGCGCTCGGCCGGTACCGACGCGGTCGGCTGCGCCAGCTCGCCACCCATCCGCCGCTCGCCCCGGTCGGCCGGCGGGCCCACCGGCGCAGGACCCCGGCGCGACGCCGGCCCGATGACCGTCCCGCCCGCCGCGGGACCGGTCGGGCCTCCGGACGCCACCGCGCACGGGGGCGGTGGCGTCCGGGGGTTCACCGTCCTCTACGACGCGCACTGCCCCCTCTGCCGGTCGGCACGACGCTGGCTGGCGTCCCGCGCCCAGCTCGTACCCCTGGAGTTCCTGCCGGCCGGCTCGGCCGAGGCCCGGCGGCGCCTCCCCGGCCTGGACCACGACGCGACGCTGCGCGACCTGACGGTGGTGGCGGACACCGGCGAGGTGTACGCGGGAGACGGCGCCTGGTTCGCCTGCCTCTGGGCGCTGGCCGAGCACCGGGCCACCGCCGAGCGGCTGGCCCGTCCGCACCTGCTGCCGCTGGCCCGCCGGGTGGTCGCCGCCGCCGCCGCGATCCGGGAGCGCGTCCGCGACCCGAGGCCGGAGCCGACCGCCGGCCCGGCGGGATACGGTGACCCCGATGACCGAGCAGACTGCGCCGACGACCGCTGCGGGTGAGCCGGCGACCGCGCGCGGAGAGCAGACCCGGCAGCTCATCCTGGACACCGCGATGCGGCTGTTCCGCGAGCGCGGGTACGCGCGGACCACGATGCGCGCCATCGCCCAGGAGGCCGGGGTGGCGGTGGGCAACGCCTACTACTACTTCGGCTCGAAGGAACACCTGATCCAGGAGTTCTACGCCCGTGCCCAGGTGGAGCACCGGGCGGCCGCCGGGCCGGTGCTCCAACGGGAGGTTGACCTCGCCGCCCGGCTGGCCGGGGTGCTGCACGCCGGGATCGACGTGCTCACCCCGTCGCACGCCTTCGCCGCCAGCTTCTTCAAGACGGCGGCCGAGCCCACCTCCCCCTTGAGCCCGTTCTCGGCGGAGTCGTCCGGGCCCCGCGAGGCAGCGGTCGGCCTCTTCGCCGAGGTGCTGACGGGCTCCACCGCCCGGGTCGACCCGGAGTTGCGCCCGCACCTGCCCGAGCTGCTCTGGCTGGCGTACATGGGGGTGGTGCTCTACTGGGTCTACGACCGCTCGCCCGGGCAGACCCGCACCCGCCAGCTGATCGACGGGGTGGTGCCGCTGCTCGACCGGCTGGTGGGGCTGTCCCGGCTGCGCGTGCTACGCCCGGTGACCCGCCAGGTGCTCGACCTCATTCGCACGCTGCGTCACTGACCCGGCCCGACGCCATCATCCGAATAGCCGCAGGCCAAGTCCGCTATTCGACACCCTGGCCACGCCGTTGGTCCCTTGTCGTCCCGCCGTCGGATACGTAGCGTGATCACTGTCGCACGACCCGCGGGACCCGGGGGAGACTGCGGACCGTGGATCCGGCCCGGGACCACGGTCCGCGCCCCGCCCCGGGCGGTCACGGTGGATAGACCCCGTAGGAGCACCAGCCCCGGTCGGGGAAGCCGGCGGCCGACGCCACCCGGGCGGAGGCGGCGTTCGCGACGTCGTGCAGGTAGGTCGGGACGGCCCCCTCGTCGAGCACCCGGCGCGCCGCCTGGGCGACCAGCCGCCGGGCCAGCCCGCGCCCCCGCGCCGCAGGGACGGTGCCGACCGCCAGCTCGTGACCGTACGCGTCGTGCCGCTTGATCCCGGCCCCGGCCAGGTAGCGCCCCTCGGCGTCGCGCGCCACCAGCACCGGGCCCTCGAACAGGCGCAGCCAGGACGGCAGTCCGGCGGCCGTCGGGGAGGTCCACTCTCCGGCGTCCGGCAACGGGACGGGCGCGACGCTCCACCGGAAGACGCTGTCGTGCGCCGCCCAGGCCGGCCGTCCGACGGCGGCGGGCAGCTCCGCCAGCGGCGGTCCGCCCGGCCGCCGGGCCAGCTCGCGCACCGCGACGACCCGGTCGGGCGCCACGGAGAGCACCGTGCTGGCGCCCGCGCTGACCGCGAGGGCCGGCCGCAGCCGGCCGTCCCAGGCCGGGATGGCCCGCCGGTGCGAGCCGACGACGTGCAGCCCGGGCCCGGCCGGCCACTGGCCGAGCCAGCTCGCCAGGTGCAGGTGCAGCCGCCGGTCGAGCACCACGCTCACCTCCCCGCGGCCGTCCTGCCCACCCGGGCGACCGGCCCGACGACGTCCGACCGCCTCGCCGACGATCACCGTACGCGGCCACCGCGGGCCGGCGCCACGGAACCCGTCGGCGGGGCGCCTGCCCGGCGTAGCGGCGGGGCGGTGGGCCGGCGCGAGGGTTGAGGGCCGGCGTGGGCGGGTAGGGCTACCGCAGGCCGCCGCCGACTGCCGTTCGTGGCGCGGCGGCCGATCGAGGGAACCCCACATGGCGATCGGTCGTCATATTCACTTCCATACATGGACAACTTCTTTTGGGACGGTATGGTCATGCCGATTCTGCCGAACGACCGGTACCACCAGGACCCCGAGCGACGCTGGCGGGCGACCGAGGCCGCCGGGCGCTTCCCGGCGCAGTCCGCGTACCGGGGCCGGCGCGCCGGCACGGAGGCGCTCCCGTGGAGCGACGTGAACGAGCTACCCGCGGGGGCCTCCTCGCGCGGCGGCCTGAACACCCGCTGACCATCCGCGCGCCCGGTCGGCCGCGCGACACACCCGGGCGGTCCACCGGCGGCTTTCGCACACCTGTCGGGTAATTTCTTCTGGTCCGGCATCCCGGCCTACGACAGGAGAAGCTCCGCGCATGGGCAAGAAGACGATCCACGTCTCCGACTTCAGCGGCACGGTCATCCAGCCCGACGACGAGGTGGTCCGCGTCGTCGTCCTGGAGCACCCTGACCTGCTCGCGGGTCCCGTGCGGTTGGACGCCACGCCGGTGGAGGTGGAGAGCATCGACGACGCCGCGCTGGACGTGGCGGTGGTGGAGATCCACGACCGGCACGGTGACGGTGAGCCCCGCCGGGTGGTGCTCACCGCTAGCGAGTTCGACGCGATGGCGACGGACGTGCCGATGGCGCAGCTGCTGAAGACGGCCGAGCGGGTCCGCCCGCCCAAGGCCCGCAAGGGCGCGGAGCGGGTCGACTACGGCACGATCGAGCACGCCGGCCGGCCGCACCGGGGCCGGGTCACCGAGGAGGAGGCCCGGTTGGTGCGCGACCGCCTCGACGAGGTCAACAAGCGGCTCGCCGACGCCGGGATCCGCCAGGTCGACCCGGCGGATCCCGAGCACGCCGCCCGCTACGGCTTCCCCACCGCGCCCTGAGCCGGGTCAGCTCCCCAGCTGGACGGCCCGCAGGGCCTCCGCCACCCACTCCTCGACGGTGGACTTGGCCAGGCCGAGCCCGCTGAGCACGCCGGCGCCGTTCTCGTGCTCCAGGAGCGCGAGCAGGATGTGTTCCGTGCCGATGTAGTTGTGCCCCAGCCGCAGGGCCTCTCGGAAGGTCAGCTCCAGCGCCTTCTTGCCCTGCGCGTCGTACGGGATCAGCTCGGGCACCTCGGCCGCCGACGGCGGCAGCGCGGCCGTCGCGGCCTCACGCACCCGATCCAGCGGCACGCCCCCGGCGACGATCGCCTTCGCGGCCAGGGCCTCGGGCTCGCTGAGCAGCCCCAGCACCAGGTGCTCGGGGCGGATCTCGGCGTGCCCGGTGGCGCGGGCCTCGTTCTGCGAGGCCATCACCACGTTGCGGGCGCGGGGGGTGAAGCGGTTGAAGCCCTGCTGCGGGTCGAGCGGCGGGTCGTCGGCCTTCGGTACGAAGCGCTTCTGCGCCGCCTGCTTGCTGACGCCCATGCTGCGGCCGATGTCGGTCCAGGAGGCGCCGGAACGGCGGGCCTGGTCGACGAAGTGGCCGATCAGGTGGTCGGCGACCTCGCCGAGGTGGTCGGCCGCGATGACCGCGTCGGTCAGTTGGTCGAGCGCGTCGCTGTGCGCCCGCTTGATGGCCCGGATCAGGTCGTCGAGCCGCACCGGGTTGTTCGGCTGAGTGGGTTCGCTCATACGTCAACCATAGGTTGACGCATGCTCATCGTCAACCCGAAGTTGACGATCGGAGACGGCTCCCGGGCGGGCGGGCGACGGCCGCGGCGAGACCCGCCGCCGCCCCGACCGACATCACGATTCGCTCGTCGTCGTCTGACCGTCCACGGAGCGAGCCCTCTTGACCGGCGGCGGTCAGAGCCAGCCGTTGTCCCGGGCGGTGCGGAACGCCTCCGCCCGGTTGGCCACCCGCAGCTTGTTGACCGCCGCGGAGATGTGGTTGCGGACCGTGCCGGCGGAGAGGTGGGTACGCCGCGCCACCTCGGCCACCGGGGTGTCGTACTCGGCCAGCCGGAGCACGTCCAGCTCGCGCGGCGTGAGCGGGCACTCCGGCGCGGTGAGAGCGTCGGCGGCCAGCGCCGGGTCCACGTACCGGCCGCCGGCGTGCACCCGGCGGATGACGTCGGCGAGCGTGCCCCCCGGGGCCCCCTTGGGCAGGAAGCCCTTGGCCCCGGCGGCGAGCGCGCGTTGCAGGTGCGGCGGTCGGCCGTGCCCGGTCAGGATCACCACCTTGCAGGCCGGCAGGGCGCGGGCCAGCTCCGCGGTCACCTCCAGCCCGTCCAGGGCCGGCATCTGCAGGTCCACCACGGCGACGTCCGGGCGGTGGGCGAGCGCCGCGGTCACGGCGGCGCGCCCGTCCGGCGCCTCGGCCACCACGTCCAGGTCGGACTCCAGCCCGAGCAGGGCGGCCAGCGCCGCCCTGATCATGTCCTCGTCGTCGACGAGCAGCACCCGGATCACGGGCGGGTCCTTACCGTCACGTCGAGGCGGAACACCCCGGCGTCCCGGCGGTGCCGCAGCGTTCCCCCCGCCTCGGTCAGCCGCTCGGCCAGCCCCCGCAGCCCGAAGCTGTGCCGGTCCGGCGACGCGCCCTCGGCACCGTCGTTCGTCATGGTCATGCGCACCTCGTCCCTGTCCTGGCTGATCTCGATGGTGCACCAGGTCGCCCGGCTGTGCCGCAGCACGTTCGTGCTCGCCTCCCGCAGCACCGCCACGAACTGCCGGGCGACCTCCGCCGGTACGTCGTCCGGCGGCAGCGCCACCGCGCAGCGGATGCCGGAGGAGCGCAACACCTGTTCCACCGCCGCGATCTGGTCCCCCAGGTCCACCGCGCGGTAGCCGTGCACCACCTCGCGCAGCTCGACCAGCGCCGACGCGGCCAGCCGCCGCACCTCCGCCGCCTCCGAGGCGGCCCGCCCCGCGTCCGTGGCCGCCAGCCGGGAGGCCAGCTCCGCCTTGAGCGCGATGACCGAGAGGCTGTGCCCGAGCAGGTCGTGCACGTCGCGGGCGAAGCGCAGCCGCTCCTCGGTCGCGGCGAGCCGCCCCTGCGCGGCGCGCCCCCGCTGCGCCTCGACGAGCAGCCCCCAGAGCCAGAGCTGGAGCGCGTTCCACGCGGCCATGGAGACGCCGGCGACCAGCACGATGGTGACCTGGTCGCGCACCGGCGCCCCGTTGCGGAGCGCCACCCCGGCGGCCACCACCACGGCGAGCAGCAGCGCCGGGCCCGCGGCCCACCAGCGCGACAGCATGGGCACCGAGCCGATCACCGACGCGCCGAGAAAGCCCCAGGTCGCCCACTCCGGCGCGCCCACCGGCCCGACCAGGGGTACGGAAACCACGGCCGCCGCGACGAACACGACGAACAGGCGGCGTCGCACGGCCCGCGCCAGCCACGGGGTGATCGCGCCGTAGAGCGCGCCGGCCTGCGCGACGACGAACAGGACGATCCCCACCGCCCCGGCGACAGTCCAGCGCGGATCTTCCTCCCGCCACAGCCCTGCGGCGGCGAGCAGCAGCGTCCCCAGGACCCCGCTGCCGACGGTGCTCAGGGTGACGACGCGCGCGCGGCGCAGGCCGAGATCCCGCTCGACCTGCGCCCGCTCCATGCTCACGCTCTCCGGGGTGGACGACGCGACGGTTGCCCCGATCATCCGTGTCGGGGTTCCCAGCGGAAGAACCGGCGGGCCAGGTACAGCGACACCGCCAGCCAGATCAGCAGCACGCCGAAGGAGGGCAGCGTCTCGACGAAGGTCCCGGCGAAGCTCAGCGACCGGCCCTCGTCGGTCTCGGCCAGCCAGCCGATGCGCAGGACCTCGGTGAACGGCCCGCTCGGCAGGAACCACAGCATCCGCTCCATCGCGTTCGGCGACGCGTTGAGCTCCAGCAGCGCACCCGGCGTGGCGAGGAAGAGCACCACCGTCGGCAGGGTGGTCAGCATGGCCGCCTCGGAGCTGCGGGTGATCGCGGAGAGCGCGGCCGAGAACGCCGCCATGATCGAGGACCCGAGCAGCAGCACCAGCAGCATGACCAGCGGGTTCCTGGGCACCGGCAGGTCGAGCGCCAGGACGGCGTAGACGGCCAGCACGACGAACTGGGCCAGGAAGAGCACCACGGTGCTGCTGGCGGTGCCGAACAGGATCGTGCGGTCCGAGGCGATGCCGGCACGCAGCCGCTTGAGGACCAGCTCCTGGCGGCGCGACGCGTACACGGTGGTCAGGTGGTGGTGCACCAGGAAGACCATGATGAGCGTGGTGACGCTGACGACCCGGCGGACGCCGGGCACGGTCTGCCCGCCGTACTTGCTGACGAGCAGCAGGGCGATCATCAGCGGAGCCGCCACGTTCATCGCGGACGCCGTCCAGTTGCGACGCAGCGCCAGCATCTCCATCTTCATCATCGCGACCATCTGCCAGATCGGCTTCAGGGCGCGATCACCGCCCCGGGTCGAGGCGGTGTCGGCGTTCTGCGTCGTCATCGTCCCGCTCATCGGACGGCCTCCGGTTCGGCGTGCTGGTCGGTCGGGTCGTTCTCGGCGGCGATGTCCAGGAAGGCGTCCTCCAGTGTGGCCGGTCGCGCCGACAGGGCCGCCAGTTGGATGTCGCCCGCGTTGGCCCACTCCAGCAGCCGGGTGAGATCGCCCTGGAGCTGACGGGACTCGTAGGTCACCCGGTCGCTCTCGACCAGGCGGGTGGCGTGCGGCAGTTCGGGGGGCACCTCCGTCGCCGGCAGCCGGAAGGTGATCCGGGCGGGCAGGGTGCGGACGATGTCCTCGGGGGCGCCGGTGGCGACGAGGTTACCGCCCCGCATGATCGCCACCCGATCGGCGAGGATCTCCGCCTCCTCAAGGTAGTGCGTGGTGAGCAGGACCGTGGTCCCACCCCGCTGGAGCTCACGCACGACCTCCCAGGTGCGCCGGCGCGAGGCCGGGTCCATCCCGGTGGTCGGCTCGTCGAGGAAGAGCACCTCCGGCCGGCCGAGTACGGCCAGCGCCAGCTCCAGGCGCCGCCCCTCGCCGCCGGAGAGCTGGTCGACCGTCACGTTGACCCGGTCGGTGAGGTCGACCAGTTCCAGCACCTCCGCGACGGTGTGCGGCCGGACGGTCAGGGACCGCCACGCCTCCACCGTCTCCCGGACGGTCAGCGCACCGGTGAAGCCGCCGTGCTGGAGCATCACCCCGGTCCGGGGGCGCACCGCCGCCCGGTCGCGCACCGGGTCCAGCCCGAGCACCCGGACCCGGCCGGAGGTAGCCGGTTGCAGCCCCTCCAGCACCTCGATGGTGGTGGTCTTGCCGGCACCGTTGGTGCCCAGCAGGGCGAACAGCTCACCCCGAAGAATCCTCAAAGATATCCCGCGGACCGCCTCGAACTTCCCGTAGCTGCGGCGCAGCCCGTCCACTTCGATCACTACGTCATCCATGGCTATCAGGCTGCCGGCGACCGGCGACAGTTCCAACCCCCGTCGCGTCATGTCCCAACCGTGTCGCGGACATGCCCCACCCGTGCGCACGTCATCCGTGCGGGCACCGCCGGGGCCGGGACCTGGCGGCACCGGGCGGCGGGTGGCCCGGTGACAGCGTGTCCGGGCCCGCCCTCGGGTCGGCGGCAGGCACCCGCCGCGACCGGCGGGACGCCACTCACCGCCCGGACGGCGGACCGGCGGCGATCGGCGTCACGTCCACCGGGAGGTCCGGCAGCATCCCCGCCAGCGCGTCGACCTTCGTCCACGTCATGGCCACCTGGTCGAGGTCGCTCTCCGCCAGCGGGACGCCCAGCGCGCCGACGGCCTCGGCCAGCCGGGCCCGCCGGACGGGGTCGACGCCGTCGACGGGCGCCTCCGGGGAGCACACGGGCGCGAGGTCCGAGACCACCTCCAGCTTCGGCTCGCGCTCGTGCCACCCCGTCCGCCGCTGGTACACGTCGGCGACGGCGGCCAGTTCGAAGTCCCGGCCGGGGGCGGCGGCCAGTTGCAGCGACAGCGGCAGCCCGTCCCCGTCGATCCCCATGGGCAGGGCCAGCGCGGGGAAGCCGACTGCGCTCCAGACGCTGGGCAGCAGGGAGATCATCTGAAGGCTGGCCGGATCGTCGTAGCGGGGGGCGGCGGACGGCCAGGTCGGCGAGGCGATCACGTCGACCTCGCGCAGCCGCGCCCGCAGGGCGTCGGCGCCCCACCCCCGCACCCGCTGGGCCCGCAGGTAGGTCTCGGCCGAGAGCACGCCGCCGAGCACGACGCTCCACCGGAACGGGCGGCCGTAGTCGGTCCAGCGCGCCCGCAGCTGCGCCCCGTGCACCTCGAACGCCTCGACCATCAGGGTCACGAGTTGGGCGGCGAAGAGCGGGAACGCCTCGTCGAAGGGCACGTCGACCACCTCGGCCCCCGCCGCCCGCAGCTCGTCGAGCGCGGCGTCGAAGGCGGCGGCGGTCTCGTCGGTCAGCGCGGCGGCGTGCCGTACGAACTCGCGCGGCACGCCCACGCGTACGCCTGCCAGGTCGGCGAGCGGCGGTCGGGACAGCTCGGCCGGCCGGTCCGCCATGACGGCGAGCAGCATCGCGCACTCCCGGGCCGTACGCGCGAGCGGTCCCACCGTCTCCACCGAGCGGGCCAGGGGGCGGACGCCCGCCGTGGGGAGGAGTCCCTGCGTCGGCTTCAGCCCGGTCACGCCGCAGAGCGCGGCCGGGATCCGGATGCTGCCGTTGCTGTCGGTGCCGATGCCCGCGTCGAAGAACCCGGCGGGGATGCCGTTGGCGCTGCCGCAGCTCGATCCGCCCGTCCACCGGTGGGGGTCCCACGGGTTGCGGGGCACCGGGAAGCGCGCGTCCGGATCCGGCCGGGACAGGGCGTGCTCCGCCATGGTGGTCTTGCCCACGATCACCGCGCCGGCCGCGCGCAGCCGCGCCACCACCGTCGCGTCGCGGTCGGCCCACCAGCTCGCGTCGTGCACGGTGCTCTGGCACGTGCTCGGCGCGCCGGCGACGGCGACGATGTCCTTGACGCCGATCAGCGTGCCGTGCAGCGGGCCCCGCGGGCCGGGGCCGTCGACGGGGAACCGGTGCAGGAACGAGCCGAGCATGGGGTCGAGGCGCTCCGCCCGTTCGGTGGCCTCGGCGAGACGGTCGGCGGACATCAGCGCACCCCCGCCGAGCGCGCCGGGCCGGTCACCGGGGCCGCCGGCGGAAAGTGCGACGTCGATACCCCTTTCGAGGCGGATCCGGTACCGGCCGGTCGCCGCTGGGGAAAAGTCCCGGCGACTCGGAAACCGTTTCGAAAAGTGCCGGAGAGCGCGTCGGCGGGGGGCGACCCGGCCACCTTCCCGGCATTGCTCGACGAATGACAGCGGCCGATCGCACGCGGCACAGGACACCTCCACCGTATGGGCTCCGGGAGCGCACCGCCCAGGACCACGACAGGTCCGACGATGGCGGGTACGGCCATCGTGGGGTAACCCCTACGGGCACCCCTCATCCCCCCGGAAAAAGGCACCTCGCACGCCGATCCTCATGCTGGCGGGCCCCGGAACTCCTGGATTCCCACCGAGTCACGCTGCTAAATACTAGTCGCATACCCGCACCGATCTAAATGGGGAATTCAATGACCAACGCAATCGGGAACCTCGTGGCCACGCCCACGCTCGGTGCGACAGACCCACAGGCGATCGACGTGTCGGATGTGCACAAGAGCTTCGGCGCCGTGCGGGCCGTCAACGGCATCGACCTGCGGATCGCTCCCGGCGAGGTGGTCGCGCTGCTCGGGCCGAACGGCGCGGGCAAGTCCACGCTCGTCGACATGATCCTGGGTCTCACCCGCCCCGACCGCGGCGAGATCCGCGTCTTCGGGCACACCCCCCGGGAGGCCGTCACCCGGGGCGTGATCGGGGCGACGCTCCAGGACGGGGCGTTGCTCGACGACGTGTCGATCCGCGAGCTGCTCACGATGGCGGCGTCGCTGCACGCCGCCCCGCTCCCCGTCGCCGAGGTGCTGCGCCGCACCGACCTCACCGACATCGCCGACCGCCGGGGCCGGCTCTCCGGCGGTCAGCGCCAGCGGCTGCGCCTGGCGATGACCCTGGTGTCCGACCCGAGGCTGCTGGTGCTGGACGAACCGACGGTGGCGATGGACGTCGAGTCCCGCCGCGTCTTCTGGGCCTCCATGCGGGAGTTCACCAACACGGGTCGCACCGTGGTGTTCGCCTCGCACTACCTGGAGGAGGCCGAGGAGTTCGCCGACCGGGTGGTGCTCGTCCGCGCCGGCGTGGTCATCGCCGACGGCACCGTCGCCGAGATCCGCAACGTGGTGGTGGGGCGGGCCCTGTCCGCCACCGTTCCGGACGCGACGGTCGAGCAGCTGCGCCTGCTGCCCGGCGTGAAGACCGCCGAGTTCCGGGGCAACCGCGCCGAACTCGTCTGCTCCGACTCCGACGCCGCCGCCCGGGAACTGTTCGCCCGCTTCCCCCAGGCGCGCGACGTGGAGATCGGCGCCCTCGGCCTGGAGCAGGCGTTCCTGGCCCTCACCGGGACGAAGAGCGAGGTCGCCTGATGAGCATGGGGTTCCTCCAGCTCGAAGTGAAGCGGATCATCCGGGCCCGCAAGTTCTGGATCACCGCGGTCCTGTTCCCGACGTTGCTCTACCTCATGCAGGCCAACCTGTTCAGCGGCAAGGTCGTCGAGGGCACCGGCATCAACTACAGCGAGCACCTGCTGGGCGGCATCGCCGCCTACGGCGCGCTGTTCGTCGCGCTGAACGTCGGCACGAGGGTGGCGATCGAGCGGTCGACCGGCTGGCAGCGCCAGCTGCGCATCACCCCCCTCTCGCCGACCTCCTACCTGACCGCGAAGCTGGCCACGGCGATGGTGGTGGCGCTGCCGGCCATCACCGTGGTCGCGCTCACCGGCGCGCTGCTACAGGGCGTCGAGCTGCCGTTGGGCGGCTGGCTGCAACTGGTGGGCGGGATCTGGCTCGGCACGCTGCCGTTCGCGCTGCTGGGCGTGTTCATCGGCCAGATCGCCACGGCCGAGAGCGTGCAGGGGCTCACCTCCGTCTCACACATGCTGCTCGGGGTGCTCGGCGGCGCGCTGTTCCCGTCGGTCGCGTTCCCCGAGTGGTTGCAGCGGGTGTCCGCGGTCTTGCCGAGCTACTGGCTCGCCAAGATCGGCCACAGTCCGTTCGAGGGCGACTCCCGGCTGTGGCTCGCCGTCCTGGTGCTCGCGGGATGGACGGTGGTGCTCGGCGCCGCCGTGGCCCTGCGCTACCTGCGGGACAGCGCCCGCGTCTGAGCGGCTGCCACCGGCAGCGGCCGCCAGCTCACTACTTCGGCACGACCGTACGCACCGCACACGACGAGGGATTGCATCGTGAAGAAGAGCTCCTGGCAGACACTGCGCAAGGGCGGACAGGGCGGTCTCACGCTCACCGTCGACTTCACCAGCACCGGGCGCACCCAGGCGTGCTTCCGCGACCTGGTCCCCCTGTTGAGCGCGCCCGGCGAGATCTGGGAGACCGTGGCGCCGGCCAGCGGCGCCGAGGAGACCATGTCCGCCGCCGACTACGTCGAGCGGTGGGTCAAGGGCGTCCGCCGGCGCGAGCGTACGGTCGACACCGTCATCGGGTACTGCGTCGGCGCGGTCTTCGCCGCTCCCCTCGCGTCCCGGCTGGCCGACGAGCAGGGCGAGGCGCCCAGGCTGATCCTGCTGGACCCGGAGCTGCCGAACATCGTCGGGCTCTACCGGGACTTCCACGCCGCGGCCGACGCGCTGGGCACCATCCTCTCCCCCGACGAGATCACCGCGTTCCACGCCGACGGCCAGGCGGTGCGGGAGAAGTACGGCCTGGAGGACCTGACCCTCATCGGTCCCGCGCTCGCCGGGATCTTCCGCGACGCGATCGACGTCGCGGGCCGCCGGCTCGGGCTGGACGACGACGTCCGGGGCGAACTGGGCGGCAGCTTCGCGTCGTTCGTGGGATACCTGCGGGCGGCGGCGGAGATCGACCCCACCCCGCAGTGGGCGACCGCGACGGCGATCACCTCCGCGCACTCGACCCAGCGGGAGCAGGGCTTCGCGCGCACCGTCCCGCTCGACGTCGACCACGACCAGATGCTGCGCCACCCCGACGTCGCCGCCGCCGTCTCCGCCCTGATGACCGGTACGGACGCCGGTCTGCGGATGGCGGGGTAGCGCGGTGGCGCCGGGACCGGCGGGCGGCGAGCCCGCGCTCTTCACCGACCTCTTCGCGGAGCAGGTGCGGCGTACCCCGCAGGCCACCGCCGTCGTGTGGGGCGAGCACCGCAGGACGTACGCCGAGCTGGACGCCGAGGCGAACCGGCTCGCGCACCGGCTGGTGTCGCTCGGCGCGGGGCCGGAGCGGCTCGTCGCGATCGGGATCCGCTCCGCGCACCTGGTGGTGGCCGCGCTGGCCACCCTCAAGGCCGGGGCGGCCTACCTGCCGCTGGACCTGAGCTACCCGCCGCAGCGGCTGGCGCACATGCTCACCGACGCGCGGCCCATGCTGCTGCTGACCACCGGCGACGACGAGCACGCGGTGCCGGCGTCCGACGCGCCCCGGGTCCTCCTCGACGACCCGGACACGTACGCCGGGCAGCCGGACACCGACGTCACCGACGCCGACCGGCTCGCCCCGCTGCGGCCCGCCAACACCGCGTACGTCATCTACACCTCCGGCTCGACCGGCAGCCCCAAGGGCGTGCTGATCGAGCACCGCCAGCTCGGCACGTACCTGCGCCACGTCGTGCGGGCCTACCCGGGCGTACGCGGGCGGGCGCTGCTGCACTCCTCGTTCGCGTTCGACCTCACGGTCACCGCCTTCTACGCGCCGCTGATGACGGGCGGCTGCGTGCACCTCGGCGCCCTGGAGGAGATGGGCACGCCCGCCGCCGGGCCCGCCGGGCAGGAGCGGCCCACCTTCGTCAAGGTCACGCCCTCGCACATCCCGCTGCTCACCGCGCTGCCCGCCGAGGCGTCCCCGACCGGGGAGCTGATGGCCGGCGGCGAACTGCTGCTCGGCGAGACCGTCGACGCCTGGCGCCGGCGGCACCCCGGCGCGCGGGTGGTCAACGAGTACGGCCCGACGGAGACGACCGTGGGGTGCAGCACGGTGGTCATCGAGGCCGACCAGCCGGTGCCGCCGGGACCGCTGCCCATCGGCCAGCCCATGCCCGACGTGCGCTTCCACGTGCTGGACGAGCAGCTGCGCCCGGTCGCGCCCGGCGAGATCGGCGAACTGCACATCGCGGGGGCCCAGCTCGCCCGGGGCTACCTGGGTCGGCCGGGACTGACCGCCGAGCGCTTCCTGCCGAACCCGTTCGGCCCGCCCGGGTCGCGGATGTACCGCTCCGGCGACCGCGTCCGCCCCACCGAGGACGGCGAGTACGAGTTCTGCGGGCGGGTCGACAACCAGGCGAAGATCCGCGGCTACCGCATCGAGCTGGGCGAGATCGAGGCGGCGCTGCTGCGCAGCCCGCACGTGCGGCACGCGGCGGCGGTGATCCGCACGGACGCCCCGGAGGTCAAGCAGCTCGTCGCGTACGTCGTGCCCGCGGCGGACGCGAGGATCGATCCGCAGCAGCTGCGCAAGGACCTGGCCGAGGCCCTGCCGGACTACATGGTGCCGAGCGCCGTGGTGAGCCTCGCGGCGCTGCCGCTGACCGTGAACGGCAAGCTCGACACGTCGGCCCTGCCGGCGCCGGAGGTCGGGTCCGCCCCGGGCGGGCGGGCGCCGGCCGACGAGTTGCAGGCGCTGCTGTGCGAGCTCTTCGCCACCTACACCGCCGTCTCCTCCATCGGCGTCGACGACGACTTCTTCGTCCGGGGCGGCACCAGCCTCGGCGCCGCCCAACTGGTCAACGAGGCACGCCGACGCGGGCTCACCCTGTCGCTGCGCGACGTGCTGGAAAACCGGACCGTGGCGCGACTCGCCGAGGTCTGCGCCGACACCGACCGAGGGGACGACGAGGGATGACCATCGCAGCCAGCAGGAAGGAAGCAGCCATGTGGCTGCTCGAGCGGCTGGTGCCGGAGACCGGGGTCAACAACGTCGCGGCCGCCTTCGAGGTGGCCGGCAGCATCGACCGCGGGCTGTTCACGGCGGCGCTGCGGGCCGTCCTGGCCCGCCACGAGGTGCTGCGTACCGTGTTCCGCTCCGACGACGCGACGCTCACCCGGGAGGTGCTCGACCCCGACCAGGTCGACGTGCCCGTGCGGGACATCCCCTGCGGCGACGCCGGGCGGGACGCCGACCTGACGGCGTTCGCCGCCGAGCCCTTCCCCATCGACGGCAGCCCGCTGCTGCGCGCGGGGATCCGCGCGGGAGCGGACGGCGACGTGGCCTGCGTCGTCGTGCACCACCTGAACTTCGACGCCATGTCGACCACGATCCTGCTCCGCGAGCTGCTCGACGCCTACGAGACGGTCGCAGCGGGACGCCGGCCCGACGACGCCCCGGTGGCCGCGCTCGCGGAGCGCGCGCCGAACGAGCGCAGCGTCGCGTACTGGCGGAAGAACCTCGACGGGTTGCGGCCCGCCGAGGCGGGGCTGTGGTGCGCCCGGCCGCCCGCCGGGGCGCCGTCCCTGCGCGCCGAGACCGTCCACCACGAACTCTCCGCCCCGGCCCGCGCCGTGGTGCGCCGCTTCCAGCGCGAACTCCGGGCCTCCGAGGCGGTCGTGCTGCTCGCGGCGTACTCGGTGCTGCTCGCCCAGCACGGCGCGGGTGCCGACGTGGTCATCGGTACGCCGGTGAACGTCCGCGACCAGCGCGGCATGAACGCCATCGGCTACCACGCGAACCTGGTGCCCCTGCGGGTCCGGATCGACCCGGACGCCGACTTCCGCGCCGTCGTCAAGCAGACCCGCGGCACCTTCCTGGAGGCGATCAGCCACGCCGACGTACCGCTGGAGCACGTCTCCCCGGCCGTGCTCGGCGACGCGCCGTCGACGTGGCGCAGTTCGTTCTTCCGGCACCTGTTCAACTACGTCCCCGGCACCGTCGACACCTCCGCCGCGCTGACCGGGATGCCGGTGCGGCACGTCATGGTGGAGAACGGCTACAGCCGCTTCGACCTGGAGTTCTTCATCATGCCGGGCGCGGACGCGACGACCGTGCGCGCGGCGTTCTGCGTCGACGTCTTCGACGCGGCCGACGTCGTGCTGCTGCTGGAGCGGTACGACGCCCTGCTCGTGCGGCTGGGCGAGGAGCTGGACCGGCCGGTGGCGCAGCTGTCCCGCAGGGGCGCGAGCGACCTCGCCCTACCCGCGTCGGCCGCGGGCACCACCGCCACGACGACCGTGCTCGACGCGGTGCACGCGACGGTCGCCGCGAGCCCGGAGCGCGTCGCGGTGCAGGACGGCGCGGACGCCGTGTCGTACGGCCGGCTGTGGTCGGCGGCGCTCGCCACGCGGGACCTGGTCGCCGCCTCGGGCGGGAGCACGGTCGCCGTGCTGGCGCCGCGCGGCGCGCAGCTGGCCGCCGCGTGGCTCGGCGTCTGGCTGGCGGGCGCGCGCTGCGTGCTGCTCGACCCGACCCAGCCGATTCCCGACCTCGCCGCGCGGCTGGCCGACTCGGGCGCCGCTCCGGTGCTGGCGCCCGAGGGCCTCCCCGTGCCCGGCGCGGTGCCCATCCCCGCCGTTCCCGACGGCACGGACGCGGTCCGCACCGAAGCGCCCGCCGGCGGTGACCCCGACGCGGTGGCCTACCTGGAGTACCACCTCGACTCCGTCGCGCCACTCGCGGTGACGGTCTCCCACCGCGCCCTGGCCGGCGCGGTCGCGCGGCTCGTCGGCCGGGTCGCCGACGGGCCGGCCGTCACCGCCTGGCTGAGCAGCGCCGCCACGGACGCGGCGCTGACCGAGCTGCTGGTCGCGCTGACCACCGGCGGCCGGGTCGTCGTCGCGCCCGACGCGGCCCGCGCCGACGGCCACGCGCTCGGCGAGCTGGTGCGCGGGCAAACGGTGGACGTGGTGCAGGCGCCGCCGGCGGTGTGGCGCCAGGTGGTCGAGCACGCGGGCGACCGGCTCGCGGGCCGCGCCCTCCTGGTGGCCCACGAACCGCTGCCCCGGCCGCTGGACGCCCAGCTGCGCGCGGCCGGCGGCACGGCGCACCACGGCTACGCCACGCACGGCGTCGCCGGGTACGCCGCGTTCGACGGCGGACGGGACGAGCCGGGCCTCGTCCCGACGGCCCCCGTCTTCGTCACCGAACCCGGCACCGGACACGAGCTGGGCATCGGCGTACGCGGCGAGCTGTGCGTCGCGGGCGACGTCGTGGCCTCCGGCTACCACGGGCGGGCGGAGCTGACCGCCGCGCGCTTCGGCGAGCACCCGTCGTACGGGCGGTTCCACCGCACCGGGGACCTCGCGCGCCTGCTGCCCGACGGCCGGGTCGACGTGCTCGGCCCGCTGTCCGCCCAGGTACGGGTCGGCGGCCAGCGGATCCACCTCTGCGACGTCGAGTCCGTCCTCGCCGCCCACCCGGACGTGGAGGCGGTCGCCGCCGTCGACTCCGGCGGCGAGGCCCAGGACGTCACGGTCGTCGCGTTCGTCGAGTCCCGCAAGCCCGACGTGGCGGAGCGGCTGCGCGAGCACGCCCGGGCCGCCCTGCCGCTCACGCCCGAACTGGTCGTGCTGAACCAGCTTCCGGTGACCGTCGCCGGCACCGTGGACCGCGCGGCCCTCGTGGCGCTCGCCGCCGCGCGGGCGTCGGCCGACGCGGACCCGCCGGACGAGACGACCCTCGCCCTCGTCGGGATCTGGACCGAGATGCTCGACCGGCCGGGCCTGCACGCGGACTCGAACTTCTTCGCCAGCGGTGGCCACTCGCTGCTGGGCGCCCAGCTCGTGCAACGGGTGCGGGCCGACCTGGCGATGCCGGTCCAGCTCGCCGACCTGTTCGCCAACCCGACGCCACGGCAGCTCGCGGAGCACCTGCAGGACGCGTTCTGGGACGACGACGAGGACGACGACTGACCGGTCGCTCAACCCACTCCGTCTAGAACCTCAGCAGAGGAGGCTCGGCGTGACCGTCGACGTCCAGCTCACCCGCGGCACCGACCGCACCATGACACTGACCCGAGAGGAGAACATCGAGGTCGACACGATCGCCCGCTACCTGGCGGGACGGCCGCCGCGCCTGGTCGACGCGCCCGGTTGGCTCGAGTCGGCCCGCGAGCTCTCCAGCAACCTGCCCGTACGGCTGCGCCAGATGGCGCGGCGCTTCGCCTGGGATCCCGGGATGGACGCCGTACTGCTCGTGCGGAACCTCCCGGTGGACATCGCCGAGCTGCCCGACACGCCCACCGTGGCCGGCTCGGTCCAGCGGGAGTCCACGGTGCCCGCCGCCGCCCAGGTGCTGCTCGGGCTGCAACTCGGCGAACTCATCGCCTTCAAGGAGGAGAAGAGCGGCGCGCTCGTGCAGGACGTCGTGCCGGTGCCGGGCATGGAGAAGTTCCAGGGCAACGCGGGCTCGGTGATGCTCTCCATGCACGTGGAGAACGCCTTCCACCTGCACCGTCCGGACTACGTCGGCCTGCACTGCCTGCGCAACGACCACGACAACGTGGCCGGTCTGCAGGTGACCTCGATCCGCAACGCGCTGCCCCTGCTGTCCGAGCAGGTCCGGCGGGTGCTGCACGAGCCCCGGTTCGTCACCGAACCGCCCGCGTCGTTCGGCGACCTGCGCAGTGCGCCCGAGCCGCACGGCATCCTCAGCGGCAGCCCCGACGACCCGGACGTCCGGGTCGACTTCGAGAGCTCGTTCCCGCTCGACCCCGAGGCCACTCAGGCGCTGTCGATGCTCGGCGACGCGCTGCGCAGCGTCCGCCGGACGTTCATCCTGGAACCCGGTGATCTCGCCTTCGTCGACAACCGGCTGGCCCTGCACGGCCGGACCGAGTTCACGCCCCGCTACGACGGCCGGGACCGCTGGCTCCAGCGGATCTTCGTGCACCGCGACTTCCGGCGGTCCCGCGTCATGCGCCCGGCCGACGGGAACGTGCTCAGCAGCACGAACTGACCACCCGACCCGCGCGGGCGGGCGGCCACCCGCGGCGCGGCCGTCCGGCCCCGGGCCGGCGGCCGGCGCCCGGGGGC
>NZ_JBAKHV010000079.1:0-21026 GCF_036906775.1 Micromonospora sp. CPCC 205561 | reverse complement strand
GGCGGCGCGGGCGGCCCGCGGCGCGCCGACGGCGTCGGCCGGGTGCGCCGCGAGCACGACGGCGAGCAGGGCCACCGCGGCGAGCGCGGCCCCCGCGAGCAGCCCGGCCGGGCGGTCGGCGAGCAGGGCCAGGTGGGCGAAGGCGTACGCCCACGTCCCCAGCACGATCCCCAGCGGCCCCGGCACGTCGACCAGCCTAGGACCCGATGTCACGCCGTCCCGGCGGTTCGGCAGGTTCCCCCGCCGCGACGGCGACACGCCGGGCCGGGCGTTTCCGCGCATCGGCACGGTGGGTAACCACTGACCGACCCGGCGCGGACGGACCGCTACCGGGCGCGAACGGACGGTGGTGGCGATGACCGGCCAGGTGGCGGCGGCTCCGACTGCGACGGCCGAGGAGGCGAACGGGCTCACGGTGGGTGTCGAGGAGGAGTTCCTGCTCGTCGACCCGCACACCGGGGCCGCGGTGCCCGCCGTCGACCTCGTCATGGAGCAGGTCCCGCCCGAGCTGCGCGGCCAGGTGGAGCGGGAGTTCCAGACCAGCCAGATCGAGATCGGCAGCCCGCCCGGCCTGGAACTCTCCTCGATCCGGCACTCCCTCGGCGTGCTGCGCGCCGCGCTCGCCGACGCGGCGGAGCGGGCCGGCGTACGGCTGCTGGCCATCGGCACCGGGCCGGTGGACGGGCCGGTGCCCCCGGTGGTCGACAAGCCCCGCTTCGACCGGATGATCGAACGGTTCCGCCTGCTGGTCCCCGGTCCGGGAAACAACGGCATGCACGTGCACGTCGGCGTGCCGGACCCGGAGACCGGGGCGCAGGTGCTCAACCACGTCCGGCCCTGGTTGCCGGTGCTGCACGCGGTGACGGCGAACTCCCCCTTCTCCCATGGCGAGGACACCGGGTACGCGAGCTGGCGGTCGGTGGAGTGGGAGCGCTGGCCCTCGGTGGCACCGACGCCGTTCCTGGAGTCGCACACGCACTACGAGCGGCTGATCGGGCAGCTCATCGCCAGCGGCATGATGCTCGACGAGGGGATGCTCTACTGGTACGCCCGACTGTCGGCCAAGTACCCGACGGTGGAGATCCGCATCGGCGACGTCTGCCCGTCGGTGGACGACGCGGTGCTCGTCGCCGCGCTGGTCCGGGGCATGGTGGCGACCGCGATGGACGACATCGCCGCCGGCCGGCCCGCCCTGCGTACGGACCACCACCTGCTGGTCGCCGCGCACTGGCGGGCGGCCCACGACGGGCTGGAGGGCGACGGGGTCGACCTGGTCGACGGCGAGCTGCGGCCGGCCTGGGAGCTGTTCGACCAGCTCGTCGAGCGGTTGGGCCCGGCGCTGGAGCGGCACGGCGACCTCGGCGAGGTCACCGACCTGGTCGCCGGGCTGCGCCGGCACGGCACCGGGGCGGCCCGGCAGCGCGCCGTCTTCGGACGCGCCGGCAGGCTGCTGGACGTGGTGGAGGACGTCGCGAGGCAGACCCGCGGCGCCGGCCGCTCGTGACAGGATGGTGCCCGTGGCGCAACGTCTGATCGTCATCGGTGGGGACGCCGCGGGGATGGCGGCGGCGTCCCAGGCACGACGCCGCCGCGACCGCGGCGACCTGGAGATCGTCGCCTTCGAGCGGGGGCACTTCACGTCGTACTCGGCGTGCGGCATCCCGTACTGGATCAGTGGCCTGGTGCCGGAGCGGGACCAGCTGGTCGCCCGCGACCCGGAGACGTTCCGGGAGAAGTTCGACATCGACGTCCGGCTGCGGCACGAGGTGACCGCGATCGACCTCGACCGGCGTGAGGTGGTCGCGCGGGACCTCGACGGCGGCGGTGACGTCCGCGAGCGCTTCGACACCCTGATGTACGCCACCGGCGCGCTGCCCAAGAAGCCGGACTGGGCGCGCACCGACGCCGACGGGATCTTCGGGATGCAGACCCTCGACGACGGCGCGGCGCTGCGCGACTGGCTGGACTCGGAGCCGCGCCCGCGCCGGGCGGTGGTGGTGGGCGGCGGCTACATCGGCGTGGAGATGGCCGAGGCGCTCATCCAGCGAGGGCTCGCCGTCACCCTGGTCGAGCAGGCCGAGCAGCCGATGGCCACCGTCGACCCGGACATGGCGGAGCTGGTCACGGCCGCGATGCGGGGCATCGGCATCACCATCCGCACCGGCCTCGGCGTGACCGGCCTGGAGGAGACCGACGGCCGGGTCTCCGCGGTGGTCACCGCCGAGGGGCCCATCCCCGCCGACGTGGTCGTCCTCGGTCTCGGCGTACGGCCGAACACCGCGCTCGCGGAGGCCGCCGGCCTGCCGCTGGGCCTCACCGGCGGGCTCCGGGTGGACCGTCGGATGCGGGTGCAGGGGGTGCCGGACGTGTGGGCCGCCGGCGACTGCGTGGAGACCATGCACCGCGTCACCGGGCTGCCGGTGCACGTACCGCTGGGCACCCACGCCAACAAGCAGGGCCGCGTCGCCGGCATCAACATCGGCGGCGGGTACGCCACCTTCGCGGGGGTGGTCGGCACCGCCGTCACGAAGGTCTGCGAGCTGGAGGTCGGGCGCACCGGGCTGCGCGAGAAGGACGCCACGGCGGCGGGGTTCGAGTTCGTCTCGGTGGTCGTCGAGTCGACCAGTCGCGCCGGCTACTACCCGGGCGCCCGGCCGATGACGGTGAAGCTGCTCGCGGAGAAGCCCAGCGGGCGGCTGCTCGGGGCGCAGATCGTCGGCTGGTCGGAGGCGGCGAAGCGGATCGACGCCCTCGCGGTGGCGTTGTGGAACGGGATGACCGTGGACGACATGACCGGCCTCGACCTGGGCTACGCCCCGCCGTACGCTCCGGTCTGGGACCCGGTGCTGATCGCCGCCCGCAGGGCCGTGGACGCCCTGGCCGCCGCCTGCCGCTAGCGACGGGCAGCTCCCGGCGCCCGAGGCGGGCGAAGGGGCTCCCCGCGCCCGTTCGCGGGGTTGTCGGTGGCGGCGGTTAGCGTGTGTCCGCTGTCGCCGCGCCGGCCACGTCGGGCCGTGCGCCGAGCCCCTCGGAGGCCCCCATGTCGCAGGAGACGACCTACCTCGAACTGTCCGAAGTGGATGGTGCGCACAAGTTCTACGAGGTCGTCGTCGACGACGCCGCGCTGACCGTGCGCTACGGCCGGATCGGCGACCAGGGCCAGGTCAAGACCACCTCCTACCCCGACAACGCCAAGGCCCGCGCGGCGGCGGCGAAGAAGATCGGCGAGAAGGTCCGCAAGGGATACGCCCCGGCCGTGCCCGGCGTGCGACAGAAACGCGCCGTCTCCCGGCGGCAGATCGTCAGCACCCGCTCCACCGCCCGCACCGCCCCGGTGCTCTGGCGTTACGCCTCCGGGGCTCCGGCCTTCGGCATCTTCGTCGACGGGCGCACCTGCATGGTCGGCAACGAGCTGGGGGTCATCACGACGCTCGACCACGACGCCCGGGTGCTCGACCAGGTCCGCCTCCCCGACGGGGTGAAGTGCATCGTCGCCGACGACGCCTGGATCTACGCCGGCTGCGACGACGGCAACGTCTACGACCTGTCCGGCAAGGTGCCCCGGGTGGCGTACGAGATCGCGCCCGAGATCGACATCTACTGGCTGGACATCCACGACGGGGTGCTGGGCGTCTCCGACGCGGGCGGCGGCCTCGTCGCCGTCGACCACGAGGACGAGTTCCTGTGGCGCCGGCAGGGTCGCGGGCGGTCGGCGTGGATGGTGCGCTGCGACCGCGACGCGCTCTACCACGGCCACTCGCAGGGGGTGACCGGCTACGACTGGCGGACGGGCCGGGAGCTGTGGCACACCCGCACCGGCTCGGTGCTCTTCGGCTGGCAGGAGCCCGACGCGGTGTTCGCCGGCACGGGCACCCGGGAAGTGGTGCGGCTGGCCAAGGACGGCCGCACCGAACGCACCTACCGGTGCGACGCCCCGGTCTTCTCCTGCGCCACCGCCGAGGGCGGCCGGTTCGTCTTCGCCGGCGACAGCCAGTCCTCGATCTACTGCTTCGACGCGGCCGGCAACCGGCTGTGGAAGCTCGGCACCGGCTGCGGCTCCGCCTACTCGATGCAATACCACGACGAGCGGCTCTACGTCGTCACCACCAGCGGCCACCTGGCCTGCGTGGACGCCAGCGAGCCGGCGATCCGGGCGGCCGAGGCCGGCAGCGTGCCGGAGGTGGTCGACGTCAAGGCCCCGCCCCGTTTGCCGGAGCCGGCGGCGTGGACGACGGTCGAGGTGACCAGCGACGCCGCCGGCGGCGTGATCGTGCAGTGCGTCGAGGACCGGGGCCGGCTGCGCGTGCACGTGCTCTCCCCCGGCTACCGGCAGGACTGGTCCGTGCAGTTCCCCAAGGGCATCCGCGAGCCGGGCGCGCGCTACCTGGTCACCCAGGTCCGCGAGTCCGGCCGGGGCGGCTTCTACCGCGCCCACGGCGACATCCGTCGGCTGCGCTGAAACTCCGGGCCGGGGGCGGTGCGGGACCGCCCCCGGCCCGGTCACCGGCGGTGCCGGCGCACCGCGAATCCGTTGTACGAGGGCCGGCGGGATGGTCCAGGATGGCCGGATGGTCGCGCGGCTGGAAATCCCTGACGGGCTTGGCTGGGTACGGGGGACGCCGGCCGGGCGGGCGTGGCTCGCGGTGCTGCCGGACCGGCTGGCCGCCTGCGCGGAGCGCTGGTCGCTGCGGCTCGGGGCGCCCTTCCCGTACGCCTTCGCGTCGCTGGCCCTGCCGGCCGAACTGCCCGACGGCACGCCCGCGGTGCTGAAGCTCCAGTACCCCGACCCGGACAGCGCGCACGAGGCGACGGCGCTGGCGCACTGGGCGGGGGCGGGGGCCGCCCGGCTGCTCGGGCACGATCCGTCGCTACGGGCGCTGCTGGTCGAGCGCTGCGCGCCCGGCACGCCGCTGCACACGCTGCCCGCCGACGCGGCGCTGGACGTGGCGGTGGGGCTGCTGCCCCGGCTGTGGCGCCCGGCCGGCGCGCCGTTCACTCCGCTCGCCGAGGAGGCCGCCGGCTGGATGGAGCGGCTGCCGACGAACTGGGAGCGGGCCGGCCGGCCGTACGAGCGGCGGCTGCTCGACACGGCGCTCGGGCTGCTCGCCGACCTCGTCGGCAGCCAGGGCGACCAGGTGCTGGTCAACCAGGACCTGCACGCCGGCAACGTGCTGCGGGCGACCCGGGAGCCGTGGCTGGCGATCGACCCGAAGCCGCTGACCGGCGAGCGGGAGTTCGGCGTGGTGCCGCTGGTCCGGGGCGCGGAGCTGGGGCACTCGCCGGAGGCGGTCCGGCACCGGCTGGGCCGGCTCAGCGCCGAGCTGGGGCTGGACCGGGAGCGGGTGCGGGGCTGGACGATCGGGCAGACGCTGGCCTGGAGCATCGGCGGGGGGCGGGTCTTCCCGAACCAGGTCGAGGTGGTGCGCTGGCTGCTCGCGGCCCGCTGACCCGCGCCCAAGGACCGACGGGCGGAACCGGCCCGGAGCGGACCGGACCGAGGCGGCGGGGGTCAGCTCCGCTGGCAGGTGGGGCACCAGTAGAGGTTGCGGCCGGCCAGCTCGCCCCGGCTGACCGGGTCGCCGCAGACGTGGCAGGGGTCGCCGGGGCGGCGGTAGACGTAGACCTCGCCGCCGTGCCGGTCGACGCGGGCGGCGCGGCCCATGGCCTCGGGCAGGTGCGCGTCGCGGACGGTGTCGATCCGGCCGCTCGCGACGGCGATCCGCATCAGCCCGACCAGGTCGGCCCAGAGCGCGTCCCAGCCGGTGCGGGTCAGCCGCCGGCCGGGCAGCGTCGGCGGCAGCCCGGCCCGGAACAGCGCCTCGGTGACGAAGATCAGCCCGGTGCCGGCGACCACCGACTGGTCCAGCAGCAGCGCGGCCAGCGGCGTCGGGCTGCGGGAGATCCGGGCGTACGCCCGATCCGGGTCCGCGTCGGCGCGCAGCGGGTCGGGGCCGAGCCGGGCCCGCAGCGCCGCCACCTCGGGCGGGGTGAGCAGCTCGCAGGCGGTGGGGCCGCGCAGGTCGAGCCAGTGCCGGTCGCTGGTCAGCCGCAGCCGGACCTGGCCGACCGGCTCCGGCGGCTCCCCGTCGCCGTCGGTGAACCTTCCGTAGAGCCCGAGGTGCACGTGCAGGGTCAGCTCGCCCGCGTGGTGGTGCAGCAGGTGCTTGCCGTACGCCTCGGTGGTGTCGAGAACGGTGCCGGAGAGCCGGGCCGCGCCCTCGGCGAAGCGGCCCTGCGGGCTGGCGGCGTGCACCTTGTCCCCGGCGAAGAGGTCGGCGTGCCGCGCCGCCAGGCGGTGGATGGTGTGTCCCTCTGGCACGGGTGCCAAGGATACGTGCGGTTCGCCGACCGCCGACGGCGGCGAACCCGACGCCGTCAGCCCCGCCGGGCGACGCCGCCGACGAACGCGGACCACGCCCGGGGGGTGAAGGCCAGCGCGGGACCGTACGGGTCCTTGCTGTCGCGTACGCCCACCACGCCGGGCAGGTTGTCGGCCACCTCGACGCAGTTTCCGCCGCTTCCGCCGCTGCGGGTGCTCTTGCGCCAGACGGCCCCGGCCAGGTCAGTCATGATGCTCCTCGATGATCATGTTGATCAGTTTCTCTGATTCTGCCTCATCCGGGGCGAGCACTTCGAGATCCGCCCAGACGTGCTCGTAGGCGGCGACCTCGGCCGGCTTGTCCAGGTAGAGGGCTCCCGTGATGCTCTCGGCGTAGACGGTGGTCGGCTCCGTCGACGCCCGTCCGAACGCCTGGGGGAAGTCGAGCAGCACGAAGGTGCCGGTCTCGCTGGCCAGGGGCGGGCCGGCGGCCAGCGGCAGCACCCGCAGCGACACGTTCGGCAGCGCGGCCACGTCGAGCAGGTGGCGGAGCTGTTCGCGCATCGCCGACCGGTCCGGGATGGTGCGCCGGAGCACGGCCTCGCTGAGCACGACCCGCAGCGTCGGCGCGTGGGGCAGCCGCCGCACGAGGATGTGCTGCCGCTGCAACCGCACCGCCACGAGCTTCTCCCGCTCCTCCGCCCGCATCCCGGGGCTCTTGCGGCGGAACAGTTCGGTGGCGTATTCGCGGGTCTGGAGAAGTCCCGGAATCAGCTCCGCGTCATATTGACGGAGCATGGACGCGGAGGATTCCAGGCCGACGTAGAGGGAGAACCACGGCGGAACGACGTCGCCGTAGGAGTGCCACCACCCCCTGGCGCGGGTCTCCTTCGCGAGCCCGGCGACAATCGCCTTCATCTCTTCCGAGGCGCGATATGTCTCGCACATGACCCGGGCGTCCACCACCCGGACGGGCACGAGGCCCTTCTCGATGCGCCAGACCTTCTGCCGGGAACAGTCCAGCGCCTCGGCCGCCGCGTCGAGCGTGACCCGGGCCTCCTCCCGCAGCTCGGTGAGCAGGCGCCCGAGCTGGCGCCGAGGGACGGTGGAACCGCTTGTTTCATCCGTCATGCAACATCACGCATTCCCTCCCGCAACAGCGGACGATTCTTTTCGCACTCCATTTACTTCCATTCCTCGCGCGTCAGTTCGGCCCGAGAATAGGGCGGCGCGGGGCATTGCGCAAGGCGACCTCGCCGTCACATGCTGCGCATGCCCGCCATGGCCGGGCCGCGCCGAAAGAGGCACCGGTCGGAACACGCCCGGCGAATGGGCGGGCAGGCCGGACGCAATTCCCGCGGAGGACGAAATGCGTGTGACGTACGACGAATATCTCGAGGCCGTCGCGCGCACGCTCGCCCGCCGCCACCGCCCGGTCTGGAGCTGGGCGCGGTGGCGCCGGGTGCCGCTGCGGCGCGGAGCTGCCCTGCCGCGCCCGGCACCGCGTACCGATCAACCGTGGGCACTGGCCGGCATGAGCACGCTCCGGCCCGGGGACGTGCTGCTGATCGGCGCGGCGTGCTCGGTCCAGTTCGGCGGCGACCGCGCGCTCCGGCTGCGACTGGTCAGCGTCGACGAGCGCCCCACCTACCCAGGGTGGGCCTGGCTGACGGGCTACGTGCTGAACGACGCCGGGCTGGCCGTCGACAAGCGGGAGATCTACGTGCTGCGGTCCGGGCTGCGGGTGCTCACGCCCCGCCCGCCCGGTCCGGCAGCGACCGGGCCGGCGGGCCGGACGGCAGCGAGGGGGTCGCCGGGCACGGCGGCAGCGACCGGATCGCCCGGCCGGACGGCAGCGGAAAGGAATTCATTGACTTCTATTACGAAGGAATATTAACTGTCTGCACGGGTGTCGGGACAGGTCGGGGCAATCCGTGACATCGTCGCGCCCGTTCTCGGCTGGTTCGTGCCGAAGGCCCGTCGTGACCGTCCACCGCGCGAGAGGATGACCCGCCGATGACCACCACCGTCCGCGCATGTCCGAGGCCCCGCCGGCGGGGCCGTCGCCGAGCCCGGTCCGCCGGTGCCGGCCTGCTCGCGCTCTGCACCGCCGTGGCCGCCGCCACGGTCGCGCTGCCCGCGCCGGCCGCCGCCGCCAACGAGCCGGTGAACGTCTGGCTGACCACCACCACGGACTCCGGCGGTCGCCAGGTCAGCCGTGGGCTCCAGCAGCAGGCCCCGATCGCCTTCGCCGCCACCAGCGGCGGCGCGACGCACACCGTCACCGTCAACGAGAACACCCGCTACCAGCAGTTCGAGGGCGGCGGCGCGTCGATCACGGACACCACGGCACACCTGTTCCGGGGCGGGGCGATCAGCGCGGCCACCCGCGACGCCGTGATGCGCAAACTCTTCTCCCCGACCGAGGGCATCGGCCTCTCCTTCGTGCGCAACCCGATCGGCGCCTCGGACCTCTCCCGCCCGGGCAACGTCTCCCTCGACGACACCTGCTGCGACCTCAACGACTTCTACAGCAACGGCTACGACACCAACGTGCGGCTGCTCACCGCCCAGGCCCGGTCACTCAACCCGGCCCTGCGGGTGAAGGGGGTGCCGTGGAGCGCCCCCGGCTGGATGAAGGACAACGGCCGGATGGACCAGATGGGCTGGCTCAAGTGGGAGTACTACCCCATGTACGCCCAGTACCTGGTCAGGTACGTGCAGACCTACCAGGCCGCCGGGATCACGGTGGACTACCTGTCGGTGCAGAACGAGCCGAACTGCTGCAAGCCCGCCGCGCCGACCGAGATGAACTACCCGGGCATGAGCTGGAACGGGCCGGGGCTGGTCGAGTTCACCAAGAACCACCTCTATCCCGCGCTGCGCGCCGCCGGCCTCAGCACCAAGGTCCTCGTGCACGACTGGAACTACGGCGACTATCCCGGCTTCGGGGCGGTGCTGCTGGCCGACCCGGGCATCCGCAACGACCCACTCTTCGGCGGCATCGCCTGGCACGGCTACTTCGGCGACCCGGCGGTTGGCAGCCAGGTGCGCAACCAGTACCCGTCGGTGCGGCAGTTCAGCACCGAGCACTCGGGCGGCACCTGGATCGGCAACCAGCACAACGAGGACCTGGCCGACATCGTCAACTACGCCCGCAACCACAGCAGCAGCCTGGTCAAGTGGAGCATCGCCCTCAACCAGAACAGGGACCCGCACAACGGCGGCTGCGACGTCTGCACCGGCCTGGTCACCGTGCAGGAGGGCGGTCCCCGGGCCGGCCAGGTCGACTACACCGTGGAGTACTACACGACCGGGCACCTGACGAAGTTCGTCCGGCCCGGCGCGTACCGGATCGACTCGACCGCCAACGGCGCGGTGCCGAACGTCGCGTACGTGAACCCGGACGGGTCCAAGGCCCTCATCGCGCACAACGGCGGCACCGGCGCCCAGTCGGTCAAGGTCGTCTGGGGCGGGCAGTCCTTCACGTACTCACTGCCGGCCCGGACCACCGCCACCTTCACCTGGTCGGGCAGCCAGTCCGGCGGCGGCGGGCGGACCGGCCCGATCGTCGGCCTGGCCGGCAAGTGCCTCGACGTCGCCGGCGCCGGCAGCGCCGACGGCACGGCCGTCCAGCTGTACGACTGCAACGGCAGCGCCGCGCAGCAGTGGACGCTCGGCGGCGACGGCACCGTACGGGCGCTGGGCAAGTGCCTGGACGTCCGGGACAACTCCACGGCCGACGGCGCGCGGGTGCAGCTCTGGAGCTGCACCGGCGCCGCGAACCAGCGGTGGACCGCGACGGCGGCCCGCGACCTGGTCAGCGCCAGCGCCGGCAAGTGCCTGGACGTGCTGGACAACAACCCGGCCAACGCCACGCCGACCCAGGTCTGGACCTGCGGCGGGAGCGCCAACCAGAAGTGGACGGTGCCCGCCTAGCGGGGCGCGGCGGCAGGACGTCCGCGGCACACCCGCGCCCCGGACGTCCTGCCGCCGACCGCGCCGCGCGTCGTTTCCGCCGTCGCCGCACCGGGAACGTCTCGGGCAGGCCGACCCCCAGGAGGCGACATGACGGATCACCGCACCCGGCGTCCCACCATCGCGGGGCGGCGCTCCGTCGCCCTCGGCGCCGCCCTGTTCGCCGTCGTCCTCGGCGGCGGCTGCGGCACCGCGCGGGACGACGCCGCCCCGGCCGCCCCGACCACCCCGTCGACCACCGCGCCGGCGCCCACCGGGACGGCGGCGCGGCCCACCCCGAGCGCGGAGCCGACGGTGACCATCCCCACCTCGGCCTTCCTCGAACTGCCGGCCGAGCTGCGACGGACCCCACGGGCGACGACACCCGTCGAGAACGCCCTGCCCGAGCTGTGCGGTGCCGAGTTCGGCACCGGCGGGCGGGCGGTGACGGCGAGCGCCGCGATGACGAGCGCCTACAAGCAGGCCGACGACCCGCCCGAGAACGTCCCGCACGGCACGATCTCGCAGACGATCTTCACCTTCGAGGGGACGGGCGCCACCGACTACCTGCGTCGGGTCCGCGGCTCGCTCGACGCGTGCCCGTCCTTCGAACGCTCCGGCGTCACGGTCAGGGTCGGTACGCGGCCGCTGCCCGGCGTCGGCGACGAGGCGCTGGTCGTGACCCAGACCTGGCCGCAGCTGGACCTCCAGGGAAACCGGACCGGCGGCGACGCGGTCACCCAGACCGCCGTGATCCGCGTCGACGGGGTGGCGACGGTCCTGCACGACCAGGGCTGGGAGGGCACCAGCGGCAGCCCCGCCCTCCTGGGCGACTTCACCGGCGCGGCCGTGCGCGCCCTCGACACGTGGCGGCGGTAGGGCGCCGGCGTTCGCGCGTCGGTCGCTGCCCGCCGGCCTGACCATGGCCGGCGCGGTGTCGGGAGACCGTCGACTGGGTACTCCGGTCACGTACGCGTGGGCGGCGATCGTTTCATCGGCAACCACGCATTTCTCAGGAGGTGTGTTGTGGTGAAGATTCCTTCGCTGTCCCGCCGCTCGGAAGAGGGGCCGACACGGGACGAGAACCTCGACGGCCACGTGGACGGCCGCGACGTCGCGGCCGGCGCCGGCCGGGACGGCTCGGCGCCGACCGGCACGGAGCCCGGCGGCGGGCCCAGCCGTCCGGTGGTCACCGACCGGGACGCCGACCAGACGACGTACCGCAGCAGCACCGCGCCCGGCGGTGACCCGAGCACCGACGCCGAGCGCCGGGCGGCGGAGCGGGCGGCCGTCGCCCGCGCCGCGACGGCGCGCCCCGCCAACCGGGACCCCGACCCGACGCTGGAACGCACCGTCGACCGCGGCGCCACCGTCGACCTCGACCGGGAGCGCGCCACCGCCCGGGCCGACACGGCCGACCCGACGCCCGGGGAGCACGGCGCCGACCGCGCCGGCACGCTCGCCCCGCCGGCGGATCGCTCCGTCGACCGCGACGGCGACGGGGTGCCCGACCGCGAGGAGCGGCCGGCGGCGGTCGGACCGAAGCCCCGGGCCAGCATGCTCGCCACGCTGGGCCTGGTCGTCGGCGTGGCCGCGGCGCTCTTCGTGCTCACCGGGACGCTCGCCGGTTACGGCATCGCGCTCGGCGCGGTCGGCGCGGTGCTCGCCGTGCTCGGCCTGATGGCCACCCGCCGCCGGCACATCGCCGGCAAGACCGACGCGCTGCTCGGCATCGTGCTGGGCCTCGGCGCGGTGGTGCTCGGCGTGCTGGCGATGACCGGTCAGTTCGACTGGCCGACCACCGACGGCGACTGGGTGCAGCGGTTCCGCGAGTGGCTTGACTCACAGTTTGTGGACCGCTTCTAGCGGGCACTGTCCGACTCGCCGGCGGTGCGCCGGCACAGCGCCGGTGACGCACCGGCGACAGCCCGATCAGCCTGGTGGTTCACCAGCCGGGCAACACCCTTTCAGGGGCGGCGGTTCGCCGCCCCTGAAGTGTTTTCCGGGCCCCCGCGACGGGTGCTCCCCGTCGGCGGGCGACGACGTCCGCCGGGGCCCAAACGCAACGATCAACCGCGCGCTCCCGCTCATACGCAACGATCAGTCGCTCTCTGCAAGTCTTCGCGGTGGATCTCGACGTCGACGTCCGCATACCGTTGAGCAACGGCGCCAGCCCGTGGGCCGAAGGTGGCCGGGCGCGCCCGACCCCTGGGAGCAGGACAATGACGATGGACGCCACCAGCCAGCGCTTCCTGATGTGCCGGCCGACGTACTTCGCCGTCGACTACGCGATCAACCCGTGGATGGACCCGACGGCGCCGGTCGACGCCGACCTCGCCGTCCGGCAGTGGGAGCGGCTGCGCCAGACCTACCTGGACCTGGGCCACACCGTCGAGGAGATCGCCCCGGTGGCCGGCCTGCCCGACATGGTCTTCGCCGCCAACGGCGGCACGGTCATCGACGACAAGGCGATGGCCGTGCAGTTCCGCGACCCGCAGCGCGCCGACGAGGCCCCCGCCTACCGCGCCTGGTTCGAGGCCGCCGGCTTCGAGTTGCACGACCCGAAGCACGTCAACGAGGGCGAGGGCGACATCCTGCTGGCCGGCGACGTCCTGCTGGCCGGCACCGGCTTCCGCACCGCGCACGCCTCGCACGCGCAGCTCCAGGAGGTCTTCGGCTACCCGGTGGTGACCATGCAGCTGGTCGACCCGCGCTTCTACCACCTCGACACGGCGCTCACCGTGCTCGACGAGCGGACCGTGGCGTACCTGCCGGAGGCGTTCTCGCCCGGCAGCCGGGCCGTGCTGCGCCGGCTCTTCCCCGACGCGGTGCACGCCACCCTGGCCGACGCCGAGGTGTTCGGGCTGAACGCGGTCAGCGACGGCCGGCACGTGGTGCTGCCGGCGCAGGCCACCGGCCTGGCCGCGAAGCTGCGCGACCGGGGCTACGAGACGATCGGTGTCGACCTGTCCGAGCTGCGCAAGGCCGGTGGCGGACCGAAGTGCTGCACGTTGCGACTCCGTCAGGGAAAGGCGAGCAAGTGATCGATGACATGCTGCGGACGCCGGAGGCGGTCCGCGACGCGGAGCGGTGGACCGCGCACAACTACCACCCCCTGCCGGTCGTCGTCGCCTCCGCCGAGGGCGCCTGGCTGACCGACGTGGACGGCCGCCGCTACCTCGACTGCCTCGCCGGCTACTCGGCCCTGAACTTCGGCCACCGGCACCCGACCCTGATCGCGGCGGCGCACGCCCAGCTCGACCGGCTGACCCTCACCAGCCGGGCGTTCGTCCACGACCGCTTCGCCGACTTCTGCCGGGAGCTGGCCGAGCTCTGCGGCAAGGACCTCGTGCTGCCGATGAACACCGGCGCCGAGGCGGTGGAGACCGGCGTCAAGGTCGCCCGCAAGTGGGGTTACCGGGTCAAGGGCGTCGCGCCGGGGCAGGCCAACATCGTGGTGGCCGAGGGCAACTTCCACGGCCGGACGACCACGATCGTCAGCTTCTCCACCGACGCCGACGCGCGGGCCGACTTCGGGCCGTACACCCCGGGCTTCACGGTCGTCCCCTACGGCGACCTGGCGGCGCTGACCGCCGCGATCGACGAGAACACCGTGGCCGTCCTGCTCGAACCGATCCAGGGCGAGCAGGGTGTCGTCGTGCCGCCGGCGGGCTACCTGCCGGGCGTACGCCGGGTCTGCACCGAGCGGAACGTGCTCTTCGTCGCCGACGAGATCCAGTCCGGCCTGGGCCGGACCGGGGCGACCTTCGCCTGCGACCACGAGGGCGTCACGCCGGACATGTACCTGCTCGGCAAGGCGCTCGGCGGTGGCATCGTGCCGGTCTCCGCGGTGGCCGCGAACGCCGACGTGCTCGGCGTGCTCAGCCCGGGCCAGCACGGCTCCACCTTCGGCGGCAACCCGCTGGCCTGCGCGGTGGCCACCGAGGTGGTCCGGCTGCTGGCCACCGGCGACTTCCAGCGGCGCTCGGCCGAGCTGGGTGTCCGGCTGCACGCCGGCCTCCGGTCGCTGGTCGGCCGGGGGCTCGTCGCGGTCCGGGGCCGGGGCCTCTGGGCCGGCCTCGACATCGACCCGGCGCTGATGAGCGGCCGGGAGGCGTGCGAGCGGCTCGCCGAGCGCGGCGTGCTCGCCAAGGACACCCACGGCTCCACGATCCGGCTCGCCCCGCCGCTGGTGATCACCGAGGAGGAGATCGACCACGCGGTCGCGCAGCTCGCCGCCGTGCTGGCCGGCTGAGCCCCGTACGACGACGGCGGGCGTCGGGACCACGGTCCCGGCGCCCGCCGTCGTCTGCCGGCGCTCAGCGCGGTAGGCGCATCGCCATCGTGGGGGCCTCGGCCATGACCGAGGTCGGCGTGTAGGCGGCGCCGGTGGGCAGCTCGCCGGGGCGGCCGATCTGCACCCCCGGGTAGAGCTCCACCATGTCGCCCTCGGCCAGCACCCGGGACTGCTGCGGAGCCAGCGGCAAGCGGTCGCCCTCCGCCATCGACCCGCCCGGCCGGATGCCCGAGCCGTTGGTGCTGACGTCGGTCACGATCACCTCGCCGACCCGCAGCTCGAACCGGACGTGACTGCGGCTGATCCAGCGGCGCGCCTCGTCGTTGAGCCACTGCCCGAGGACGATCCCCCCGGCCTGCTCGGGCGCCCTGCCGACCACCGCCGGCTGATCCTCGGTGAGCACGAAGCGGCGCCGGATCAGCCCCCCCACGCGGACGGCGAGGACGGCGCTGCGCGGACGCGGGCCGGCGTCGCCGAGCCGGGTGCCGTGCCGGGGGCAGGTCGGCACGCCGCCGCGCAGCGTGGGCGGCGGCTGGCCGGCGGGGCTGCGTTCCACCACCCGGGCGAGGTCGGCGAAGGCGCCCCCGCCCCCGCCGCCGCCGAAGAGCGCGCAGCCGGGCTCCGCACACCGCCACTGCCGGGAGAGCAGCTTCGCGCCGGCCGCCGACCGGTCGCCGGCGACGGGGGTGTGCCCGCCGCCGACGTGGGCGACGAAGGCCGGCCCGCCGGCGCCGGGCACCGGGGCGAGCACCCGGCCGGCCTGCTCGACCAGCCACGGGTAGCGCCCGCGCAGCCCGTCGGCCCGCACCCGGGTGAGCACGGGCAGGCCCAGCAGGTCGGCCACCTCCAGCATCCGGTCGCCCGGATTGTCGAGCACCTCCACCAGCCCGTCGTCGGCCCAGCGGCGGACCACCATGCGCTCGTTGGAGGTGAGATCGGCGTCGGAGAGCAGGGCCCGGTGGACGACCGCGTAGACCGGGACGCTGTCCTCCTCCAACTCCCGGGCGAGCGCGTCGATCACCATGCCGAGGCGGAGCAGGCTGGCCGGCCGGCCACCGTCGATGTCCTGGTAGCGGATCACCTCGGCCAGGTCGACCACGGCCCGGGCCAGCGACGGGTCGGTGCTCACCCGGCCCTCGATGGCGTCCAGCACCTTGCTGATCTCGAATCTCATCGGACGCTCCCCACGATCTCGTCGATCCGTCGCGCCAGTTCCAGGTCACGCCGGGTGACCCCGCCCGCCGAATGCGTGACGCAGCGGAAGGTCAGGGTGCGCCAGCGGATGTCGATGTCGGGGTGGTGGTCCAGCTGCTCCGCCGTCACGGCGACCCGGTCGACCACCGCGACAGCCTCCGGGAAGCTGGCCAGCTCCACGGTGCGGGTGATCCCGGCCGGGTCTCCCGACCAGTCCGCCAGCCCACCCAGCTCGTCTCGCACCGCCTCGGCGGTGAGCACGTCTGCCATGGGGAGACCCTACCGGCAGCGGACGCGACGACGCCGACCAGCGGCGCGAGGTGTGGCCGACCCGGCAGGGCAGGGAGCCGACAGCCGCGGGACATCGACGCGCGGCAGTGGAGGGCGGGTTAGGCTGGTCGGCGCCCGGTCGGGGCCGCGCCCGGGCCCACCCCTGCGTGAGGAGACTTCCACGATGAACACTCGACGGCTGGCGACCACGGGGGTCGCGATCGTCGCCGCGCTCGCCCTCGGCCTCACCGGGTGCGCCACCGAACGGGACGCGGCCACTCCGGCCGGCGACGGCGCCGCCACCTCGGCGCCGGCCGGCAGCGCCCCGTCCGACGCCCGCGCCGAGCTGGTCGCCGCCGCGCTGAAGCTCAACCAGCAGAGCGTCAAGATGACGCTGAAGTCGTCGGTCGTCAACGGCAGCGGGTCGATGGACCCCGCCGCCCGGACCGGCGACATGACGATGAAGATGGGCGCCGAGGGCACCTTCCGGATCCTGATGCTCGGCGACCACGCCTACCTCAAGATCACCGGGATGCAGGGGCTGCCGAAGAAGTGGCTGCACCTGGACGCCGCCAAGCTCGGCAAGACCGGCCAGCTCAACCTGATGCCCGACGGCGACCCGGGCGGCGCGAAGCAGATGGCCGAGAGCGTGGTGGAGGTCGAGAAGACCGGCGCCGGCAGCTACTCCGGCGTGCTGGACTACACCCGTACGAAGCCCGACGACAAGGCCATCCAGGCCCTCGGCGACAAGGCCAAGGCCGTCCCCTTCACCGCCAGGGCGGACGACCAGGGCCGGCTCGTCGAGTTCGCCATCGACACCAACGTGCTGCACGAGTCGCTCGGCACGTTGATCACCAGCTACTCGGACTTCGGCGCCCCGGTCAAGGTGCAGCAGCCGCCCGCGAGCGACACGCAGGAGGCACCGCAGGAGCTGATCGAGTCCCTGAGTTCCTGAACCGACGCACGAGGGGGCGGCGCCGGGTCGGCGCCGCCCCCTCGTCCCGTCCGCGTCTCAGCCGCGCAGCGGCCGGCCCACCTCGTGCAGGTGCCCGAGCGCCTGGCGGTACGACTCGACCAGACCGGTCTCGGCGTACGAGATGCCCTGCTCGGCGCAGTAGGCACGCACGATCGGCCGGGCGAGGCGCAGGTTGGCCCGGGGCATGTTCGGGAACAGGTGGTGCTCGATCTGGTAGTTGAGCCCGCCCAGGGCGACGTCAACGAGCCGGCTGCCCCGCACGTTGCGCGAGGTGAGCACCTGCTTGCGCAGGAAGTCGAGGTCGTCGTCGGCGGTCGGCATCGGCATGCCCTTGTGGTTCGGGGCGAACGAGCAGCCCATGTAGAAACCCCAGAGCCCCTGGTGCACGGCGACGAAGAACAGCGCCTTCAGCGGAGACATGACCAGCAGCAGCGCCCCCAGGTATGCCACGGCGTGCACGACGAGCAGCAGCCCCTCGACCCCGCGGCGCCGCATCGGGGTGCGGAACCCGCCGTCCGGCCCCCGCTCCAGCACCGCCCGCACGCTGGCCACGTGCAGGGCCACGCCCTCCAGCAGCAGCATCGGGAAGAAGAACCACGCCTGCCGGCGGGCCAGCCAGCGGCCGACCCCGCGCGTCTCGGCGGCCTGCTCGTACGTCCAGACCAGCGCGCCCGCCCCGACGTCCGGATCCTCGTCCTCGTGGTTCGGGTTGGCGTGGTGCCGGTTGTGCTTGTCGACCCACCAGCCGTAGCTGAGCCCCACGGCGAGGTTGCCGGTGAGCAGGCCCACGGCCTCGCTCGGCCCGCGCCGGCGGAACATCTGCCGGTGCCCGGCGTCGTGGCCGAGGAACGCGACCTGCGTGGTGGCGACGGCCAGGAAGACGGCCACCAGGAGCTGCGCCCACGAGTCGCCGACGAGCCCGACCGTGGCCCAGGCCGCCGCGAAGACGCCGAGGGTGAGCACGATCCGCGTCACGTACCGGCCCGGCCGCCGCTCCAGCAGACCGGCCCCGCTGACCCGCCGGGACAACTGCGCGTAGTCACTGCCCCGCCGTACCGGCGGGTCTGCCACCGCTCCGAGCGCCATCGCGGCTCCTGTTCCTCGTTCCTGGGGGCGACACCGGCCGGCGCGCCACTGCCCTCCATTCTCCGCCCACCGGTTGCGCTGAGTAACCCTGTTCACCCCCGAGCCGGGGGTAGGGCAGGCCCTACCCCCGCGCTCCGCGACGCCGGCCGGGGTGCCCCGGTCAACCCATCCGGCCGACGGCGGACCGCAGTCGGGCCAGGTCCCGCCGCCGCCGCTCGTACGTGGTGGCGAGCCCGATCAGCGCCAGGCCCCCGGCGGCGAGGAAGATCCACCGGGGCAGCAGGTCCCAGCCCCGCCCGAGCTCGTGCAGCGCGAGCGGCGCCAGGGTGAGCGCGCCCAGCAGCACCGGCGCCTGCCAGCGGCGGGTCGCCCCGGCCAGCACCACGCCGAGCGCCGCGACGCCGAGCAGCAGCCGCCGCCACGGCTGCGGGTCCGGGGCCACCAGCACCGACACCAGGCTCGGCAGCAGCGCCGCCGCGAGCCCCGGGCCGAGCGCCAGCCAGCTGGTCAGCCCGGGCCGGGTACGCAGCGCCACCGCGCCCGCGGTGAGGGCCAGCGCCGCCGCCGGCACCGTGTACGCCTCCAGCAGCGCCACCTCTCCGGCGGCCAGCAGCAGCCAGGCGCCGAGCAGCTCACTGCCGCCGGCGATGCCCGCGAAGGCCCACCGCCGGCCCGGCGACTCGCCCCGGCGCAGCACCCGCAGGCCGACGGCGGCGCCCCACAGCACGCAGACCGCCGCCGCGTGGCGCACGGCGCCGACCGCGAGCAGCAGCGCGACCAGCGCCACCGCCTGGGCGGCGCCCTCCAGCGCGGCCGCCGCCGTGGCCCGCCCCGGTCGTCCCGACCCGACCGCCGCCGCGCCGGCCGGACCGGGTACCGCCGCGCCGGCCGGCACCGGCCCGGTGGGCGTCCGGGGAACGGTGAGCGCCGCGGCGGCGGCCAGGGTGAGCACCGCGACGGCGAGCACGCTGAACGCGGCCGTGCGCAACGGCAGCCCCGCGGCCAGCGGGGCGACCACCGCCAGACCGGTCCCGGCGACGACCGCCACCAGGTGGCCGGCCAGCCGGGCGCCGTCCCGCCGGGCGGCCGTGCCGACCACGCCCGCCGCCACCACCAGCACGCCGAGGCCCGCGATCGTGCCCGCCCGGGTGGCCAGCAGCCCGAGCAGCCCGGACGCGACCAGCACCAACCCCACCGGTACGCCGACCGGAGCGAGCCCGCAGCGCGGCGCGGCCAGCGCGGCGACCAGCACCACGGCCACCCCGCCGGCCAGCGAGACGACCGGCAGCACCGGCCACGGCACGCCAGCGGCCATCAGCAGTACGGCCAGCGCCGGCGCGGCGAACGGCAGCGCCGCCGGCGCGGCCCCCCACCGCCCGGACGCCGGGTGGACGGCCTCCCCCGTGCCCGGGGCGGGCGACCCGCCACCCGGGGCACCCCGGCGCGGCCACCCGACCAGGACCCCGGCCGCCGCCAGCGCGGCCAGCGCCAGGCCCGCCGGGAACGCCCCCGGGTCGGGTCCGGCCACGGGCGCGCCGGACCAGGGTGAGACCGCGCCGTACGGAGCGACCAGCGCCGTCCACACCACCGGCAGTGCGGTGACGACCGAGACCACGAGCAGCCCGAGGCCGGCCACCCGCAGCGCGGGGCCGGAGTGCGCCGCCCCGCCCAGCGTCGCCAGCAGCACCGCCACGGCGGCGTACAGCGTCACCGGTTCGTCGGCCGGCACGACCAGCGGCGCCACCCCGACCGCCGCGAGCGCCACGGCGACCCCGACGACGGCGTACGCGCGCAGGTCGGGCCAGTGCCGGCGGACCGCGAGCAGCCCGACGGGGAGCAGCGTGACGGCGGCGAGCGCCGCCCGCGCCTGCCACCAGGGCGGCGCTCCGGCGGCGATCAGGGCGACGGCCGCGCCGGCCGGCACCGCGAGCGGCACGACGGCCAGGGCCGCCCCGGCCACCCCGCGTTGCACGGCCGTGCCGCGCCGGCCCGCCCAGCTCGCGGCGGTTCCGGCGGCGAGCAGCACCCCGAGCGCCGCACCGGCCCCGGCGGGGGCGGCCAGCCCGACCAGCAGGCCGTGCCCGAGCAGGACGACCCCGGCCACCGCCGCGGTGAGGACGGTCCAGGACCGCAGGCCCGGACGCCACACCGCGACGGCCAGCAGGCCCACCGCCGCGACCAGGTCCAGTACCACCACGGCCGGCCACGGCGACGCCCAGCCGGCCGGCACCGCGAGCACGACGGCCGCCACGCCGATGGCGGCCGACGCCGGTCGGGCGGCCCTCGGCAGCAGCAGCCCCACGGCCGCCACGGTCAGTGCGATCACCACCGGCAACTGCCAGCCCTGGGCCAGGTCCGGGCCGGCGGCGGCCCCCCGCCACGGCGGCAGCGACCGGCCGGCCGTGACGCCGGCGAGCGCGACGGCCAGCAGCACGGCGAACTGGGCCGTCCCCCCGACCACCGCCAGCGCCCCGGCCCGGGGACCGACCCGCCAGCCGGCGGGCAGCAGCCGCACGGCGCCGGCCAGTGCCACCATGACCAGCCCCGTGAACAGCGGCGACAGCCCCAGCTCCGCGAGCGGGCGGAGCACCGCGCCGGCCAGCGCCGGCACCAGCAGCGCCGCGGCCACGGCCCGGAACACCGCCCCGCCGGTCAGCAGCGCCGCGCCGAGCAGCGTCGCCGCCACCAGCAGCAGCGGCACCCCGGCCAGCAGCGGAATGCCGGCCGCCCGGCCGAGTACCAGCGGCACCAGGGCGCAACACGCGGCCGCGAGCAGCGCCCCCGCGTATCCGACCCGGGCGAGGACCCGCCCGGCGACGACCGCCGGACGCCCGCCGAGCGGAGCGGGCGCCGCCCCCGGCGCCCCACCCGCCGGCACCGCCCCGCCCGGTCCCCCACCCGCCGGCACCGCCGCGCCGGGCACCGCC
>NZ_JBAKHV010000078.1:0-21201 GCF_036906775.1 Micromonospora sp. CPCC 205561 | reverse complement strand
CGGGCGGGCTGAGCGCGCCCCGGGCCGGTCAGCGGGCCGCCGTCACCGGCGGCGGCTCGGCGGAGGCCGGCGGGTCGGTCGGCGCCGGGTCGGGCTCCGCCGGGGCCCGGCGGGCCCTGCGGGCCGCCCACCAGCGCTCCGCCAGGCCGACGGCGAGGAAGGTCATCCCGACGTACGCCCAGCCGACGAGCACGTCGATGACGTAGTGCTCGCCGCTGTAGACCAGCGTGAACGTCATCGCCAGCGGGTACGCCAACAACAGCGGCCACCAGCGGCGGCGGGTCTGCCGCAGGAAGAAGAGCACCACGAAGAGCGCGAACGCGGTGTGCAGCGACGGCATCGCGGCCACCGGGTTGGAGGCGATCTGCCCGGCGTTGAGCAGGTTGCCGGCGCCGTGCATGCCGAACGCCTTCCAACCCCGGGTGGAGATCCGGGCCACCTCCTCCAGCAGCCCGTTCTGCGCCGCCCACCACGGCGGCGCGGCCGGGTAGAGGAAGTAGGTGACCAGGCCGGTGGCGCAGAGGAAGCCCCAGCGGCGCATGAAGGCCGCCCACCGCCCCCGGTCCCGCAGCCAGAGCACCGCCGCGGCGGCCAGCGCCACCACGAAGTGCGAGAAGTAGACCCAGCTGACCGCGACGTCCCACCAGTGCACCTCGGGCCGGTAGAGGTGCTCCTGGAGCCAGACCGTCGGCACCTCGCCGCCCGTCGCCCAGCCGAACATCACCCGGTCGGCGACGATCAGCTCGTACGCGTGCGGGGTGGCGCCGTTGTCGGCGAAGCCCCGGGAGAGGTTGTAGACGGCGAGGAGCAGCACCACCGGCACCCAGTCCCGGGCGAAGCGCAGGTGGCTGCGCCACGGCCGGTTGCTGTGCCAGGCGATCGTCGCCGCCCAGATCCACAGGAACGCGTACGCCGGGTCGGTCGGCAGGCCGATGCCGAGCCAGCCGGCGACGAAGGCGACCCCCCACACCGTCATCGCGACGACGCGGCGACGCCCGCCGTCGGGCGAGGCGGGTGGCTCGGTCCGGGCGGGGGGCTGGGGGTCGGTCGCGACAGACATCGCGGTCAAGGTTAACGGCGCGGACGGCATCGGCCGACGCCGACCACCCCGCGTCGCCGGCGGGTCGGCGCCCCGGCGGCCGGTCGCCGTCGGACCGGACCGGGTCGCCCTCCGCGCCGGCAAGGTCCGCCGCGCCGTGCCGCGCCGCCGGCTGTCCGACCGGGCGGGCGTCCGCGCACGCACCGCCGCCCGGTGCCGCCTCGTCTAGGCTTTGGCCATGCAGGAGCAGCCGGAGCCCGAGCTGACACCGGGCCTGACCGCCCGGGTGGAGCTGACCGTCGCCGACACCGACACCGCGCAGGCGGTGGGGTCGGGGGACGTGCCCGTCCTGGGCACGCCCCGGGTGCTCGCCCTCGCCGAGGCGGCGACGGTCGCGGCCACCGCCGACCGGATCCCCGCCGGCTCGACCACCGTCGGCACCCGGGTCGAGCTCGACCACCGCGCGGCGACCCCGGTGGGGCGCACGGTGGTGGCGCAGGCCCGACTGGCCGCGGTCGACGGGCGGCGGCTGCGTTTCGAGGTCAGCGTCAGCGACGGCGACGAGACGGTCGCCGAGGGTCGGGTGGAGCGGGTGCTGGTCGACCGGCGACGCTTCGTCGAACGCGCCGCGCGGTCGTCGTGACCGCCCGCTTCACGCGCGTCGCCGACGGGGTGCACGTGCTGCGCGAGCCGCTGCTGCACGTCAACGTCACTCTCGTCGTCGGCGACGGGGCCGCGCTGCTGGTCGACACGCTCTCCACCGCCGGGCAGGCCGCCGCGCTGGCCGCCGCCGCCCGGACGGTCACCGCCCACCCGTGGACCGTGGTGAACACCCACCACCACTTCGACCACTGCTTCGGCAACGCCACCCTCGCCGCCGACCCGCCCCGACCGGTGTACGCGCACGAGATCGCCGCCGAGGCGATGCGCGAGCCGGACCGGCTGCGCCGGGAGGCGTACGCGGAGCTGCGCGACGAGCACCCCGCGCTCGCCGCGGAGGTGGCCGACACCGTGCCGCTGGCGCCGACGCACACCGTGCACGCCGAGACCGCGCTCGACGTGGGCGGGCGGCGGGTGGTGCTGCGCCACCCCGGGCGCGGGCACACCGCGGGCGACCTGGTGGTGCACGTGCCCGACGCGGACGTGCTGGTCGCCGGTGACCTGGTGGAGCAGAGCGGACCGCCGGCCTTCGAGGAGTCGTACCCGTTGCAGTGGCCCGACACGGTGGCCGAGCTGCTCCGGATGACCACCCCGGGCACCGTGGTCGTGCCCGGGCACGGCGAGCCGGTGGACGCCGGGTTCGTCCGCGCGCAGCACGCCCAGCTCGTCGAGCTGGCCTGGCTCATCCGCGCCGGACACACCGGCGGCGCCCCGCCCGAGCGCGTCGCGGCCGAGGCGCCCTTCGGGGCCCGTCCCGCCCTGTACGCGGCCCGCCGGGGCTACGCCGAACTCGACGGCACCGCCTGAGCGGCTCAGCCGGCGAAGCGGGCGAGGACCTCGGCGCGGCTGGGCATGGCGGTCGCCCCGCCCGGCGACTCGCAGACCAGCCCGGCGACCCGCAGCGCGAACGCCACCCGCCCGGGCCAGTCCGCCGGCGCGGCGGGCTCCCCGTCAGCCAGCAGGTCGGCGACGAGCGCCCCCATCACCGAGTCACCCGCGCCGGTGGCGTCGACCGCGTCGACCTTCGGCGCGGGTACGCGTACCGGATCGGCGCCGGCGGGGGCGACCACCGCGCCGGCGGCGCCGAGGGTGACCACCACGGTCCCGGCGCCGAGTTCCCGCAGGTACGCCGCGACGCCCTCCTCGGGCTCGCCGGGATAGAGCAGCGCGGCGTCGGCGGCGCTCAGCTTGACCAGGTGGGCGCCGGCGGCGAACTCGGCCACCACCGCGCGCAGCCCGGCCAGCGCGGCCGGCCCGTCGAGCAGCCGGGGGCGCACGTTCGGGTCGAAGACCCGCAGCCCGGAGGCGAGCCCCCAGGCGCGGCGCGCGGCGGCCAGCGTCGGCGGCTGGAGCAGGGCGATGGACCCGCAGTAGAGGACGGCGGCACCCGCGACCAGTTCGGCGTCGAGGTCGTCGGGGCCGAGCAGCCCGTAGGAGGGCGGCTCGCCGTAGAACCGGAAGTCGGGCTCCGGGCCGGCGAAGGTGGCCACGGCCAGCGCGGTCGGGGCGGGGACCGTCACCGCCCCCGCCAGGCCGACGCCCACCCCGGCCAGGAGGTCGCGGATCCGCCCCGCCAGGGCGTCGTCGCCGAGGGAGCCGACGAACTGCACCGCGCCGCCGAGCCGGGCGGCGGCGACCGCCACGTTCAGTGGACCGCCGCCGACGGCCCGCCGGTAGACCGGCTCGCCGGCGCACTCGCTGTCGCGCAGGTCGACCAGTGCCTCGCCGAGCACCACCGCGTATCCCATTCCGGTCCTCCGTCCAGGCCGCGCGCCGGCCGGTCCTGTCGCACCCGGCTGGCACGGTACGCGCCATGACGAGCGCTGAGGACACCGTATTGGCCTACTGGGCGACGTGCGAGGCGAGGCAGTGGGAGAGCTTCGGTCGGCTCCTCGCCGACGACGTGGTCTACCACCTGCCGCAGACCCGGGAGCGGATCGTCGGCCGCGCCGCGGTCGTGCGGTTCAACCGGGACTACCCGGAGGGCTGGCACCTCGCGGTGACCCGGGCGGTGGGTTCGGGCCGGCACGCCGCCACCTGGATCACCTGCGTCCACGACGGCGCGCGGCTCGCGGCCACCAGCTTCTTCGACCTCGACGAGGCCGGCCTGGTCCGCGAGATCACCGAGTTCTGGCCCGAGCCCTACGAGCCGCCGACCGGCCGTGAGCACCTGGTCGAGCGCTATTGACAGATCGAGGAACAGCTATTGCGTGGCACCCCGTGCCGTGGTGGGATGACGCATGCCGGGTGGCGCGGGGGCTGCCGTGCCGCCGGCGCCGGGTTCACATCACACGCGAGGGCACCGGCCCGCCAGTCGGGCCACCGTGGCGCACGTCCCACCGGCCGACCGAGCCGGGGCACGTCCGCCGCGACCGTCGTATCCGCGTCGCAGCGGGGCGGCCGGGGCTGCCATCCCGCCCGTTGCCCGCGGGGCGTCCTCGCCCCGCGAGTGAGGAGAACCTGTGTCCCATCGATTCCGTACGGCCGCGTTGCTCACCGCGGCCGCGACCCTACTCGCGGGCGCCATCGCCGTGACGGCGGGGCCCGACCCCGCCGCCGCGCACGGCACCCCGATGGCGCCCGGCAGCCGGACCTTCCTCTGCTGGAAGGACGGCCTCAGCTCCACCGGCGAGATCAAGCCGAACAACCCGGCCTGCTCCGCCGCGGTCGCCCAGAGCGGGGCCAACTCGCTCTACAACTGGTTCAGCGTGCTGCGCTCCGACGCCGGCGGCCGCACCGTCGGCTTCATCCCCGACGGCAAGCTGTGCAGCGGCGGCAACCCGGGCTTCGCCGGCTACGACCTGCCCCGCACCGACTGGCCGTTGACGCACCTGACCGCCGGGGCTCGGATGGACTACCGCTACAGCAACTGGGCCCACCACCCGGGCACGTTCTACTTCTACGTCACGAAGGACAGCTGGAGCCCGAACCGCCCGCTGGCCTGGAGCGACCTTGAGGAGCAGCCGTTCCTGACGGTGACCAACCCGCCGCAGCGCGGTTCGAGCGGCACCAACGACGGGCACTACTACTTCAGCGGCAACCTGCCCGCCAACAAGAGCGGCCGGCACCTGATCTACTCCCGGTGGGTCCGCTCCGACAGCCAGGAGAACTTCTTCGGCTGCTCGGACGTCGCCTTCGACGGCGGCAACGGCGAGGAGACCGGGGTCGGCCCGGGCGGCACGCTGCCGCCCCCCACGACGACCCCGCCGCCCAACCCGACCACCCCGCCGCCCAACCCGACCACTCCCCCGCCGGCCACGAGCACCCCGCCGCCGCACGGTGGCGACTGCATGGCGGTCCTCAAGGTGGTCAGCTCCTGGAACGGCGGTTTCCAGGGCGAAGTGACGATCATGAACCACAGCGCGTCTACGTGGTCGGGCTGGACGGCCAACTGGACGTGGCCCAGCGGGCAGAGCATCAACAGCGTGTGGAGCGGCACGCTGAGCGGATCGGGCTCCACGGTCGCGGTGACCAACGTGGCCTGGAACGGCGCAGTCCCCCCGGAGGGGACGACGACCTTCGGCTTCGTCGCCACCACCAACGGCACCAACACCCTGCCCACGGTCACCTGCTCCGGCCGCTGACCCGTCACCCGAGTACGGAAGGCGACCGGGGGTCGCGCCAGTCACCGCGAGCGATCCGGTGGCGCGACCCCCGGTCGCCTTCGCCGGCCGGGGCGGCCCGCCGGGGGGGTCCCGCGGCGGGCGGCGGTCGTCAGCGGACCATGGAACCGACCACGGGCTTGGTGAGCAGGGCGGACTGGTTGCGCTGGATGCCCGGGTCGAGGGTCTTGGCGACGAAGATGGCGTGCCAGACGCAGAAGATCAGCACGGTCCACACCTTGCGGGAGTGATCGGCCTCCTCCCGCTTGTGCTCCTCCAGCAGCCGCATCGCGTACGACAGGTCGAGCAGGTCACCGGCGCCCGAGGTGGCCAGCACGTGCCGGGCCCACTCGTACATCTCGCCCCGCAGCCAGACCCGGGTGGGGGTCGGGAAGCCCAGCTTCTTGCGGTTGACGATGGCCGGCGGCACCACGCCCTGCAGCGCCTGGCGCATCGCGTACTTGGTGGCGTCGGAGCGGGGCGGGAGCTTCAGGTCGACCGGGATCCGCGACGCCACGTCGAAGACGGCCCGGTCCAGGAAGGGCACCCGCACCTCAAGCGAGTGGGCCATCGAGATCCGGTCGGCCTTGACCAGGATGTCGCCCCGCAGCCAGGTGTAGAGGTCGACGTACTGCATCTTGGTCACGTCGTCGAGCTCGGTGCACTCCGCGTAGATGGGCGCGGTGACGTCGGTGTAGCGGACCGAGGGGTCGTAGCGGCGCAGCAGGTGCTGCTTCTCCTCCTCGGTGAACATCCGCGCGTTGCCGTAGTAGCGCTGCTCGATCGGGGTGGTGCCGCGCTCCAGGAAGCTCTTGCCCTTGACCCCCTGCGGGATCGCCTTGGAGACCGCCCGCAGCCCCTTCTGCACGCCGTTCGGCAGCCCGTTCACGCTGCCGAGCGACAACGGTTCCCGGTAGATCGTGTAGCCGCCGAAGAACTCGTCGGCGCCCTCGCCGGAAAGGACCACGGTGACGTGCTCGGCGGCCTTCTTCGCCACGAAGTAGAGCGGCACCAGCGCCGGGTCGGCCACCGGGTCGTCCAGGTGCCAGACGATCTTCGGCAGCGCCTCGATCATGTCGTACGGCCCGATCTTGGTCGGGATGGTCGTCACGTCGAGATGCCGGGCCGAGTCCTGGGCGACGTCGATCTCGGAGTAGCCCGGGACGTCGTAGCCGACCGTGAAGGTGAGGATGTTGGGATTGAACTCGCGGGCCAGGGCGACCACGGCGGTCGAGTCGATGCCGCTGGAGAGGAACGAGCCGACCGGCACGTCGGAGCGCATGTGCATCCGCACGCTCTCCCGCAGCGTCTCCCGGATCTCGTGGTAGAGCCGCTGCTCGTCGTCGACCGGGGTGGGCCGGAAGACCGGCCGGTACCACCGGCGCACGTCGATCCGGCCGCCCGGGGCCCAGGTGAGGTACTCGCCGGAGCCGATCCGGCTGATCCCCTTGTGCAGGGTGCCCGGCTCGGGCACGTACTGCAGGGTCAGGTAGTGGCTGAGGTTGGCCGTGTCGATGCCCGCGTCGCCCTGGTAGTTGGAGTGCGCGAAGGGCAGCAGCGCCTTCTTCTCCGAGGCCAGGTAGAGGCCGTCGGCCGTCTCCAGGTAGTGCAGGGGCTTGATGCCGAAGTAGTCCCGGCCGCCGAACGCGCGGCGCTCCTGCCGGTCCCAGATGACGAAGGCGAACATGCCCCGCAGCCGGGTGAGCACCTGCTCGCCCCAGAAGTGGTAGCCGGCGACGATAACCTCGCCGTCACCGGCGGTGGCGAACTGCGCGCCGAATTCCCGGATCAGCTGCTCGCGCAGCTCGATGTAGTTGTAGATCTCGCCGTTGAAGGTGAGCAGGTAGCGCCCGTTCGCGTAGGACAGGGGCTCTTGGCTGGAGGCCACGTCGATGATCGCCAACCGCTTGTGCGCGAACACCCCGTCCGCGTACCGGCCGGAGGCGTCGCCGACCACCTCGACACCGGTCTCGTCCGGTCCGCGGTGGTGCAGGCATTCCAACGCCCCGGCGATGTTGTCGCGGTGGGCGGCGGCGTCGCCGCGCGCACTGAAGAAGGCCAGGAGTCCGCACATGGTGGTCATCTTTCCACGCGGTCCGAGCGGGCGTCGCGGCACCGCTGGGCTCCGCCGGTCGCCGCCGTCGCGGCCCTGGCGGGGCCGGGCATCGGCGCCGCGACGTGACGCTCGGTGCGCGACCGGTCCGGCCGGGGCGCCGCCACGACCCCTCCGGGCGACCCCCGCCGGCCGGTCCGCGGCCCTCACGGTCCCGGCCCGGCCGGTCCCGGATACCGCGAGGTACGGTCTGACCTGCAACGACGCGGAGGGGATCGGATCATGACCGAGGAACGCACCGACAGCAGGCCGGCCGACGGCACGGAGTCGCACGACCCGGACTTCCCGGAGGCGTTCCTGGCGTTCATGCGGCAGGGGTGGCGGGACACCACCCTTCCGGTGGGGCCGCGACCGGAGGTGCCGAACCACGCCAAGCGTCGGGCCGCGCTGTCGGCGGCCTTCCCGGGCGAGACGCTGGTGATCCCGACCGGCGGCGAGAAGGTACGCGCCAACGACACCGACCACCCCTTCCGGCCGGGCAGCGACTTCGTCTACCTCACCGGCGACCACGCCCCGGACAGCGTCCTCGTGCTGTGCCCGACCGGCTCGGGGCACGACGCCACGCTCTACATGCGGCCCCGTTCGTCCCGGCACACCGACGAGTTCTTCCGCAGCCGCGACGGCGAGCTGTGGGTCGGCCGGCGGCACACGCTGGCCGAGAAGTCGACCGAGCTGGGCCTGGCCACGGCCGACCTGACGGAGCTGGACGAGGCGCTCGCCGGCCTGGCGCCGGGGCGTACCCGGGTGCTGCGCGGCTTCGACGGGCGGGTGGACTCGGCGGTGCGCCCGTACGACGGCCACCGCGCCGACGGCCGGCCGGCGCGTGACCGGGAGCTGGCGACCACCATCTCGGAGCTGAAGCTGGTCAAGGACGAGTGGGAGATCGCCCAGCTCCAGGACGCGGTGGACGCGACCGTCCGGGGGTTCGAGGACGTGGCCCGGGCCCTGCCGGCGGACCGCGGCGTCTCGGAGCGCCTGCTGGAGGGGATCTTCGCGCTGCGCGCCCGGCACGACGGCAACGACGTCGGCTACGGCTCGATCGTCGGCGCCGGCCAGCACGCGACGATCCTGCACTGGGTGCACAACCACGGCACCACCCGGCCCGGCGAGCTGCTGCTGATGGACATGGGCGTGGAGAACCGCAACCTCTACACCGCCGACGTCACCCGGGTACTGCCGGTCGACGGCCGCTTCACCCCCCTTCAGCGCCAGGTCTACGACGCGGTGCACGCCGCGCAGCAGGCCGGCATCGACGTCATCCGCCCCGGGGTGGCGTTCCGGGATGTCCACCTCACCGCCATGCGGGTCCTCGCCCAGGCGCTGTCCGACCTGGGTCTGCTCCCGGTGGGCGTCGACGAGGCGATGGACGGGCGGTCGACGGTCTACCGGCGCTGGACGCTGCACGGCACCAGCCACATGCTCGGCATCGACGTGCACGACTGCGCGAACGCCCGCAAGGAGAAGTACCGCGACGGCACGCTGGCCGAGGGCCACGTGCTCACCGTCGAGCCCGGGCTCTACTTCCAGCCGGAGGACGAGCTGGTCCCCGCGGAGCTGCGCGGTATCGGCATCCGGATCGAGGACGACATCCTCGTCACCTCGAGCGGCGCGGTGAACCTCTCCGCCGGGCTGCCGCGCGGCGCCGACGAGGTGGAGACCTGGCTGGCCGAGCAGCGCGAGGCCGGCCCCCGTCTGCCCGGCTGATCGGCCTGCCCTTCGCCCCGCCGGTGGGGCCGACGGCGTCGCTCGTCCCGGCACTGAGGAAAGCGCCAAACAAGGAGTTTCTTCGGATACGTCCGATTGGGGCCGTTCTGCCGCTATGGTGGCGTCAGAGGCACGATGCGTACCGCTCGACCCAGTGGTTCCAGTCGTCGGCGACGCCCGGCGAGCCGCGTCGACACCGCGCCCGGTGTTCGGCTGATCCACATAGCGCGGGGCCTGCGCCACGGACGACCAGTCCGGGCACAGGCCCCGGTCCGTATTCCCGCACGACACCACGACTGCGCTGGCGGCGCACGGTGACGCCGCACGCACCCGGCGACGCCCGAATAACCCATGCCGCGCCCTTGCGCCCGTCCTGCTCGGCTCGCGCCAGGAGTCCCGTCTGCTCCGTGCATGACGCCTAGGACATCTAATGCGGGTGTTTTTCGGATATGCCGACGAAGTGAAAAACGCTCTTCTACGGTGGGTTTCAGCAGCTACAACCGATTTGTAGCCAGGGCGCCTCGCTGCGGCGAGCGACCTTGTCTGATGCGAGGAGAGGGCAGAGAGCTCCGATGTCCAATCACCTTAAGAAGACCGACGCCGCGAACCCGGCGTCGAGCAACCGCCGCAAGAAGTGGCTCGCCGTCGGCATCGCCGGTCTGACGGGTGTCGTCAGCCTGGGCATGTTGGCCGCCACCAACGCCAGCGCCGTCACCCGGCTCGATGATCTCGGCGGAAAGCAGGGCCAGAAGGACGGTTCGGGCCCGGGCAGGGGCTGGGACGGACACGACGGTGATCGCCGCGGACAGGACGGAAAGCCCGTCACCTCGGTGCCGTGCGACGTGACCGCCCTGTACGCAGCGATCAACGAGGCGAACCAGCAGCTGGGCGGCACGCTCAAGCTCGCCCGCAAATGCACGTACGAGCTGCGCACCGGCACGGCCACCTCGACCGGCAGCAACGCGCTGCCCCCGATCACCACCGACATCACCATCCTGGGTGAGCACTCGGTCATCGAACGGGCCTTCGACCTGCCCAACGCGCCACCGACCCTGTTCCGCATCTTCCAGGTCAACGCCGGGGGCAACCTGCGCCTGAGCGACACGACCCTGCGCAACGGTCTGGTCGCCGCCGCTCCCGGCGGCGGGGCCGTGCTGGTGCAGGCCGGCGGCCGAGCCGAGTTCAAGGACGTCAAGCTGACCCAGAACAACGCGGCCGGCGCCGGGGTCAACGGCGGAGCGATCACCAACCTGGGCACCACCGTCCTGAAGGACACCAGCTTCACCCTCAACAACGCCGGCGGCAGCGGTGGTGCCGTCTACAACACCGGCACCCTGACGGTGGAGAAGTCCTACTTCGAGGCGAACAAGGCCCAGGGCCCGGGGGCCGCCGGTGGCGGCGCCATCGCCAGCACCGCGGGGTCGGTGACCATCCGCAAGAGCCAGTTCATCGGCAATCAGACCGCAGGCAACGGTGGCGGCCTGCTGCTCGCCGGCGGTACCGGCGACGTCAGCGACACCCTCTTCCGGCTGAACGTCGCGCTGGGCAACGGTGGCGGCATCGCCAACACGGGGGGCAACCTCCAGCTGCGCGACGTCAAGTTCGTGCAGAACACGGCGATCCTGGCCGGTGGCGGCCTGTTCACCGGCGCCGGCACCACCACCACGATCCTGCCCGAGGACCACAAGTGGTGGAGCGAGCTGGCCGAACAGCACCGGGGCGAGGGCGCTAAGGAGAAGGGCGACAAGGACGACAAGGGTAACAAGGGGAACAAGGACGACAAGGGTAACAAGGGCAGCAAGGGGGAGAAGCCCGGCGATCGCGACAACGGCGACGACGGGAAGCAGCTCGGCCCCGAGAGCAGGGATTACGCGAAGAAGGTGGAGCAGCACGCGGGCACCACGTTCTTCGGCAACGTCGCCGGCACCGACGGTGGAGCCATCTCCAACGCCGGCACCCTGACGGTGTCCGAAAGCGTGCTGCTGCGCAACCAGGCCGCCGACACCGGTGGCGGCATCAACAACGCCGCCGGCGGGACGCTCGTCGTGCAGCGCAGCATCATCACCGAGAACCAGGCCGGCAACACCGGTGGCGGCATCTTCAACGCGGGTACCGCCACCATCGACAGCCGGACGTTGGTGTTCCGCAACAACCCGAACAACTGCGCTGGCGTCGCGATCACGAACTGCCAGGGCTGAGCGAGCCGGTAGGGAAGCACCAGCTCCCCACCGACCGCCACACGAAGAAGCCGGCCCCGCCGGGTGCGACCTGGAGTCGCTTCCCGGCGGGGCCGGTCCGTACCTACCGGATCAGCTCTGCACGAAGACCGCCACGCTGCGGGCCGGCACGGTGAACGTGCCGCTGCCCCGGTCGAACGAGGCCGTCCGCAGCACCTCGTCCGCCGAGGTCCGCAGCACCGGGTGCAGCGCGACGTCCGCCCCGCGCAGCCCCGTCAGTCGCTGCCGCGCCGCCTCCGGGGTGGCGTTGAAGACCACGGTCACCGACTTCCACCGCCCGTCCAGGCCCCGGCCGTCCAGCGTCATGGTGAGCACGCCGGGGGTCTCCCCCGCGCCGGAGAGCGGGAACGCGACCCGCTTCTGCACCTGCTCCGCCGTGCTCAGCCCGAAGACCGGCGAGGAGGCCCGGATCTTCAGCAGCTCGGCGTAGCGGGCGTCGGTCATGGTGATCGCGGCGCAGTCCGGGACCAGCGCCGGGTCGGCCAGCAACGGCCGGGCGTACGGCCACTTGTCCCGGTTGTCCTGCTCGGGCGGCAGGCCGGCGCCGAAGCCGTTGCCCTGGGCGCAGTCCCAGCGGATCTGGTTGAACCAGTCACCGGAGTTGTACGAGTTGCGGTCCAGCGACTTCGAGCGCAGCCGCTCGGTGCCGGTGGTGACGAACCCGGGCCCCTGCCCCATCACCACCGTGCTCAGCGCCAGCACCTGCATCCGGGCCCGGTCCGCCGCCGGGGTCTCCTGCGGCAGCTTGTACGCCAGCGCGTCGTACAGGATCTCGTTGTCGTGCGCGTCGACGTAGGTCACCGCCTCCCCCGGCGCGGCGGTGTAGCCGGCGGGCGAGCCGTTGTAGTCGACCTGCGCGCCGGTCACCTGCCGACCCGACGAGTCGGTGAAGCGGTAGCCACGCAGGTTGCCGGTGAGCCCCACCTTGATCAGGTCGTGCTGGCGCAGCAGGCGGGCCCGCTGCTCGGCCTGCGTCCCGTTCACGTCGTCGCCGTTGGGGTCGGTGAAGAGGCCGGAGGCGAAGCCCTGCACCCGGGGGTTGGCGTCGAACGGCCCGCCACCGCGGACCGCGTCGCGCAGCCGGTCGTTGAAAGTGCCGATCCCGGTGCCGGCCATGTTGGCCTGGGTGGCCTGCGTGAACCGGGCGTCGTCGGCGACCTCGCCGAAGTTCCAGCCCTCGCCGTAGAGCAGGATCTTCTTCCCGTCCACGCCGTCGCGGGCGACGGTCAGCTCGTCCAGCGCCTCGCGCACGGCCAGGATGTTCGCCTTCGGGTGGTGGCCCATCAGGTCGAAGCGGAAGCCGTCCACCCTGTACGCCCGGGCCCAGGTGACCAGCGAGTCCACCACGAGCTTGCCCATCATGGCGTGTTCGGGGGCGGTGTTGGCGCAGCAGGTCGAGTTGGCCACGGCGCCGTCGTCCAGCAACCGGTGGTAGTAGCCGGGCACGATCTGGTCGAGCACCGACTTCGGGTCGGCCCCCGCCGCGGAGGTGTGGTTGTAGACGACGTCCATCACCACGCGCAGCCCGGCGCCGTTGACGCCGGCCACCATCCGCCGGAACTCCGTGGTCCGCGCCGCCCCGGACGGGTCGACGGCGTAGCCGCCCTCCGGCACGGTGTAGTGCAGCGGGTCGTACCCCCAGTTGTAGCCGTCGGTGTCGGCCACGGCCGCGACGCACTTCTGCTGCTGTTCGGAGTCCGGCGGCAGCGCGGCCAGGTCGCAGGCGGGCTGCCGCTGGTCGGCACGGCGTTCGGGGATCGTGGCGAAGTCGAAGGCGGGCAGCAGGTGCAGGTGGGTCACGCCCGCGCCGCCGAGCGCCTTCAGGTGCTTCATGCCGGCGGTGCCCGGGTCGGTGAAGGCGAGGTAGGTGCCCCGCCGCCCGGCCGGCACGGTGCTGTCGGCGACGGAGAAGTCCCGCACCGACAGCTCGGAGATCTGCACCTTCGTCGACGGCACCGCCGCCGGCTTGCGCAGCGACGCCCACCCGGCCGGCGCGAGCGCCGGGTCGGCGAGGTCCACGATCTGGCTGTGCGTGGAGTCCGGTGCCAGCGCCACCGAGTACGGGTCGGTCACGGCGGCGGTGACCACCTTCTGCGTCGCCGGCTGCCACGCCTGCACCTGGTACCGGTAGTACCTGCCGGTCCAGTCGCGGGCGCCGCGCGCGGACCAGACGCCGGTGCGGTCGTCCCGGCGCATCGCCACGGTCCTCGGCGTCGCGGTCGGCGAGTCGAAGAGCTGCAGCGAGACCGTGCGGGCGGTGGGTGCCCAGACGGCCAGCGTCGGCACCCCGCCGGCGAAGGTCGGCCCGAGCCGCGCGTCGGCGGCCCGGGCGTAGACGTCGTCGAGCACCCCGGGGATCTGCACGCCGGTCGCGGCGAGCAGGGTGCCCGCCGCGTCCCGCTCGGTCACCAGGAGCTGCCCGCGCAGGGCCGCCGGGACCTTCGCCAGGTCCCGCCGGTCGAGCGTGAAGGCGCCGTGCGCCCACAGGTGCGGGAAGGCCGCGCGCTGGGCCTCGGTGGGCCCGTTGCGCCGCGCGGTCAACGGCAGCGTCGTGTACGTGCCGACCAGCTCGCCGTCGGCGACGGTCACCCCACCGGCCGGGGCGGCGAGCAGGGCGTACGTCCTGCCGTCGGTGGGCCCGGTCTGCCAGGCGACGGTGGCGCGGTCGATCCAGTGCGCCTTCTGCCTCGTGATGTCGACGTCGCCTGCGGCGGCGGACGCCGTGGACGGCAGCAGCCGCCCGGGCGTGCCGGCGAGCAGCCACACCTGGCGCCCGGCGTCGGCGAAGTCGAGCCGCTGGTCGGTCGGCAGGTCCTTCTCGTCCCCCTTGTGAATGATGTAGCTCAGCCCGGTCGCCCCGGCGGCGAGCGGCACCCGGAAGACCGCGCCGAAGGCGTCGATCCGGTCCGGGGCGAGCGGGGCGGCCCAGTCCGTCGGGTTGGCGGCGCCGTCCCAGAGGTGCAGGCCCCAGCCGTCGTAGTTGCCGTCGGCGCGGCGGTAGTGGATGACGGCGGTGCCGTCCTCCACCGGCGGGTCCGGCTCGCCGGTGGCGGCCTGCCGGCTCGGGTAGGTCGCCGGGTCGCCCTGCTTGATCCAGACCTCGCCGGTCTGCGTCACGTCGATCGTCCGATCCTGTCCGACGTCCTTGTTCCCTTCCTTGTCGACCACCAGGAACCCGACCGACTTCGCGCCCGGCTTGAGCTTCACCCAGGCGAACCGGCCGTAGGAGTCCTCGCCGGCGAACGGCTGCCCCTTGGGCCACTCGGTGGCGTACGCGGGGTCGATGTCGCCCCAGGCGTGGAGGCTCCAGTCGTCGTAGCCGCCGGCGGGGCGCTGGTAGTGCACCACGGCCCAGTCGCGGGAGGCGGACCGCGCCGGGGTGCCCACGGTCGCGGTGGACCGGGCGGTCGCGGTGCGGCCCTTCCCGTCGCGGACGACGGCCTTGTACTCGACCCTCGTGCCGCCGGCCAGTCCGGTCAGGTCGTGGTGCACCGTGTACGGGGCCCGGTCGGCGCTGCCGAGCAACGTCCACCTGCCGCCGGCGACCCGGGCGGCGACGGTGACGGTGGCCAGCGGGTCGCCGGTGACCTGCGCGGTGACGGCGGCCCTCGTGGCGACGGGCTCGCCGGGCGCCGGTGCGGTGATCGTGATCCGGGGCGCGGCGTCGGGCGACGCGATCGGCGTGCCCGCGCGGTGCACCACGGCCGACAGCGGCGGCACGGTCAGCGTGAGCCTGCCGTCCGCGCCGGCGACCGGCGCGGCCGATCCGCCGTAGACGCCGGTGAAGGTGGCGCCGGCCGACCAGGTGTCCACGGTGACAGTCTGCGCGGTCGCGGCGTTGTTCACCGCGACGACGTACTCGGTGCGCTGCTTCGGGTCGACCCGGGAGAACGCGAACACCCCGGGGCCGTCGGCGGCGTACCGGCCGACCTGCACACCGTCGCGCAGCGCCGGGTGCGCCTGACGCAACGCGCCCAGCTGCGCGATGGCCCGGTAGAGCGGGTGGGCGCGGTCGAACTGGTCGCTGGCGTGCGTACGGTCGGTGCCGAGCAGGTCGTCGTCGAGGTAGTCCGGCGTGCGGGAGGCGAACATGTCCTGCCGGGCGTCCTTGTCGCCGCCCGGGCCGGTGAAGCCCTGCTCGTCGCCCGAGTAGACCACCGGCTGACCGCGGGTGAGGAACATCAGCTCGTGGGCGAGCCGGTCGCGGCGCAGGTGGGTGGCCGGGTCGGTGCCGCCACCGGCGATGAACGAGCCGATCCGGCCCATGTCGTGGTTGCCGAGGAAGGTGGTCAGCCGGCCCGCGTCGGTGTCCCGGGCGCGGTAGAGGTCGTCGCGGGCGTACACGTCGGCGAGCGCCCTGGCGGAGCCGTCACCGGCGGTGTAGCCGCGCGCCGCCTCCTGGAAGGCGAAGTCGAGGGTGGCCGGCAGGCCGCCGCGCCGCACGTAGGTCGAGGTGACCTCCGGGTCGGCGCTGTAGACCTCGCCGAACATGAAGAAGTCCTTCTTGCCGGCGCGGGCGGCGGCGCGCTCGACGCCCTGGCTGAACTGGGGCCAGAAGTCGAGGTTCGCGTGCTTCACGGTGTCCAGCCGGAAGCCGTCCACGCCGGTGGAGGCCACCCAGTCGGAGTAGACCTCGGTCAGGCCGCGTACCACCTCGGGACGTTCGGTCCACAGGTCGTCGAGGCCGAAGAAGTCGCCGTACTCGCTGTTCTCCCCGGCGAAGGTGGAGTCGCCCCGGTTGTGGTACATGGTCGGGTCGTTCAGCCACGCCGGGACCTTGACCCTCGCGTCGGCCGGGGTCTCGAACGTCGGGGTGTACGGGAAGGACGTCGCGTCCACCTTCGGGAAGTCCCGGCTGCCGTCGGCGTAGTTGCGGTCCTCGAAGGGGCGCCCCCGCTCGTCGGTGTACGGCGACGTCGCCTTGTCCACGTAGGTGTACTTGTCCTCGGCGTACTTGATGACGTCGGCGGTGTGGTTGACGATGACGTCGAGGTAGACCTTGATGCCCCGCCGGTGCGCGAGCGCGACCAGCCGCTTCAGGTCCTCCTTGGTGCCGAAGTGCGGGTCGACCTGGGTGAAGTCGGTGATCCAGTAGCCGTGGTAACCGGCGGAGACGTCGGCCCCGGTGCCCTGCACCGGACGGTTCTTGAAGATGGGGGCGAGCCAGATGGCCGTCGTGCCGAGCCCCTCGATGTAGTCGAGCCGTTCCATGACGCCCTTGAGGTCGCCGCCGTGGTAGAAGCCCTTGTCGGTCGGGTCGAGGCCGGTGGAGAGGCGGTCGCCGGCGAGGCCGCCGGTGTCGTTGCGCCGGTCGCCGTTGGCGAACCGGTCCGGCAGGACGAAGTAGAACTGCTCGGCGCGGGCCTGCCCGCTCCCCGCCGTCAGCAGCGCCTCCGCGGAGGGCTCCGCGCGCCACTGGGTGGCGCCGGTGGCGACCAGCGGGCCGCTGTCGGCGGCGGCGTCGGCCCCGAGCTGACGCACGGCGACCGGGGTGCCGACGAGGGCGAGGGTGAGCAGGGAGACGAGGGCGAGCAGGGTCTTACGCGGTATCGGCGGGGGTCTCATCGACGCCTTCCTCTGGTCGCTGACTGGCCCGCACGCTAGCTCTTGCCGAAACGTTCTGCAATAGCTTGCAAACAAAGTCGTAACACGACAGTCGGCTTGCAAGAGGCGCGGCCCGGCGTGTTCGCGCCGGGCCGGGCGAAATCCTCGGTGGAGCTAGAGCCCGCCGCAGCCCCTGCCCTCGACCGTGCAGGTCGTCGGGCGGCTCTGCGGGCTCTCGACGTAGAACCGCAGCCGGGCCGAGGCGCCGCCGGCCAGGTCCTGGCCGCTGCGGTAGGTGAAGCCGTCGTCGATCCGCTGCGCCGTCCCCTGCGGTGCCCCCTCCAGCCACGCGCTCCCCAGCCGGCCGTCCGGAAAGGTCAGCCGCGCCGCCCACGGACGGCCGGTCGACGACGCGTTGCTGACCAGCACCTCGCCGACGAACCCGTCGGCGTACGACTCCACCACCCGGTACCGCCCGCTCACCGGCGGCGGGGCCGAGGCCGGCGGCGCCACCAGCGCCGTCTCGTCGCCCCCGGCGGGGGTCGGGGACGGGCTCGGGCTGCGGGCCGGCGTGGGCCGCCCCGGGGTGGGCCGGGCGGTGGCGGCGCGGGTGGGCGGGGTGGGCGTCGCCCGCGACGGACGCGTCGTGGCGGCCGGGGTGGTCGCCGTCGGCGGCGGCTCCGGCAGGAGGCTGAGCGGTGGCGGACCGGGCTGCGCGTCGAACGCCGGACCGCGCCCCCGGTAGGCGCCCAGGGCGATGGCCAGCAGGACCACCATCACCAGTACGCCGACGGAGACCACGATCCACGGCGAGGACGCGATGGCGGTCGTGCCGTAGGACTTGCTCGATGTTCGGCTCGTGCCGGACATGCCCCTCCTCCCGCGGTCGTACGGGGCAGCGTAACCGTCGGCGGCGACATGACGCGACCGCCGGCCGGCCGGGGACGTCCGACGTCGGGAGGGACCGTGCGCCCCGGTGGATCAGCCGGTGCGCAGGACGGTGCAGATGACCGGGCCGTCGTCGGTGGCGCGCAGCAGGTAGCGGTAGCGCTCGCCGGCGACCGCCCGGCCCTGGCTGTCCAGGAACTCCCACTCGACGGCCACCATGGTCAGCAGCGCCGACACCGGATGCACGTCCTCGATGGCCGCGTGCGCCGCGACCAGCTCGCGCTCCTGGTAGTCGGGGGCCGCGCCCACGAAGGACAGGGCCACCGCCGCCGGGGAGGTGAACGAGAAGCTGTAGGTGTCGGCGACCACCAGCCCCGGCAGGGCGTAACAGCCGGCGATGGCGGGCACGTCGCCGGTGGTCAGCGCCACGCCGTACCGGTCGAAGAAGTCGGCCAGCGTGTCCAGGTCGGTGGGGGCTCTCACGGGGAGAGCAATTGCCGCCCGGGCGGCGCGCCAAACCTCAGCGCGGCGGGATGCGAACCTCGATCTCGGCGCCGAGTCGGGCGCCACCGGCGAGGCCGAGGTCGTCGCCGCTCCAGAACCGGCCCGGGTCGTACCAGTTGGGACGCCGCCCGGGCGGAAGCAGCCCCATCGCCTCGTAGGTCACCGCGACCACCTCCGCGCAGTACGCCGTCTCCAGCGCGCGGTCGCGCCCGGCCGGGCCGGAGCGCTCGCGCCCCGGCGTACCCGCCCGGTCGAGGCCGGGCAGGGCCGGCACCCGGACCGCCGGCACCCGGCCGCGCAGCCAGCGCCAGGCGAGCTGGGCGGTGGACGGGAACGGTGTGCCGTCGAGGCGGGCGACGGTACGCAGCACCGCCTTCTCCATCTCCGCGTCGGCCGGCGGGTCGAGCTGGCGCAGCCAGCCCCGCTGGCCGTACCGGTTGGCCCAGACGCAGACCGCGTCCCGCAGGTCGTGCAGCTGCACGCCGCGCTGATGGGTGCCCGTCCACATGTCGGGCAGCGACCTGCCCAGCTCGGCGTGCCACATCAGGGGCGGCATGTCGTCCAGCACGACCGCCATGCCGACGTGGTTGACCGGGCTGTTGGTGGTCAACTGGATGGCCCGGTCCGGCACGCTGCGCCCCCGGAACACCCACACGTCGCCGGTACGGGTCAGCTCCACGGCCTCGTCCAGGCTGATGCTCATGAGGGTCTACCCTAGGCCGATGCGGCAACGGATGCGGTGGTGGAAGGTGCTCGGGCTGGCCGGCCTCGCCGGCGTCGCGGCGTCGGGCGTGGTCATCGCCCGGGCGGAACGGCGGCGCCGGGCGTACACCCCGGAGGAGATCCGGGCCCGGCTGCGCGACCGGCACGCGGAGGCGACGGCGCCCGCCGACGACGCGCGCTGAGCAACGCCGGCGTCAGTCGACGTCGTGGTGGTTGCGGTCCCAGCGGCCGCCGACGGGCGGGGTGTCGAGCCGCACGGCCCCGGCGGCGTTGCCGGCGAGGTCGTTCTCCTCGATGCGGCAGGACACGCAGCTGCCGGCCGGGGTGATCCAGAGCCCGTAGGTCTGGCTCTGCTCGTCGCGGTGGTCCCAGATCCGGTTGCCGCGCACGGTGGCCGGGTCGAACGGCGCGTTGACGGTGATGCCGGCCCGGATCGGCGGGGCCGCCGGCAGTTCGTACGACGCTCCGGGCGGCGGCGTGTCCTCGTTCCAGCCGGTGGGAGAATCCGCCCGCACCTCGGCGAGGGTGAGGACGGTGTCGGTGTGGACACCACCACGGCCGTACGTGACCCGACCCGCACCGCCTTGCCCCGGTGCCCGTCGTGCGGCCAGTGCGCCCCCATGTCGGTGACGGACCGGTGGTGGTAGCGCACCGACTCGCCGCTGCCGGTGGCGCCCGGGGGGGGGGGGGCACCGCCGGCCGTTGTGCGGATCCGGTTGTCGACCACGATCGCGTCGGTCATCGGTCGGTCGATCCGGATCGCGTCCAGGCCGTTGTCCCAGAACTCGTTGCCGTCGACCACCACGTCCGCCGCCGCGCCCCGGTAGGCGTCCCGAGGTCGTGCTCGTGGTAGCCGTGCGCCCCGTTGGCGCTGATCCGGTTCCCGCGCACCGTGTACGGGCCGGGCGTGTCGCCCATGCGCGTCGCACCACAGGGGCGCGCCGGCGACCGGGGTGAGCCGCTGCGCGGCGGTGGACAGGCCCTGGCGCGGCATCCGACCCCTCCTCTGCGACGTACGGTCGTTCGCCTGCGACCGCATTCCCGCCGCACCCCACCGGACGCGCTACCCGGCCGGCGTGGGACCGTCCGACGACGCGGTGGCCGAGGGGCCGGGGTCCGCCCCGGTGCCGGGCGTCGCGCCGCTGCGACGCACCGCCTCCGCCAGCGCCCCGGCGGTACGCCCCACGAGCGCGCTGCCGTCGTCGAGCAGCAGCAGCGGCCGCTGGATCAGCTCGGCGGCGGCCACCATCGCCTCGATCCAGCGCGGCTCGGCCGCCTCGTCCCGCGGCCAGTCGGCCATGCCGAGGGCCACCGCGGCGGGCTCCTGCGTGCGGCAGACGTCCCAGGGGCGCGCGTCGAGGCGGCGCAGCACCTCGGTCAGCTCCGCCGCGCTCGGCGGCCGGTCCAGGTACGGGCGCAGCGCGTAGCCGACCCCCGCCTCGTCGAGCGCGGTACGGGCGGCGGCGCACTTCGAGCAGGACGGGTTGTTCCAGATCTCCATGCCGGCCATGGTCGCAGCTCCCCCGCCTGCGGCGGCAGTACGACCCCTCGCCCCCGTCCCCTCTACGCGAGCCGTCCGCCCGACCCCGACGAGCCCCCGCCGCCGGGAGCCCGCCGCCCGACAAGCCCTCGCCCCGCCACCCAGGCCGACCTGCACCGTGCCATCGCCGACCTCAACGCCGCACCCGACGTACGCGGCCCGCTCTCCCGCGAGCCCGTCCGCGTGGCCCGCTGCCGCTGACCCGCCACCGTCGCCCGCCGGCTCTCCGTCCCTGCCCACCACGCTCCGCCAACGTGATCAGGACGCCATGGGCCTCAAAGCGGGCGGATGACGTCCATGGGGTCCTGATCACGAATGCGCTCGCGTTTGGCGAGCACCCCGATTGGGGCCTCTGTCCGGTATATGGGTATTTGTGGTGGCGGGCGCCACCGGCCCGGCCGGCATGGGTCGGGGGCCCGGGTCGTTGTAACCATCGTGAACGCGTAACCCCCGGGGGCCCTGGCGGTCGGGGCGACGGTCGGAATGCCGGCCGGGCCCGCGTCGTTACATCCCCCGGACGCGCCCCACCCCTTGAGCGAGGGCGCACCCCTGGTTCGACCTTTCCCCTCCCGTGACGCACCCGCCCCCCTTGGTGTGCGCGCGGACCCCCGATCGGAAGGTGCAGACGAATCATGCGTACCGACATG
>NZ_JBAKHV010000077.1:0-21487 GCF_036906775.1 Micromonospora sp. CPCC 205561 | reverse complement strand
CGACCCCGTTCACCGACCTGCTGCCGCCACCGGAACAGATGTGGCGGGAGGACTCGGCCACCGCGGCGACGGCGGCGGCGGCGAGGGCCAGCCGGCGCTCGGAGCGCAGCCCCGTGGACGGGGCCTGGTCCGGCTCGACCGGCGGCGGTGGCACCGGCCGGGCCCGCCGGTGCGCGGCCAGCAGGGCGTCGAGCTGCCGGCCGACCGAGCCGCGTTCGCCGGTGGCGGCCGCGAAGGCGAGGGTGAGGTAGAAGCGGAAGTTCACGGCCGCGGCGGCCGGCACCCGCAGCCCGGCGGGTCGCCGCCCGTCGCGCGTGTGCAGCAGGGTGAGCGGGACGGCGCGATGGTGGGCGGGCCCCGCCAGGTCCCCGTACCGCCACTCGCGCCGCTCCCGCCCCGAGGAGAAGGCGATCCGCCGGTTGGTCACGACGGCCATCCCCGTGCCGACGACCCGCACGCCGCCCGGCAGCGCACGACCGGAGACCTCCGCGGTGACGACTGTCAGGCCCGGACCGGACGGCTGCGTGCCGCGCCGCCCGTCGGACTCCACGAGTTCCGCGACCGGCAGCACCCGGTAGACGACCTCGTCGTCGTGGAGTTCCACCGGCAGGCCGGCACGCGGCCGCGTACAGCCGAGAAAGCCGGCGGCCTCGATCCGCAGCCGGACCAGGTGGTCGTCGCGGCGCTGCCAGGCCTCGGCCGCCGCGTCGTGCGCGTACCGCCGCCGGGCGTTCTCCCGCTCCGCCCACCTGACCCGCCACGCGGGCGTCGGCGACGCCGGGAGCGCCGTGCTGGAGGGTGATGATGACGTCACACCCGACACAACCGCCGACCGGCCACACAGGAAACTGCCAGCGGTCGACACTTCCGGTTGTTGCCGGTAGGGGTGGTTCTGCCGGCGTCGGGGTGGCCTCCGACCGGGCGGGCGGCGGCTCGCTGCCCTGAGCAGAATCGCTCGCCCTCGGCGCCGGGTTGCCGGAGGCTGGCGGCATGGGAACGGGCTTCGGCGGTGAGGTGGCCACCTACTACGCGCGGCACCGGCGCGGGTACCCGTCGGAGGTGCTCGACGCCGTCGTGGCGGCCTTCGGTCTCGGCGGCGACGACACGGTGCTCGACCTCGGCTGCGGCACCGGCCAACTCAGCCTGCCGCTCGCCGCCCGGGTGGGGGCGGTCGTCGGGGTGGACCCGGAGCCGGACATGCTGGCACTGGCCCGCCGGGCCGCCCTCGACGCGGGGGTGTCCCGCACCGCGTGGATGCTCGGCGCGGACAGCGACCTGCCCGTGCTGGGCCGGCTGCTGGGCGGGCGGGCGCTCGGCGCGCTGACCGTCGCCGTCGCGATCCACTTCATGGACCGCGAGGCGCTGTTCCGGGCCGCCCGGCCGCTGCTGCGCCCCGGTGGCGGGATCGCCGTGGTCACCAACGGCGCGCCGCTGTGGTTGCAGGACGCCGAGTGGTCCCACGCGCTGCGCGGCTGCCTGGAGCGGCTGCTCGGGCACCCCGTCACGGCGGCGTGCCAGACCGACGAGGCGGGCCGCCGACGCAACCGGGACGCCCTCGTCGCCGCCGGCTACCGGGTGGTGGAGTCGTCCGTCGAGTACACCGCGCCCCTCACCGTCGACGACATGGTCGGCGGCGTCTTCTCGGCGATGTCGCCCGAGCTGCTGCCCGACCCGCGGGGTCGGGCAGTGTTCGGCGCCGAGGTCCGCGCCGCGCTCCGCGGGCGGGACGCCGTCACCGAACGGGTCGGCGTCCGGCTCCAGTTCGGCCTGCCCGGCTGAGCCGCCCGAGGTCCGGTACCCACGCCCACGGGGCCCCCGCCGGTTGGCGGAGGCCCCGGGTTCGAAGCGCGGTCGGCGCCGTTCAGCACCAGCCGTTGATCGGACCGTTCACCCCGGTCCACAGGTAGGCGTCGGAGACCCAGCTGCCGTCGCTGAGCCGGTTCCACAGCGCGGTGGTCCCGTACCGCCCGGTGTGCGAGGTGCCGTTGGCCGAGCAGGAGACGGTGACCGTGGCTCCGTCGCCCACGGAGCCCAGCGCGCCGTAACCGCTGCCGGGGCCGGAGCGGCGGGTCAGCGTGCCGCCGCCGTTGGCGTCGACGACCGCCTGGTTGAAGCCGAGCGCGCCGTAGTTGTAGAGCCCGCCGCCGGCGCCGACCCAGGCCGAGCCGTGCCGCGCGCCGCCCTGGTAGGCCGACGCCCCGTTGGCGAACTCCCACTTGCCGAGGCCGTGGCCCGCGATGGAGACGTACGCGCTGTTCTGCCGCAGCCCGAAGTGGACGTGCCGGCCGGACGCCGCGCCGCCGCAGGTGACGTCGGTGCCCGTGTAGCCGAGGTACGCGCCCTGGCCGACGGCGGTGCCGTTGGCCGAGATGTTGCTCCACAGGTGGTAGTAGTCGGTGGAGTAGCCCCGGTCGTGGATCACCCGGATCCAACCCGTGCACATCGTGTACGCGGTGCCGGCCCGCGCCGCCCGTACCACCTGGTCGCCGCCGGCCAGGTCGATCGAGCTGTACGGCGCCTCGTAGCCGCCCCAGCCGTGCGGGCCGCTGGTCATCGTCCAGGTCTGGCCGACCGCGAACGGCAGGGCCATCCCGGTCCGGTAGTCGCCGCCGGCCTGCATCGTGCTCGGGGTGCGGGCGAAGACCGCCTTCTCCTGCTTGTTCACCAGGGGCGACTCGGCGGCCAGCTCGCTGAACCCGGCCTCCCCGTCGAAGTTCACCCGCCAGGTGCCGGCCTCGGCGCGGGCGATGAAGACCGCGCCGGTCGGGTGGATGTCCTCCTCGTGGGAGGTGACGGTGACGGCGGTGCCGAAGGCCCACCCGCCGGCCCTGCGGGTGACGGTGACGCGGGTGTCGGACTCGTCGGCGTGGTCCGCCGTCGCGGCCCTGGCCTGCCCGAGCAGCTTGGCGGTTACGGCGTCCTCGACGTTGACCCGGACCGGATCCGGGGCGGGCGCGGCGTGCGCGGCAGTGCCCGCCACCAGGAGTTCCGTCGCCAGCAGGGCCGTGGCGATGCCGGCCCATCGTCTGATCTGCACCATTGACGACCTCTTTCACATCGAAGGACATCGCTAAGTTGTGCTGACGATAGACAGAACGCAGAAGATTGTCTACATGTTGACCGGCCGGACATGAAGATATGTTTCGTCATCCGCGCGGGCGGGCGGACGACGGCGCCGGGACCGCGCGCGGCGCCCCGCCCGCCGGCCGGCAAGCTCGGCTACGCCCACGTGGTTCGAGGCCGCCCGGCCGCGCTGGACGAGCTGACGCGGGCGCCGGCGTCGGGCAGCCGGGCGGTCAGCGCGGCGGGGGGCAGCAGAGCGTCAGCGCACCCGGCACCACCCGCACCTTGAGCTTCGTGGTCTCGCCGCGGGCGCCGCCGTCCAGCTCGTACGTGCGGGGCACGGCGAGCCGGACCCTGATCTTGCGGGCCCGGGTGATCCGCACGAACGGCGACTGCTCGGAACGGCCGGCGGCCATCCGGCCGAGGGTGCGCGCCCACTCCACGGCGCCGTCGGCGGTGGAGACGCCGACCTCCAGGCAGCCGTCGTCCGGGCGGGCGTCGTCGAACGCCGGGATGCCGCCGGTGATCGTGCCGACGTTGCCGAAGAGCACGCAGCTCGCCTCGCCGTCGAACCAGTCCGTGCCGTCGACCGTGATCCGGGTGCGGACCAGCTCGCCGCGCACGTGGCGCAGCCCCGTCCACATGTAGGCCAGGCGGCCGAGCCGTCCCTTGAGCCGGCGGTCGGCCTCGCGGATCAGGTCGCCGTCGAAACCGGCGCCGGCCATCACGGCGAAGTGCTCGCCGTTGATCCTGCCCAGGTCGAGGGCGCGACGCCGGCCGTGCAGGCCGATACGCACGGCCTCGGCGAGGTCCTCCGGGATGCCGAGGTTGGCGGCGAAGAGGTTGGCCGTGCCGGCCGGCACGATCGCCATGGCGGTGCCGGAGCCGGCGAGGGCGTCGGCACAGCGCTGCACCATGCCGTCGCCGCCCCACACGAAGACCAGCTCGGCGCCCTCGCGCAGCGCCTTGCGGACCTTCTTCGGCGCCTTGCGGCTCTTCGGCACCTCGTACCAGAGAAGGCGCTCGACCCCGGCGCCGGCGAGCTCGGCGCGCAGGGCGTCGAGGCCGCCGCCGAGAGTCTTCTTCCGGTGCGCGACGACCGCGACCGTACCCACCTCGGCGGCGGACGCCGGCTCGGCGCCCGCCGCGCTGCTCGTCCTCATGGCCGCCGGGATTACCCAACCGGCGCGGTTTCCACGCCCGAGAGGGAGAGGTCAGTCACCGGCCCCGGCCGGCCGCCGGCCCCGGGTCGACACGAACTGGTACGACATGACGGCGAAGCCGGGGTGACGCAGGAGCTTGCGGAACGCCTCCAGCTGCCCGGGCGACACCCCCGCCTCGATCAGCTCCGGCTCCAGCTGCCGGGAGTTCGTCTCGTACAGCGACGCCCCGACGGAGCCCCCGGGCCAGCTCCGCGAGTGGGTGACCGTGTCGACCTCGACCAGCCCCGCCGACACGAGGTGCGCGTGCACGTCCTGCGCCCAGGCCAGGTCCGCGCCGTGGCTCTGCAGGACGCCGAGCATCGCGTCCGTCACCTGGGTGAAGAGCTTCGCCGCGTCGTCGCTCGGCGCGGTCAGCACGCGCAGCGGGGCCGTGCAGTCGAACTCCTCGACCACCAGCCATCCGCCCGGGGCCAGCGCGCCGGCCAGCGAGGCCAGCACGCGCCGCCGCTCCGGCAGGTGCAGCAGCACCAGCCGGGCGTGGATCAGGTCGAAGGAGTCCCCGGGCGGCGGTTCGTTACGCACGTCGTGCCGGCGTACGTCGAGGCTGGCCGAGGTGGTGAGCTGTGCCGTGTCGATGTCGGTCGCCAGCACGCGCCCCGCCGGGCCGACGGCCTCGGCCATGTGCCGGGCCACCGAGCCGCCGCCGGCGCCGATCTCCCAGCACACGCCGCCCGCGGCGAGCACCGGAGGGGCCATCCGGGCCGCCGTGATCGGATCCAGGAACGACTCCAGCGCCCGCAGCTGGGGCACGGCCTCCGGGGAGCCGTTGTCGAAGGTGTACTCGGTGTCACGGATGTCTGTCGGCATCGTCGCCCAATCCTGTCGAAGATGGTCGGTTCAGGTACCCGGTGTCGGCCCGCAGCCCCGTCCTTGGTCGGGAGGGCCGCGGCTGCGCGATCGCGGCGACGCTGAGCATCGCCGCCAGCCGGTCCGGCTCGGCGCGGGCCTCCTCCGCCGGCCGGTCGTAGACCACCCGGCCGTACTCGAGCACCGCGATCCGGTCCGCGAGCTCGATGGCGTGCTGGAGCTGCTGCTCGACCAGCAGCACGGTCATTCCGGTCCCGGCGAGGACGCAGACGAGCTCGCGGACCCGGGCCGCCAGGTCCGGCGCGAGCCCCTCGCACGGCTCGTCGAGCAGCAGCACCCGGGGCTGGCCGAGCAGGGCCCGGGCGATCGCCAGCATCTGCTGCTCGCCGCCGGAGAGCTGGTCCCCCCGGTGCCGCAGCCGGGTCGCCAGCCGGGGCAGCAGCTCCAGGATCCGCGCGACCGTCCAGCCCTCGCCGCCGGGCGTCGCGGCCCGCCACGGCGCCGCCGCGAGGACCAGGTGCTCGGCCACGGTCAGCCGGGAGAAGACCCGCCGGCCCTGCGGGACGAGGCCGACCCCGCACCGGGCGATCCGGTGCGGCTGCCTGCCGGCGACCTGCACGCCGCCGACCTCGATCCGCCCGCCGTACGGGCGCACCAGGCCGGCGACGGCGTGCACGAGGGTGCTCTTGCCGGCGCCGTTGCGGCCCACCACCGCCTGCACGGTGCCGGCCGCCACGTCGAGGGTGACCTCGTGCAGCACGATCCCGCCGGCGTAACCGGCACTGAGCCGTTCCGTACGCAGCATCACGACACCCCTTCCGCGTAGGCCTGCCGCACCCGGTCGGAGGCGCGGATCTCGGCCGGCGTCCCGGTGGCGACCGTCCGGCCGTCCCGCAGCACGGTCACCTGGTCGCAGAGCGCGTAGACCAGGTCCAGCCGGTGCTCGACCAGCAGTACCGCCACGGCGCGCGGCAGGGCCCGCAGGAACTCCACCAGCCGGCCGACCTCGACGGCGGACAGCCCGGCGGCCGGCTCGTCGAGCAGGAGCAGGCGCGGGCGGCCGGCCAGGGCCATCGCGATCTCCAGCTGTCGGCGCTGCCCGTGGGCGAGCTGGCCGGCGGGGATGCCGCCGAGGTCGTCCAGGCCCACCCGCTCCAGCCACGCGCCCGCCGTGCGCTCGGCCGCGCTGCGCCTCGCGCCCGGCCGCCACCGGCCGGGCCGCAGCGCGTGCGGCAGCGCGGCGACCACCACGTTCTGGGTCGCGGTCAGCGTCGAGAAGACGGCGGGCCGTTGGTGTATCCGGCCGATGCCCCGCCGGGCCCGGGCGGCCGGGCCGAGCCGGGTGACGTCCCGGCCGGCGAGGCAGACCCGGCCGCCGCCCGCCGGGGTCGCCCCGCCGAGCACGTCGAGCAGGGTGCTCTTGCCGGCGCCGTTGGGCCCGATCAGGGCGTGCCGCTGACCGTGGTCGATCCGCAGGTCGACCCCGTCCAGGGCGGCCAGTGACCCGTACCGGACCGTGACGCCGTGGGCGGAGAGCAGCGGCGTCACGCCCGGGCTCCCGTCGGCGACGGCCGCTCCGCGGCGGGATCGGCGGGGCGCGGCGGCCGCCCCGGCAGCAGCCGGCCCCGCACGCCCGGCGGCCGGTGGGCGTCGCCGGGCAGCAGGTAGACGGTGACGACGAACGCCACCCCCAGCACCAGGGGCGCGTGCCCGGGCAGCACACCGAAGAGCCAGTCCCGGGCGGCGATCACGACCGCCGTGCCCACGAGGGCGCCGCCGACCGACGCGACGCCGCCGACCACCACCCCGAGCAGCAGCAGCGCGGAGGTGTCGAAGCCGAAGTCGGCCGGCGAGACGAACTGCTGGGCGACCACGAGCAGGGAACCCGCGGCGCCCGCCACCGCCCCCGCGGCGACGTGGGCCGCCGCCACGTGCGCCGCCACCCGGTGGCCGCTGGCCCGCAGCCGCGCCTCGTCGTCCCGGCCGGCCCGCAGCAGCAGGCCGACCCGGGTGCGCAGGATCAGCAGCACCGCGCCGACCAGCACGGCCACGACCACCAGGGCGTAGAGGTAGCGGGCCCGGTCGGTGGCGAGCACCGGCAGCCCCCACAGGGGCCGCACCGGCGGCACCCCGGCCAGCCCGTCCGTGCCGCCGGTCACCGAGCGCCACCGGCCGACGACGGTCACCGCCAGCTCGCCGACCGCCAGCGTGATCATCAGGACGATCACGCCCCGCGCGGCCACCACGAGCGGGACCGTCGCCGCCGCCAGCGCCGCCCCGGCCGCCGCCGCGACCGCCAGGTGCACCACCCCCACGTCGGAGAGCCGGCTGCCGACGACGGCACTGGCGTACGCGCCCGCCGCGTAGGGCGCGGTCTGCCCGAGGGTGGGCAGCCCCGCGACCCCGGTGAGCAGCGCGACGCTCACCCCCACCAGGCCCAGCGCGAGGGTGCGGGCGAGCAGCGCCACCGTGTAGTCGTCGACCGCCCAGGGCGCCAGCAGCAGGCCGGCCAGGACGAGGACGGCGACACCGCGCCGCAGCGCGCGCACCGCCTCGTCCCTCACGACGCTCTCCGGGCCGTGGCCAGGCCCCGCGCCCGCACCGCGAGGACGGCGGCCATGGCGGCGAAGAGCAGGAACGGGGCGGCCGACGGGGCGAGCGCCACCCCGAGGGTCTGGATCTGCCCGACGGCCAGGGCGGCGAGCAGCGTGCCGGTCATCGACCCGAGCCCGCCGAGGACGACGACCACCAGCGACAGCAGCAGCACCCCGTCGGCGGTGTCCGGCCCGGGCCCGATGATCGGCGCGCCGAGCACGCCCGCGGCGCCGGCCAGCGCGCCGGCCACGGCGAGCACCCCGACGCGGATCCACGCCGGGTTCACCCCGAGCACCGCCACCATCTCGGCGTCGTCAACGGCCGCGCGGACCAGCATCCCGGCCCGGGTGCGCCGCACGGCGAGGTGTAGCAGGCCGGCGAGCACGGCGGCGACGACGATGAAGACCAGCCGGTACGCGGCGTAGCGGTGCCCGGCGACGGCCACCGACCCGTCCAGGGCCGCCGGCACCCGCACCGGCGGGTCGTCCGGCCCGAACGCCGCCACGAGCAGGCTGCCCCCCACCAGCGCCAGCCCGAAGGTCAGCAGCGCCTGGGTGAGATGGCTGCGCGCGGCGACCCGGGTGAGCAGCCCGGCGACCAGCGCGCCCGCCGCCGTGGCGGCGACGACCCCCACGGCCAGCGCGAGCAGCAGGCTCGGCCAGCCGCCGTCCATAAGCGCGGCGGCGGTGTATCCCCCGATCGCGTACAGGGTGCCGTGCGCCAGGTTCAGGATGCCGGCGACGCCGAAGCAGAGCACCAGCCCGGCCGCGGCGACGAAGACCAGCAGCCCGTAGGCCACCCCGTCCAGGGCGGGGACCAGGTACGGGTCGATCCGGATGTCGACCGCCACGGCGCTCACCCGCCGACGGTGGCGAGGTCACCCACGACGGTGTTGGACAGCGCCCGGCCGTCCTGGCGCACCTGACGCAGGTACCACTTCTGCACCGGCGCGTGGGTGGTCGGCGAGAACTGCCAGGTGCCGCGCGGGCTGGCGATCTGGCCGAGCTGGCCGATCGCCGCGTTGATGCTCTCCGGGGTCGGGTCGTCGCCGGCCGCCGCGATGGCCCGGTCCAGCACGGCCGCGGCGTCGTAGGAGGCCATGGCGTACGTGGTCGGGGAGCCGTCGTTCTTCGCCTTCCAGGCGGCCACGAAGGCGCGGTTCTCGGCGTTGTCCAGGTCGGGCGAGTAGTTCAGCACGGAGTAGACGTCCCGGGCGGCCTCGCCCTGGGCGTCGAGCACCCCGCCCTCGGTGAGGAATCCGGCGGCGTAGAGCGGGAGGTCCTTGATCTCCGACTGCGCGTACTGCTTGACGAAGTCGACGGCCGCGCTGCCCGCGTAGAACGTGTAGACGGCGTCCGCGCCGGAGGCCTTGATCCGGGCGAAGTACGGGGTGAAGTTGGTGGTCGTCGGGAACGGGGTGAAGGTGGTCTTGCCGTCGTCGTTGGCGAGCTTTCCGCCCTCCTTGACGAAGGCGTCGGTGAAGCCGCGCAGCTCGTCCCAGCCGCCCTGGTAGTCGGGGCCGATGGCGTACACGCTGCCCTTGACGTTGTCGCGCACGTGGCGGGCGATCGCCTCGCCGGGCTCGTCGGAGAGGTACGAGGTGTGCCAGATGCGGGAGACGTCCTTGAGCTCCGGCCGCCCGTTCGAGCCGACGAACGGCACCTTCGTCTCGTTGAGCAGCGGGTAGACCGCCGCCACCGAGCCGCCGCCGACGATCCCGGTCAGCGCGACCACGCGGTCCCGCTTGAGCAGCTTCGTCGCGGCGGGCACCGCGGTCGCGGCGCCGTTGCCCTCGTCGGCGACGACGAGTTCCACCTGCCGGCCGCCGAGCTTGCCGTCGTGGGTGGCCAGGTAGAGCTCGAAGCCGGCGCGGATCTCCTTGCCGACCGCCTGGTAGGTGCCGGAGAGCGACGCCAGCAGGCCGATCTTGATCGGTCCCTTGGCGGCGGTGCCCGATTCGCCGTCGGCGCAGGCGGTGGCGGCGAACATGACGAGCGCGAGCAGGGCCGCGATGCGGGCACGGCTGCGCCGGGGGGTGGTCAGAGACATGTCTTCTCCAGAAGGGATGGGAGTTCCGGCGGGGAGGCCGGAGGTCAGCGGCTGCGGCTCAGGGCCGCCCGCGCCGCCGGGGTCAGCGCGTCGCCGATGCGGTTGGCCAGCTCGGTCATCTCGTAGGAGACCTTGCCGACGTCGCACTGCGGGTCGGCGAGCACGAGCAGGGACGCGCCGTCGTTGAAGGCCATCGAGAACATGAAGCCGCCCTCGAGCTGGGTGACGTTGGAGATCACCGCGCCGGCGTCGAAGAAGGCCGCCGCGCCGCGCAGCAGGCTGACCAGCCCACTGCCCGTCGCCGCCAGCTGGTCGGCCCGGTCGGGCGGCAGACCGCGGGTGGCGGCCACCATCAGGCCGTCGCTGGAGATCGCGATCGCATGGCTGACCTCGGTGGCGCGCTCGGCGAAGGCGTCCAGCAGCCAGCCGAGATCCTGGTGGTCGGTCACGTGCTCTCCCTGTCGGGTCAGTTGTTGATCAGGTGGGACCGGCGGCCCGTGACCCCGCGCGCGTACGCGGCCATCGCGGTGGCCACCTGGGTCGGGTCGCGGTACTCGGAGCGTTGCTGCGGCACCGCCACGCCGCCCGGCACGAGGTGCTGTTGGGGCTGGCGCCGGGGCAGGCCGGAGGAGGTGGTGGCGACGACCTCGGGCGCGCCGGCCCGGGCCGCGGTGCGCCAGGCGTCGTCGGCGGGGCCGGCCCACCCGGTCGCGTCCGGGCCGTCCTCGTGACCGGCCCGGAACCAGTGGTTGACCTCCTCGAAGATGGCGAGTTCCTCGGTGGCCTCGCCGTCCCGCCCGGCCGGTGCCGGTGCCGGGGCCGGGCGGAACACCGGCGCCACCGGCAGCGCGCGCTCCGCCACCGGCCGCCCGGCCCACGGCTGCGGCTCGGTCCGGTAGGGCGGCGGGGGCGGCGTGACGGTGTTCCGGGCCGCGCGCCGGGACGGACGGGTGGGCGTGAGCAGGAACTCCTCCGGGGGCAGGGGCCGGATGATCGACCCCGGGAGCGCCGCCTCGGCGATGGTGCCGCGGCGGGGGCCGGGACGCAGCTGCACGGCCGCGCCCAGCCGGGTGGCGAGTTGTCCCACGACGACGAGGCCCATCGCCCGCACGGCCGCGACGTCGATCGCGGGCGGGCGGGCCAGCAACTCGTTGAGCTGTTGCCGCCGCTGCGGGGAGAGCCCCACGCCCTCGTCGCTGACCTGGACGATCACCCGGTCGCCGAGGCTGCGGCCGGTCACCCACGCCTCCGTGCCCGGCGGGGAGTATCCCGTGGCGTTGTCCATCAGCTCGGCCAGCAGGTGCACGACCTCGTCGACGGATTCGGCCGCGACGGCGACGTCACCGTCGACCAGGCCCAGGCGGATCCTGGCGTAGTGCTCGATCTGGCTCTGCGCGGCCTGGCACACCTGTTGCAGCGGTACGTCGTGCTGGCGCACCCGCCCGACGCCGACCCCGCCGAGCACCAGCAGGCTGGCGTTGATCCGCCCCATCCGGGTGGCCAGGTTGTCCAGCGTGTAGAGCTGGTCGAGGCGCTCGGGATCGGTCTCGTCCCGCTCGACCTTGTCGACCTGCGCCAGCACCGCGTCGACCAGCCGCTGCTCGCGGCGGCTGAGGTGGATGAAGATGTCGGCCGTGTTGGCCCGCATGACCGCCTGCTCGGCCGCGGTACGCACGGCCGCCCGGTGCACGGCGGCGAACGCCTCGCCCACCTCGCCGATCTCGTCGCCGCTGGACGGCTCCAGGGCCTCCGCGGACTGCCGGCGGGCCAGCTCGTCCGGGTCAACCGAGGAGCTGTCCGGGTGCTGGAGCCGGGCCACCACCTGCGGCAGCCGTTCGAACGCGACGGCGTTCGCCGCGTCGCGCAGCCGGCGCAGGCGGCGGGTGATCTGCCGGGCCACCGCCCAGGTGACCAGGGCGGTGAGCAGCAGGGCGAGCACCACGGCGGCCGCCTCGACGGCGGTGCGCCGCCGCTGGTCGGCGTGGGCGGAGCGGATGTCGTCGAGCACCGCCGCGTCCACCCGCTGGCGCAGCTCGGCCAGGCGGACGGCCCACTGCTGGGTCGCGGTCACCCAGGCGCCGATGTCCAGCCGCAGCCGGCTGCCCGCCCGGGTCCGTGACACCTCGTCCTGCATCCGCTGGAGCAGCAGCGCGTCCTCGCCACTGCCCGCCTGTTCCCACCAGCCGCGCCACGCGGGCCGGGCGAGCGCCAGGAAGGAGAGGCTGGACTCGGTGAACCCGGACCCGGCGGCGGTGATGTCCTGTTGCATGGCGGGGGTCAGCTGGTCGGCCGCGACGGCGCGCAGCACGGCGACCTGCTGCTGACCGGCGGCCTCGGCCACCCTGGACAGCGCCGCCGAGGCCCGCATGCCGTCCGCGATGCGGGCGTTGACCGCCCCGAGGGTGACGCTCTCGCGCAGGCTGAGCAGGTCGGCGATGGCGATCCGGTAGCTGAACGTCATCGCCGACACCGAGGCGTGCGCCGCCGTGCGCACCTGCGCGCGCAGCGGCGGCAGGCCGTCGAGTGCCAGGTCGATCCGCTGTAGCGCGGTCCGGCTCGCGGTGGGCCCGGAGGGCACCCGCGCCCGCTGCTGACGGTAGCGGGCGACGGCGTGGTCGGTGTTCCCGGTGGCCTCGGCGAAGGCTTCCTGCTGCTCCGCCCCGCCCCGGCTCAGCAGGTCGGCGGCGAGGACGCGCTCGCGTTGCAGGCGGTGGGCGAGGTCGCCCGCCTCGGCGCCGAGGTGTGCCAGGACGCCGAGCTCGCTGGCGCGGGTCGTCTGGCGGGCGCTCTCGGTCAGCGTGAGGCCGGCGAACCCCATCACGGCGACCAACGGGGCCGCGACGATGAGACGCATCCGGGTGGCAATCTTCCAACCGCGGCGGCCGGTCGGGTAGGGTCGGGCCGCGTGGGATCTGGTGCTCGACGCCAAGACTGACTCCCCGCGACTCATCTAAGACGGCCAATGCGCACCTTGCCGTTTGCACGTCTCATTCCGCCGGAACCCGCGCCCGCAGACCACCCCTGACGGTGGTACAAACGGCTCGTACCAGCATCTGTACCCGGCGTGGACGACGGCGGCCCGACCCGAGCGTCCCGGCGCGGCGCAGGTCAGGAGCGCCCGGGGCGCCCGCCCGGCGGATCCGGTGGGGCGTCCGTCTCGGGTTGGCCGCCGAGCACCTGTCCGATGAGCTCCCGCAGCTCGTCGATCGCCGCCACGACCGCCTCCGGATCGCGCGCGTCCCGCCGGGGGGCCGGCGGCGCGGCGGTCGGCTCGGGGCGCTCCGTCTCGCCGAACCGGGGGCCGCGCCGACCGTCCGCCGCCAGTTGCTCCGCCGCGACCTGCGGCCAGAGGGCCGCCAGGCGCCCGCCGGTGCCGAGCACCTCGTCGCAGCGGACGGCGAACTCCTGGCTGCCGTACCGGCGACCGGACTCCACCGCGGCGACGGTCTCGCGGCTGAACCGCACCCGTTCCGCCAGTGCCCGCTGGGTCAGCCCCTGCCGGGCACGCCAGGTGCGCAACTCTGAGCGGAACCGGTGGATGGCACCGGAGCCGGTGGCACCTGGCGGGGGCGTGCGATCCATGTGTTCACCTTCACGACGCCGACGACCGGCATCGGCGTCAATAGACGATGGGCGATGACTGGGTATTCGCAGGGGACAATTCTTAACCCACAACCCGACGGGTGTGAAGACACGACTCCAGAAAGTAGTCGCACCGGCCGGCGGTGTGGCCTTCCGGGGGGAGTCCGCCGCCGTGGCCGTCAGCCCGGCTGCGGGCGGGCGCGCGGGCGCGTCGGCCCGCCCGCAGCGCGTACGCCCCGGGCCGGGCGCCCGCCCGGCGGAGACGGATCGCCGCCCGGCGTCGCCGCTCAGCCGGCGAGCGCCGCCGCCCCGCCGGGCGGCACCGTCGCGCCGATGACCACCGGCAGGCCCAGATGCGCCCGGAAGGCGACGTTGGCCTTGTACGAACGGCGGTGCCCGTCCGCCAGGCGCAGGTCGGGAATCGCCTGGGCGAGCCGGGTCAGCGCCATCCGCGCCTCCAGTCGCGCCAGTGCCGCGCCGACACAGAAATGCGCTCCGTGCCCGAACGAGAGGTGTCCCTCGGCGTCGCGCCGGTGCGGATCGAATTGCTCCGGACGCTCGAAGACCGCCGGATCGCGATTCGCCGCCCCGATCAGCAGCAGGCAGCGCGCGCCCGCCGGAATGGTGACGCCGTCCAGCGTCACCGGCCGGCGGGTCACCCGCAGCCAGCCGTCGATGGCGGGCGCGAAACGCAGCGTCTCGGTCAGGAACGCCGGTATCAGCCCGGGATCCTCGCCGAGTTCCCGCCACCGCCGCGGGCTCGACAGCGCCCGGTCCAGCGCGTGGGCGAGCAGCCCGGCCGTGGTCTCGTGCCCGGCGACCAGGAGGTTGAACACGATGCTCGCCGCCTCGGCGACCGTGAGCACCTCGTCGTCGCCGTCGCGGTAGGCCAGCAGCTGGCTGACGTAGTCCTCGCCCCGTCGGGCGCCGTCGAGCCGGGCGCGGACCAGCTGCTGGCAGTAGCCCCAGAACTCCAGCAGCCCTCGCGCGAGCCGGACCTGCTCGGCCGGGTCCGGGCATCCCCAGACCAGCGCGATCTGACCGTCCGCCCAGGCCCTGACCCGCCCGACGTCCTCGGCCGGCACCCCGAGGATGTCGAGCAGGACCAGCAGGGGCAGCTCGGTGGTGAACGCGGTGACGAGGTCGGTGGGCCCGCCGGGCCGGGCGACCAGCCGGGACACCAGTTCGTCGACCCGGCGCTGGACGATCGGGCCGTAGCGACGCTCGACCCGGTCGGTGGTGTTGGCGAAGGTCTCCCGCAGGGCCCGCCGGGTGCGCGGGTGCACCGGTGGGTCCGCGGCGGCGGTGGTCGGCGGCGCGTCGATCCGCGCGAGGATCTCCATGGCCTCGGGGCAGACGTCGTAGACCGGGGCGAGGGTCAGCGCGTTGCAGAAGTCCTCGGTGTCACTGAGCGCGCGGCGCACGTCGGCGTATCGGGTGATCAACCACAGCCCCAGGTCGGGGTCGTGGTGCGCCCTGCCGGGTTCGTCGAGAAGCCGTCGCCACACGTGTGCCGGATCGGTGAGATACGCCCCCGCGAACGGATTCAATCGCATGAACACCTCCTGGAGCGCCTTGGCCGCAGTCGAATTTGCCGTACGACTCCCGGGCTCCGGTCATCGCCGAACGCTCTCACGGTGCGCCCTGTGCCGAAGCAAGTCAATATCAGCATTCTTCAATGCGACGATACGCGATTTCACGTCATCGGCGGCGCACGCGCCATGTCTTCCTGCAACTTGCGGAATGTTGTTTGCCCGTCGGCCTCGGCCGTGAACAGGGTAAACGACGCGACCGCACGAACCGGGCACTTCCGCCCGGGCGGCCGCGTGTCCTGACCGGGCGCCGGAAAGACGGGCCACCGCCGGCCGGGTAATACCGACCAACTTTCGCACACCGCGCCGAAAAAGGGGGAACCGCGGCCCGTTCCGCGCATTACGGGAGAAGCATTCGGAGCGGCGGCGGGGCGAGCGCCACACCCCGCTCGGGTCGCCCGGGCGGAGCCGGGCGGCGGCGTACGCGACACGCCGCTCGGACGGCCGGTGCCGGGGCCGTCGGCGGAAGGTCCGGGCGCACGCGGCGGGCCGGCCGGCGAGCATCCGCCGACCGGCCCGCGCGAGGGGCGTCAGAGGGTACGGGCGAGCCGGTCGGCGAGGATGCGGGTGAAGCGGGACGGGTCGGCCAGCTCCCCGCCCTCGGCGAGCAGCGCCAGGCCGTGCAGCAGCTCGGCGGTCTCCTTCAGCGGCTCCTCCGGGCCGCCCTGCTCGTGCGCCTTGCGCAGCCCGGTGACGAGCGGGTGCCCGGGGTTGAGTTCCAGGATCCGCTTGACCGACGGCACCTCGTGACCCATCGCCCGGTACATCTTCTCCAGCGTCGGGGTGATGTCGTGGGCGTCGCCGACGACGCAGGCGGGAGAGGTGGTCAGCCGGGAGGAGAGGCGGACCTCCTTGACGGAGTCGGCGAGTGCGGTGCCCATCCAGGTGAGCAGGTCGGCGAAGTCCCTGCGCTGCTGCTCGCGCTCGGCCTCGGCCTCCTTCTTCTCCTCCTCGGTGTCCAGGTCGACCTGGCCCTTGGCGATGGAGCGCAGGGTCCTGCCGTCGTACTGGCCGACACGCTCGATCCAGACCTCGTCGACCGGGTCGGTGAGCAGCAGCACCTCGTAGCCCTTGGCGCGGAACGCCTCCATGTGCGGCGAGTTCTCGATCATCGTGCGCGAGTCGCCGGTGGCGTAGTAGATGTCGCTCTGCCCGTCCTTCATCCGGCCGACGTAGCCGGCGAGGTCGGTGGGCTCCGCCGGATCGTGGGTGGAGGCGACGGAGAGGATCTCCAGGAGGGTGTCCCGGTTCTCCGCGTCGTCGATCAGGCCCTCCTTGACCGCGGCGCCGAACTCGGTCCAGAAGGTGCGGTAGCGCTCGGCGTGGTTGGCCTTCATGTCCTTGACGGTGGCCAGGATCTTCCTGACCAGGCGGCGGCGGACGACCTGGATCTGCCGGTCCTGCTGAAGGATCTCCCGGGAGATGTTCAGCGACAGGTCGTGCGCGTCGACGACGCCCTTGACGAAGCGCAGGTAGTTCGGCATGAGCGCTTCGCAGTCGTCCATGATGAAGACGCGCTTGACGTAGAGCTGCACGCCGCGGCGGCCCTGCGGGGAGAACAGGTCGAGCGGCGCGTGCGACGGGATGAAGAGCAGCGCCTCGTACTCGAACGTGCCCTCGCCCCGCATGTGCACGATGTCGAGCGGGTCCGCCCAGTCGTGGCTGACGTGCTTGTAGAACTCCTTGTACTCGGCCTCGTCGACCTCGTCGCGGGGCCGGGCCCAGAGCGCCTTCATCGAGTTGAGCGTCTGGGTCTCGGTGCTGGTCTGATCGCCCTCGCCGGGGCGCTCGACGGTCATCCGGATCGGCCAGGCGATGAAGTCCGAGTAGCGCTTGACAATCTCCCGGATCGTCCACTCGGCGGTGTAGTCGTGCAGGTTGTCCTCGTCGTCGGCCGGCTTGAGGTGCAGCGTCACCGAGGTGCCCTGCGGCGCCTGCTCGACCGGCTCGACCGAGTACGTGCCCTCGCCGGCGGACTCCCAGCGGGTGCCGCCGCTCTCCCCCGCCCGGCGGGTCACCAGCTCGACCCGGTCGGCGACCATGAACGCGGCGTAGAAGCCGACGCCGAACTGGCCGATCAGCTCCTGCCGCGCCCCCGTGTCGGAGGACTCGCGCAGCTTGCGCAGCAGCTCCGCGGTCCCGGACTTGGCGATCGTGCCGATCACCTGGACCACCTCGTCGCGGGACATGCCGATGCCGTTGTCCCGGACGGTCAGCGTGCGCGCCGCCTTGTCGACCTCGATCTCGACGTGCAGGTCGGAGGTGTCGACCTCCAGCTCCTTGTCGACCATCGACGCCAGCCGCAGCTTGTCCAGCGCGTCCGACGCGTTCGAGATCAGTTCGCGCAGGAAGACGTCCTTGTTCGAATAGATCGAGTGGACCATCAGCTGGAGCAGCTGACGCGCCTCGGCCTGGAACTCCAACGTCTCGGCCCGGTTGCTCACACCGTGTCCTTTCATCCTCGAAAGCCCACCGAAGGTTCGCGGAAAGGATACGAGCCGCCGCCGACGGCGCGGCGACGGGACGGCCGTACGCGGATGCGTCCGTTGCCCCGACGCCGTACGGTCGGCAGTGGCGTCGACGTGGCCGCCGCGCAGAGTCGAGGGCTGGTGCGCCCGCCGCGGCGGGCGGTCAGTACGGTAGGGATGTGTCTCTATGGATGGCCGCGATGTGGGGACTGGTCGGCAGCGCGGTGGCCGAGGCCCTGAACCTCTCCGGGATGATGCGCCCGAGCACCGGGTCCGGCGGCCGGTGGCAGTGGCCGTGGCGGGACCGGCGGGACGCCCCGATCGTCGTGTTCGCGGTGCTGCTCAGGGCCGCGGCCGGCACCGGGCTCGCCGCCGCCGCGGGAGCGGGGGGCCTGGCCACCACGGCCTTCGCCAGCTTCACCTTCGGGGTCGCGGCGCCCCTGGTGATCGCCAAGATGTTCGACCAGGTGCGGGTGGCCGAGCCACCCACGGAGCCGGGGCCCGACGGCACGAACGGCGAGCACGATGACGGCGCGTGAGAGCCGGCTGGGCAGGTTCGTCTCGGCGTTGGCCGCCCGGCCGGCCAGCACGGCCACGGCCGTTCCCGTGCCGACCCGGACCCGGCTGGCCGCGGCCCTGGCCGCCCGGCCGGTGACCGCCCGCAGCGCCGCCCCCCTCCCCCACCCCGACGGCGGGGACGGCGACGGGGACGGGAAGTTGACCCACCGGGTCAAGACGGTGCTGGCCGGCGTGCTGGGCATCACCACCGACCAGCTGCGCGTCGACGCCGACGGCGATGTCGGCATCCGCGCCGGATCGGCCATGATCTTCGTACGGGCGCAGGACGACCCGCCGCTGGTGGACGTCTTCTCGCCGCTGCTCACCGGCGTCGCCCCGACCGAGTCGCTCTACCGGCGGCTCTCCGACCTGACCAACGGCCTCGTGATCGGGCGCGTCTACTGCACCGGGGACACCGTCTGGGCGTCCATCCCCGTCTTCGGGCAGGATTTCGCGCCCACCCATCTGCTGCTGGCCCTGCGAGCCATGATCGCGCTGGCCGACGATCTCGACGACCAGCTGCGGCGGGAGTTCGGCGGCAGCCGCTTCTTCGGCCCGGAGTCCTCCGGGCTGGTGGCGGTCCCCGACCCGACCGGTTACCTGCGCGACCTGGACCGGGCCGGCGCGAACGGGGCGGGCAGCGTCCTGGTCGACCTGCTGGCCGACCGGGGCCGTACGCAGGAGCTGCGCGTGCGCGCCGAACACGGCGACTGGCACGCAGCCGCCCGCCTCGCCGCGCTGCTCGCCGAGCGGGGCAGCGCCGACGAGGCGGAACGCTACTGGCGGATCGCCACCGAGCAGGGCGACGCGCGGGCCCGCGACGAGCTGGCCGCCCTGCTGGCGGCCCGGGGCCGGCACGACGAGGCGATCGACCTGCTCCGGCAGGCGGTCGACGGCGGGGACCGGCGGCCCCTGGCGATGCTGCTGACGCTGCTCGCCGAACGCGGCCTGGTCGACGAGGCGGTCGCGCTGCTGCGCGGCCGGGCGGCGGGGCGGGACTGACCGCCGGCGGCCGACACCGGTGCGCAGGTGTGGGGGCTCGCGTGGCTGGGTACAGACATCCGCTGGGGTGCCGGCGAACGTGCAGCTGAAGCCGGGTGCCAGGATGTGTGCGTAACGCCAGCAAGGGTCGTCGGGCCCGGAAGCGAGGGCTGCGATGAGGTGCGACCGAGGGTGACGCGACCCACGGGGGACCTGTTCGCCGACGGCGGTGAGACCGGGCGGCTGATGGCGCGCCTGGACTGGTCGGGCACCCCGCTCGGCCCGGTCGACGGCTGGCCGCAGAGCCTGCGCGCCGCCGTGCGGATGGTCCTCTCCTCCCGCTACCCGATGCTGCTGCTCTGGGGCGACCGGTTCACCCAGCTCTACAACGACGCGTACTCGGCGCTGATCGGCGACAAGCACCCCGACGCGCTCGGCGACGACGTCCGGGTCACCCTGGCCGAGGGCTGGGACGTGCTCGCCCCCCTGATCGGCGAGGCGACGACCACCGGGGTCGCCAGCTGGGTACCGGCCCTGCGACTGCTGCTGGCGCGGGCCGGCTACCGCGAGGAGGCGTACTTCAGCGTCTCACACGCGCCGGCCCGGGACGACGAGGGACGCACGGTGGGGGTGCTCACCGTGTGCAGCGAGGTCACCGACCAGGTCGTCGGCGAGCGCCGGCTGCGCCTGCTGCGTGACCTGGCCGTACGCGACGGCGGCGGAACCCTCGACGTCGAGAGCACCTGTGCCCGGCTCGTCGACGCCATCGGCGCCCACCCGCTGGACGTGCCGTTCGCGGCGATCTACCTCGCCGACGGCCCGCTGCTGCGCCGCACCGCCTGCGTCGGCGGCGAGCCGGTGGCCGGCGCCCTGCCGGTCCGGCTGCCGGTGTCCGGGGCGCACGAGTGGGGGCTGGCGGCGGCCGCCGCCGGCAGGACGACCGAGGTGCCCGGCGTCGAGCGGCGGCTGGTCCTGCCCGCCGGGCCGTGGGGCGACCCGGTCGGCAGGGCCCTGGCCCTGCCGCTGCCCTCGGCGGAGGCCGACCAGCCGCTCGGGGTGCTGCTGGTCGGGGTCAGCCCCAGCAGAGGGCTGGACGACGCCTACCGGTCGTTCTTCGCGCTGCTGGCCCAGCAGGTGGCCGTCGCCGTACGCAACGCGCGCACGTACGAGGAGGAGCGGCGCCGGGCCGAGGCGCTCGCCGAGCTGGACCGGGTCAAGACCAGCTTCTTCACCAACGTCAGCCACGAGTTCCGTACCCCGCTGACGCTGATGCTCGGCCCGCTGGCGGACGCGCTCAACGACCACGAGCATCCCCTGCCGGCGGCCCAGCGCGAGCGCGTCGACACCGCCTGGCGCAACGCCACCCGGCTGCTCACCCTCGTCAACAGCCTGCTCACCTTCTCCAGCCTGGAGGCCGGACGGGGGCACAGCGACGCACGCGAGGTCGACCTGGCGGGGCTCACCGCCGAGCTGGCCAGCGTCTTCCGGGCGGCCGTCGAACGCGCCGGGTTGCGGCTGGAGGTCGACTGCCCGCCGCTGGCGCGTCCGGTCGCCGTCGACCCGGTCAACTGGGAACGCATCGTCACCAACCTGCTGTCGAACGCCCTGAAGTACACGTTCGTCGGGCGGATCCGGGTGGGCCTGGGCGCCGACGAGGAGGAGGTGCGGCTCACCGTCGCCGACACCGGCATCGGCATCGCGGAGGAGGAACTGCCCCGGCTCTTCGAACGCTTCCACCGGGTGCAGGGCGCCCGCTCGCGCAGCCACGAGGGCACCGGCATCGGGCTCGCCCTGGTTCGGGAGCTGGCCCGCCTGGAGGGCGGCGACGTGCGGGTGACGAGCCGGGTCGGGACGGGGACGACGTTCACGGTGGCGCTGCCCTGGGCCGCCGTGGGTCGCGCCCCCGGGCCGGTGGCCGAGGTGGACGGGGTGGGCTGCGCGGTCCGGGTCGCCGCCCAGGAGGCGATCGGCTGGCTGGCCGACCCGGCGCAGGCGGCGGCGTCCGCACCGGCCGGGCCACCGGTGCCGGCGTACGGCGCGGCGAACGCGCTGCGCGACGCGCGGATCCTGGTCGCCGACGACAACGCCGACATGCGTGCCTACCTGGCCCGGCTGCTGGTCGGACAGGGCTGCCGGGTGCGGACGGTGGGTGACGGCCGGCAGGCCCTGGAGGAGATCCACCGCGAGCGGCCCGACCTGGTGCTCACCGACGTGATGATGCCCGACATCGACGGCTTCGAACTGGTCCGCCGGCTACGCGGGCACGCCGACACCCGAGGGCTGCCGGTGGTGGTGCTCTCCGCCCGTGCCGGCGGGGACGCCAGCGTGGAGGGGCTCGACCTGGGCGCCGACGACTATGTCGTCAAACCCTTCGCCGCGACCGAGCTGATCGCCCGGGTCCGGGCGGCGCTGAGCGGCGGCTCCCGCGCCCGGGGGCGCCGCCCGGGCGGCCCGGACGCGAACGGCTCCGACTCGCCGGGCCCGGCCGCGCGCGACAGCGACGCGGGCGACACCGACCCGCGCGGACCCGACGCGGGCGGCCGCTGCGACGCGACCGCCGGCGCGGTCC
>NZ_JBAKHV010000076.1:0-22672 GCF_036906775.1 Micromonospora sp. CPCC 205561 | reverse complement strand
CGCCGGCGGCGGGCGTCTCGTCGGCCGCGGCGTCGGCGGACGGCCCGTCGGCGGGCGCGGGCTCGTCGGTGGCCGCGGCGTGCGCGGTCGCCCCGTCCGCAGCGGCCGGGTGGCTGGCGCCGACCGCGGTGGGGCGGCGGCCGTTCATCCGCGCGGGCTCCGCGCCGGGCGCGGCCACCCGCAGCGGTACGTCGTGACGGCCGTCGCGCCGCTCCTCCGGCCCGCTCACGAGTTCTCCCGCACGGCCGACCGGACCTGTCGGATCCCGTCCAGTACGAGCTGCTCCGCGGCGGCCAGCTGGTCCCGGTGCACCACGACCCCGCCGTGGTGGGCGCGGATGAAGTCGTCGAAGGCGGCGGCCGTGGAGCGGGGCGTGAAGCCGTACTCGCGCTCCAGGCGGCTGGTGTCGACGACCCGACCGTGCACGAAGAGGTCGACCTGGTCCAGCCCGTACCGGCCGAAGCCGAGGCTACGGGCGATCGCGGCGGCGCTGGAGAGGCCGGGCTCCAGCACCGGCAGGGCGACCCGACCGGCCCGCCGGATGGCCTGGGAGAGGGAGAGCACACCGGGGCCGGCCACGTTGTAGGTGCCCTGGTGGTCCTCGACGATCGACCGGTGCAGCACCTCCAGCGCGTCGTCGAAGTGCAGGAACTGCAACCGGGGGTCGCGCCCGAAGACGGTGGGCACCACCGGCTGGGAGAAGTAGCGGGTGAGGGTGGTGTCGGCGGTCGAGCCGATGAACGGCGCGAAGCGCAGCACGGTCGTGGTGACGTCGGGCCGGCGGCGGCGGAAGCCCCGGACGTACCCCTCGATGTCCAGGATGTCGCGGCCGAACCCGCCGCGCGGCACCTCGCGCGGCTCGGTCTCCTCCGTGAAGACCGCCGGGTCCCGGAACGACGCCCCGTAGGCGGCCGTCGAGGAACGCACCACGATCTTGCGCAGGCGGGGCGCACGCTGGCAGGCGGCGAGGAGCTGCATCGTGCCGATGACGTTCTGGTCCTTCATCGCCGATCGCCCGCCGTGCTGCGGATCCGGCGAGCTGACCAGGGCCAGGTGGACCACCGCGTCGACGTCGAGGTCGCCGAGGAGCCCGCCGAGCGAGCCGGCGTCGATGCGCACGCGCTCGACCCGGTCGAGCAGATCGGTGAACTCGGCGCCGGACTCCGGCGGGTCCACGCCGATGACCCGTTCGATTCGCGGGTCGGCGGCGAGCCGGGCCGCGACGTGCGCGCCGAGGTAGCGGCCGACCCCGGTCACGACGACGACCCCCGGGGCACCTGGGGTGCCACCGGGGGTCATGTCGCACACCTTCCCCGGCAGGCCGGATCGAGCCGGAACATCCGCGGCCTGATCACCTGAGCCTCCGAGGGTCGACAGTTGGCAAGTGACGACGGGCGCCGGGTCGGGACCCGGCCCCGGTCACTTGCCGAGACGGCGACGCTGGACGCGGGTCTTGCGCAGCAGCTTGCGGTGCTTCTTCTTAGCCATGCGCTTGCGGCGCTTCTTGACCACCGAGCCCATACGACAGCCTTTCGATGCAACGTGCGGGGCGACCAGGAGACGCCACACGTGCGTGGCGTCGGCGACCGCTTGCGGACAACGGACCGGGCCAGCGGGGTATGCGTCGGGCGCACCTGCGGTCACGGTCGGGCTCCAGGGTAGCGGGAGAGCGTCAGCAGGACCAACGCGCCCCCGTTGATGCCCGTTACGTCGCACTCGGCGGGCCGTCGGGGCGAGGGTCAGGCGGTTTCCTGAAAGGCGCCCCGCAGGTACTCGTGCACCGCGTGTTCGGGTACCCGGAACGAACGGCCGACCCGGACCGCGGTGAGCTCACCGCTGTGCACCAGGCGGTAGACCGTCATCTTCGACACCCGCATCACCGTCGCCACCTCGGCGACGGTCAGGAACTTGACCTCCGACAGCCGACCGTCGGACTGCGACCCGGCCATGGCTCACCGACCAATCCCATGCCCGGCGCGTGCCACCGGACGGGTTCGTCCCGCCCGGACCGGCGACGCGCGTGTTACCAGTACGGTAGCGGGGCGGCTGTGACCGGCGCGATCCCTTCGTGCAACTGATCATAAATCGCGGCGGTGTCCACTCGACCGGTTACGTCGTCGCCGAACCGGTTGCGCCCGGCGTCCCGGCCGCCCCGAGCGGAAGGCGCCCGGTGGCTCCGGCGGCGCCACCGGAGCCACCGGGCGGGTGCCCCGGGCCGCTTCCGGACGCGGACCGGGGCTCCGCGCTGGGAGCGGGCACCAGTGTGTCAGGTCGGTCCGCGTCGCCCGACGGCGGTCGATCATGAACGCGCCGCCGGCCGCCCGTCGGCCGGGGACTCGGTCGCCTCGGGCTCACCGTCCGCGCGCCGGTCGGTCAGGCGACCACGGCGCGGACGTGCCCGACGCACTCCTCGTGCAGGGCCGACCACGCTTCCCCGAGGACCCGCTCGGCGGCCCGCTCCACCGGCAGGCGTTCGTGCACGACGGCCGCGAAGAAGGCGAGCAGCCGCTCCGGGCCGAACCGGTCGATCAGGTGCCGCACCGCCAGGTAGGAGATGCCGTAGCTGCCGCTGACCCGGTCGGCCGGGGCGTCGTCGGAGAGGCTCAGGCTGTCGAGCCGGCCGTCCCAGCCGCCGCCGAGCAGCCGCCGCACGTCGGCCAGTCCGGCGTACCGGTCGACCGGCTCCCCGTCGGCCCCCGCGTACTCGGCCAGCCCCTCGACCAGCCACCACGTGCCCTTGCCCGGGTAGCCCCGCTCGGGCAGGGAGGCCGCGTGGGTCAGCTCGTGCCGCAGCAGGTCGTCCGCCCCGCCGGCACCGAGCCCGTCCGCGTTGAGCACCACCTCGTGGTGGCCGCCGCCGACCGTGACCGCGTACCCGCCGGTCCACTCCGGCCGGCCACCGCCGTACCAGCGCCGCCACTCGTCCCGGCCGGCGTAGAAGATCCGGTACCGGTCCGGCGGCCGGCCGCCGACGGCGTACGTGTCGGCGACCCTGGCCGCCGCCTCGGCCTGGGCGAGCAGCCCGGGCAGCTTGCGGCGCAGGGCGGGAGTGGTGGCCACGAGCGTACGCGGCCCGACGGCCACGACGAGCTGGCTGACCTCCCACGGCCGGGTGCCGGTCTCGGCGGAGCGGGACGGTTCCACGGCGAGCAGCCGGGGCCGCTCCCCCTCCCGCCAACGGGTGCCGGTCAGCACCCGGCTGGTACGGCAGTCCGGCGCGACGAAGCAGTAGCGGAACTCGACCAGCAGCCGCCACTCGCCCGGCCGGCCCTCGACCGGGGTGGGCAGGCCGCTCGCGCCGGCCTGCCATGCGGCCACCCGTAGCGCGCGCAGCGCGGCGTACCGCCGACGCAGCTCCGGGTGCGCGACCGGCTCCGCGACCGCCAGGAAACCGGCGCGGTCCCCGCCCAGCAGGGCCGCGGACTGCCGCGCCAGCTCCGCGGTCATCCGCTCCCCGAGCCGGCGGGCGACGGCGGTGGCGGGATCGTCGGCCGGGACGGCGGACGATCCCGGAGCCGGCGGGGCGCCGGTGCGCACCACACCGGCCACCAGCGCCGCGGGCAGGCCGCAGACCAGTAGCAGCACGGCCGCGACCAACACCACCCCGAGCGGCCGGATCCGCCGCGACGGCCGCTCGGCGCCCACCGCCGACCCGAGCCCGACGGTCTCGGTCGACGCGACCGGAAGCGGCGCGACGACATCAGCGCGCACCCCGGGGGCAGCCGACGCGCCCGAGACTTCCGACACGGCCGGCGCGGAGGGTTCGGCCGGCGCGGTCCCGGCGGGCGCGATCTCGGCCGGCGCGGCCGGTTCGGCCGGCGCAGAAGCTTCGGGCGGCGCGATCTCGGCCGGCGCGGACGGTTCGGCCGACGCGGCCGGTTCGGCCGACGCGGGCGGCACGGGCGGTTCCGGCGCGGGCGGTTCGGCCGGCGCGGGCCGGTCCCGTCCCTCGGCCGCCCCCGTCGCGGTGGCGGGCGCGCCAGCCGTCGCCGGTCGGCCGTCCGTCCCGGGCTGCCCGTCACTCACCCGCCGAAGGGTACGACCATCCGGCCGGCGGGGCGACCACCGCCGGGCGAGCCACGCCGCCCCGCCGACGCAGCCGCCCCCGAGTCCGCGTCCCGGGCCGGACGACGCGAGGACGTAGGGGCGATCGGGTGGGGCGTGGGGCGGCTCAGGCGGGGCGTCCCGCCAGGCTCATCAGGGTTTGACCTCACCCCGACCTCAGGTCGCACGATCTCCTCGTGCCCCTCACCCGCGCCACCGCCGCGCACCTGCGTATCGCCCGGCCCAGCCGGGACCTGGCGGCCGCCGAACGCTTCTGGGTGGGCGGGCTCGGCCTCGACGTGCTGTGGCGCTCCGCCGCCGCGGCGCCGGGCGAGCACGACCTGCTCATGGTCGGCCGGCCGGGCGAGCACTGGCACCTGGAACTCGTCGGCGGCGAGGGGCTCGGCGTCGTGCCGACGCCGACCGCCGAGGACCTGCTGGTGCTCTACCTCGACGGGCCGGTCGACGACGAACTGGTCCGGGAACTGGAACGGGCCGGCGGGACGAGGGTCTCCGCCGGCCCGTACTGGGACCGCTGGGGGATCACGCTGGCCGATCCGGACGGCTACCGCCTGGTGCTGAGCACCCGGGGCTGGTCGAACGGCTGACTCAGTTCTTCGACAGCACCGCCCGGCCGAAGAACGCCAGGTTCGACGGGCGCTCGGCGAGGCGGCGCATCAGGTAGCCGTACCAGTCCTCGCCGTAGGGCAGGTAGGTGCGCACGGTGTAGCCCTCGCCGGCCAGCCGGGCCTGCTCCTCAGGGCGGATGCCGTAGAGCATCTGGAACTCGAACCGCTCGGGGCCCCGGTCGAACCAGCGGGCCCGGTCCTCGCCGATGGCGACCAGGCGGGGATCGTGGGTGGCCAGCATCGGGTAGCCGTCGCCGGACATCAGGATGTTCAGGCAGCGGACGTACGACTTGTCCACCTCGCGGGCCGACTGGTAGGCCACCGACTCCGGCTCCTTGTACGCGCCCTTGCACAGCCGCACCCGGGAACCGGCCGTGGCCAGCTCCCGGCAGTCCGACTCGGTCCGCCGAAGGTACGCCTGGAGCACCGCGCCCGTGCCCGGGTGGTCCTTGCGCAGCTTGGCGAGGATGTCCAGGGTCGAGTCGGTGGTGGTGTGGTCCTCCATGTCGAGGGTGACCGTGGTGCCCGCCTCCTCGGCGGCGACGCAGATCGCCCGCGCGTTCTCGAGGGCGAGCTGCTCGTCGAAGAGCTGCCCGAGCGCCGAGAGCTTCACGCTCACCTCGGCGGCGGGGGTCAGCCCGGCGCCGGCGAGCATCCTCAGCAGCTTGACGTACTCGTCCCGGGTGGCGGTCGCCTGCTCGGGGGTGACGGTGTCCTCGCCGAGGTTGTCGAGGGTGACCGCGAGACCGTCGTCGACGAGTTCGCGGGTCGCGCGCAACGCGTCGTCGGTCTTGGCGCCGGCCACGAACCGGCGGACGAGGTCCCGGGTGAACGGGGCCGTCGCTACGAGCCGCTCGACCTGGGGTGACCGGGAGGCGGCGAGGATGACGGAACGGAGCATGGACCGAGCGTAACGCCCGCCGGTGGGGCCGCGCCGGGCAGCGGCCGCAGCCCGGTTCCAGGTCCCAACCGCATCACAGGCGATCCCGACGGGCGGACGGCGGTGGCTCCCATCGGTTACAACGATGACGTGGAACCACGCCCCCGCCGCCGGCTCCGGTCGGCCTCCGTGCAGCTCGGCGCGCTCACCGTCCTCGCGCTCACCCTCTCCGGCTGCAACATGTCCTCGGACGACGACGATGACGACTGCGCCCTCGGCCCGGTGGGCGGCGGCGACACGGTGGCCCTGGCGCTCCGGGCGCCGCAGGTCACCGCCGGGCGCACCGCGTCGGAGCCGGCCGCCGCGGCGGTGCCCGACCGGGGCGGCTTCGGCACCCACCTCGCCTCCTGCGGCGGCTGAGGTGCGCCGGGACACCGTCACCCCCCGCCCCGACTGGGACGCCACGATCCGCTCCCAGGGCCTGGTGTACGTCGACACCGAGCTGCCCGACGGCGGCATCATGTCGTACTGGGACGAGACCGCCGCGTACGCGTTCGAGCTGGACGAGGTGCTGCGACTGGAGGAGGCGACCGAGGAGCTGCACCGGATGTCGGTGGCCGCCGCCGAGCACGTCGTCGCCCGCCACCGCTACGCCGAGTTCGGCATCCCGGCCTGGGCGGCCGAGGCCGTGGCCCGGTCGCTGCGCGAGGTGCCGCCCACCCTCTACGGGCGCTTCGACCTCGCCTACGACGGCAGCTGGCCGCCCAAGCTGCTGGAGTACAACGCCGACACCCCCACCGCGCTGGTCGAGGCGAGCATCGTCCAGTGGTACTGGCTGGAGCACACCCGGCCGGAGCTGGACCAGTGGAACAGCCTGCACGAGCGCCTCGTCGGCGCCTGGGCGAAGATCGGCGCGGGTCTGCACGACCGCCGCGTGCACGTGGTCTGGTCGAACGAGGAGGAGTCCGGCGAGGACCACATGACCGCCGGCTACCTCGCCGAGACCGCCCGCCAGGCCGGGCTGGAGGTCACGCTCCAGCCGATCCAGCAGCTCGGCTGGGACGGCCGGCGCTTCGTCGACGCGAGCGACCGGCCGGTCAGCACCTGCTTCAAGCTCTATCCGTGGGAGTGGATGCTCGCCGAGCCGTACGGGCCGCTGGCGCTGGAGCCGGGCACCCCGACGACCTGGATCGAGCCGGCCTGGAAGCTGCTGCTCTCCAACAAGGCGCTGCTCGCCGTGCTCTGGGAGCTCCATCCCGGGCACGAGCTGCTGCTGCCCGCGTACCTCGACTCGCCGCGCGGGATGACGGAGTACGTGGCCAAGCCGCTGCTCGGCCGCGAGGGCGGCTCGGTACGCATCGTCACCGGCGACACCGAGATCAGCAATCCGGGGATCTACGGCGACGAGGGCTGGTGCTACCAGGAGTTCCGGGCGCTGCCGGAGTTCGCCGGCAACCGGACGGTGCTGGGCAGCTGGATCGTCGACGGAGAGTCGGCCGGGGTGGGGGTGCGGGAGAGCGCGAGCCTCATCACCGACGGCTACGCGCGGTTCCTCCCGCACTACATCGACGCGCCACGGGTCCCCTGAGTCGTCTACCGTTGTGGGCGTGAACTTCGACGCGTACGCCCGGACCGGCGTTGACCTCGTCAACGCCCGCCTGGACGACCTCGACGACCTGCGGGCCCTCTTCCCCGAAGACAGCGCCTGGATGCACGACGAGGTGGCGGAGCGGGACCTCGCGACATTCCGGCGGGCGCAGAAGCGACTGCGCGACGTCTTCGAGTACGGCACCTCCGGACGCGACGTCCAGGCGGTGGCGGAGCTCAACGCGCTGCTGGAGGCGTTCCCGGTGCAGCCCCGCATCTCCGGGCACGACTCCAACGACTGGCACATGCACGTGACCAGCCGGGGCGCCTCGGTGAGCGCGGAGTACCTGGCCGGCGCGGCCTGGGGGCTGTCGGTCTGGCTCTGCGAGTACGGCAGCGCCCGGTTCGGCGTGTGTGCCGACGAACGCTGCGGCAACGTCTACCTGGACACGTCGTCCAACTGTTGCCGGCGGTTCTGCTCGGAGCGCTGCGCCACCCGCTCGCACGTGGCCGCCCACCGCGCCCGCAAGCGCGCGGCGATCGGCGAGCAGGCCGGCGTGACCGCCAAGGAGTCCCTCAGCACCGTCGTCTGACGCCCGGCCCGGTCGGCGCTCAGGCGTCGACCGGGGACGGGGTGCCCAGGTGCTGGCGGGCGAACTCCAGCGACGCCCGCAGGTCGGCCTCCCGCTCCGCGCGGCTCTTCGCGCCCCGCGTGGTGACCTCCACGGCGACCGAGCCGGTGAACCCGCGCCCGGCCAGCGAGGAGAGCAGCTCGCCGCAGGGCTGGGTGCCGCGCCCCGGCACCAGGTGCTCGTCGCGGCCCTCGCCGGTGCCGTCGCCGAGGTGCACGTGGGCCAGGTTCGCGCCCATCCGGTCGGCCATCGCCAGCGAGTCGGTGTGCGAGGCGGCGCAGTGCGACAGGTCGAGCGTGTAGGAGGCGTAGCCGGTCTCGGTCGGGTCCCAACCCGGGACGTACGGCACGAACTGGCGCCCCGCCATCCGGACCGGGTACATGTTCTCCACCGGGAACCGCAGCTCCGGGTACTCGGCGGCGATCGCGGCCAGGCCGTCGGCGAAGTTGCGCGCGTACTCCCGCTGCCAGGTGAACGGCGGGTGCACCACGACGGTGGGCGCCCCGAGCGTCGCCGCGAGCTCCGCGGATCTGCGCAGCCGCTCCCACGGGTCGGGACTCCACACCCGCTGGGTGACCAGCAGGCAGGGGGCGTGGACGGAGAGCACCGGCACCCCGTAGTGCTCGGCGAGGCCGCGCAGCGCGCCGGCGTCCTGGCTCACGGCGTCGGTCCAGACCATCACCTCGACGCCGTCGTAGCCCAGCGCCGCGGCCAGTTGGAACGCCGCCGCGGTCCGCTCAGGGAAGACCGAGGACGTGGACAGGAGCACCGGAACGCGGGAAGTCACGCCATCGAGCGTAGCCGGGGTCCACCGACACCTCGTGACGAGAGGCGGCAAAGCGCCCAGATCACCCCGATACCGCTACTCGCGCTCGCAGCGCCGCCTTCCGTTCGCGGCGGCGCGGCCCGCAAGCTCACTCCCCGCCCTAACAGCACTACCCTCCGTTCGCGGGTACGGGACCGGCAAGCCCACGCCTCGGGCTCACACCGGGCCGAGCTGGTCCAGCCGGCGCAGGATGACGCCCTCGCGGAGCGCCCAGGGGCAGATGTCCAGCGCTTCCACGTCCAGCCGGCGCATCACCGCCTCGGCGACGACCGCCCCGGCGAGCAGTTGGTGGGCCCGGCCGGCGCTGACCCCCTCCAGCTCGGCGAGCTGCGCCGGTGGGATGTGCCGGATGAAGCCGAGCACCTGCCGCAGCCCGGACCGGGTCAGCCGGCGGGGCGCCCAGAGCCCCGCGCCGGAGGGCGCCGCCCCGGCCAGCCGGGCCAGGGTCCGGAACGTCTTCGAGGTGGCCACCGGGCGTTCCCAGCCCACCGCGGTCAGCTGCCCGGCCACCGGTTCCACCAGGCGGTCGACGTACGCCCGCAGCTCGTCGACCGCCTCGGCCGGCGGCGGCGCCGTGCCGTCGGGGTCCACCCGGAGCCGGTCGCGGGTCAGCCGGCCGGCGCCGAGCGGCAGCGACACCGCGGCGGCCGGATACTCGTCGATTCCGGCAGCCATCTCCAGGGAGCCGCCGCCGATGTCCAGCACCAGCAGCCGCCCCGCCGACCAGCCGAACCAGCGCCGCACCGCGAGGAAGGTCAGCCGGGCCTCGTCCGCGCCGGGGAGCACCTCCAGGCGTACGCCCGCCTCGTCCCGGACCCGGGCCAACACCTCGGCGGCGTTGGTGGCGTCCCGGACGGCGGAGGTGGCGAAGGCGATCAGGTCCTCGGCGTCGAGGCCGGCGGCGGCCGCCTTGGCCATGCCGACCGCCTTGACCAGGCTGTCGGCGCCAGCCTCGGTGAGCGCGCCGTCCGGGCCGATCTGCTCGGCGAGCCGCAGCACCACCTTCTCCGAGTGCGCCGGCCAGGGGTGCGCGCCGTGGTGGGCGTCGACCACCAGCAGGTGCACCGTGTTGGAACCTACGTCGAGGACTCCCAGTCGCATGCTGAAGACACTAGGGCCAACGGGTTTGCGCGGCTCGGCGGCCCGAGCGGGGCGCCCCGCGTACGCTGGGCCGGGTGACAGGCCAGATCGAACTCCGCGTGCTGGTGGACGACCCGGCGGACCCGCGCAGTCGCGAGGTGCCCCTGGACTTCCCCCGGGAGTGGATCGAGTTCGCCGACCCGGCGGACGAGAACCACCTCATCCGGGCCGACCTGACGTGGCTGCTCTCCCGGTGGACGTGCGTCTTCGGCCGGGGCTGCCACGGCATCGTCGCCGGCCGGGCCGCCGACGGCTGCTGCTCGCACGGCGCGTTCTTCACCGACTCCGAGGACGAGCAGCGGGTCCGGGCCGCGGTCAAGCGGCTGACCCCGGCGACGTGGCAGCACTTCCGGCGCGGGTTCAAGAACTGGACCGAGAACGACACCGTCGACGGCAAGAACGCCGCCCGCCGCACCGCCACCCAGCACGCGGACGGGCCGTGCGTCTTCCTCAACGACGCCGACTTCCCGGCGGGTGCCGGCTGCGCCCTGCACGCCCAGGCGCTGCGCGACGGGGTGCACCCGCTGGAATACAAGCCGGACGTCTGCTGGCAGCTGCCGATCCGCCGCGACCAGGAGTGGGTGAAGCGGCCGGACAACACGAAGGTGCTGGTCTCCACGCTCGCCGAGTTCGACCGGCGCGGCTGGGGCGCCGGCGGGCACGACCTGGACTGGTGGTGCACCTCCTCCACGGACGCGCACGTCGGCACCGAGCCGATGTACGTCTCCTACGGTCCCGAGCTGACCGCCCTCGTCGGCGCCCCCGCGTACGCGAAGCTGGCCGAGGTCTGCGGGGCGCGCGGCCGGCAGGGCCTGGTCGCCCCGCACCCCGCCGGCGGCGCCTGACCGACCGACGTCGAGGGGCCCGCGCGGTGGCGCGGGCCCCTCGACGCGTACGCCGGTCAGGGCTCGAACTTGTAGCCCAACCCCCGCACGGTGACGATGAAGCGCGGCGCGGACGGTTCCGGCTCGACCTTGGAGCGCAGCCGCTTGACGTGCACGTCGAGGGTCTTGGTGTCGCCAACGTAGTCGGCCCCCCAGACCCGGTCGATGAGCTGCCCCCGGGTGAGCACCCGGCCGGCGTTGCGCAGCAGCAGCTCCAGCAGCTCGAACTCCTTGAGCGGAAGCTGGACGGCCGCGCCGTCGACGGTCACCACGTGCCGCTCGATGTCCATCCGGACCGGGCCGGCGGCCAGCGTCGGCCCGCCCGCCTCGGCGACCTCGGCGCTCTGCCGGCGCAGCACCGCCCGGATCCGGGCGACGAGTTCGCGCGGCGAGTACGGCTTGGTGACGTAGTCGTCGGCGCCGATCTCCAGGCCGACCACCTTGTCGATCTCGCTGTCCCGGGCGGTGACCATGATGATCGGCACGTGCGAGCGCTGGCGGAGCTGCCGGCACACCTCGGTGCCGGACATCTCGGGCAGCATCAGGTCGAGCAGCACGATGTCGGCGCCGGTCCGGTCGAACTCGGTGAGGGCGGCGGGGCCCGTCGCGGCGACGGACACCTCGAAGCCCTCCTTGCGGAGCATGTACGACAGGGCGTCGGAGAACGACTCCTCGTCCTCGACCACCAGAACGCGGCTCAAGGGGGACTTCCTTTCCTTTTGCTGTCAGGCCTGCCGGAGCTCGGCCGGACCGGCCTCGATCCCAGCGGAGGGCAGTGTCGCCAGGACCTCGTCGGGGGGACGGGTGGGAAGCCGGAGGGTGAACGTCGACCCACCACCCAGGGTGCTCGACACCTCGACCCGCCCGCCATGGTTGCCGGCGATGTGTTTGACGATGGCCAGCCCCAGGCCGGTGCCGCCGGTCGACCGGGACCGGGCCTGGTCGGCCCGGTAGAACCGCTCGAAGATCCGGTCCACGTCGGTCGGGGCGATGCCGATGCCCTGGTCGGCGACGGAGATCTCGACGTGCTCGTCGGCGGCGCGGGCGGTGATCCGGACGGTGGTCTCCTCCCCCGAGTAGTTGACCGCGTTCTCCACCAGGTTCGACACGGCCGTGGCGAGCTGGGCGCCGCTGCCGTGGACGGTCAGTCCCCGCTCGACGTCGACGGCGACGGCGATCCGGCGGGCGGCGGCGGAGGTGCGGGTCCGGTCGATCACCTCGGCGACCACCCAGTCGATCGCGACCGGCTCGGGCGGCGGCTGCGGTTCGGCGCCCTGGAGCCGGGTCAGCTCCAGCAGCTCCTGCACCAGACGGCCCAGCCGGGTCGACTCGTGCTGGATCCGCTCGGCGAACCGCCGGGCGGCGACCAGGTCCTCGGAGAGCTCGGGCGGCCCGGCTCCGGCCGGCTCCGTGGCGTCCAGGAGCGCCTCCGCGAGGAGTTGGAGGGCGCCGATCGGGGTCTTCAGCTCGTGGCTGACGTTGGCCACGAAGTCGCGGCGGACCCGGGCCAGCCGGTGCGACTCGGTGACGTCCGCCGCCTCGACGGCGATGAAGCCGGCGCCGATGCCCATGGCGCGCAGGTGCACCCCGAGCGGGTTCACCCCGGCGTTGTCGCGCCCGCGCGGCAGGTCCAGTTCGATTTCGCGCCGCACGCCGGTGCGCCGCACCTGCCCGGCGAGGGTACGGATCAGCGGGTGGGCGGCGACCGAGCCCGGGGTGGGGCCGGTGCGGAGCAGCCCCATCGCGCGGGCCGCGGGATTGACCAGGACGGGCAGGTCGTCGGGGTCGAGCACGACGACGCCGGCACGGAGCGAGTCGATCGTCCGGCGGCCGATCCCGGACTGCGGATCCTCGGCTATCGGGAGCCTCCCCCAGATGTTGGGGAAGCCGGACCGGCTCCCCGCCCGCGTGGCGCGCCGGCCCAGCGCCGGGACGAGCCGGGGCAGCAGCACCCCGGCGACCAGTCCGATCGCCAGCCCCACGGCCACCGCGACCGCCACCGCCCATTCCACCCGGCGATCGTAGGGTCATTGTTAACCTGGCAACCCCCACAAATGGGATGAATCACCTTCACTTCCGGGAAAGTTCACTCCCCCGTCCGGCGTCGTTCACCGTGGTTCACCTCCGGTCCGCCCGTCCGACCTACCGTGGGCGACGCACCTGCTCCCCGCCGGCCCCCGGGCCGGCGACCAGCGAACCTCCGACCGGCCCACGGGCCGGCGACCATCGGCCTTCCGACCGGCCCCGGGCCGGCGACATCGACCACAGGACGTGACCATGCGCGACGAGTTCCGGGCTGACCTTCAGATCGTCAGCCAACTGCTGGTGGACATGGCGGAGGGGGTCCGGGCCGCGATGCGGCAGGCCACCCGCGCCCTGCTCACCGCGGACCGCCGGGCGGCCGAGACGGTGATCGAGCGGGACGCCGAGATCGACGCGCTCTACCGGCACGTCGAGGAGCGGGTCTGCGACCTGCTCGCCCGGCAGGCCCCGGTCGCCTCCGACCTGCGTGCCATGATCACCGCGCTGCACGTCGCGGCGGACCTGGAGCGGATGGGCGACCTGGCCGACCACGTGGCGAAGACCGCCCTGCGCCGGCACCCGTCGCCCGCCGTGCCGGCGGAGCTGCGACCGATCTTCACCGACATGGCCACCATCGCCGACCGGATGGCCGTCAAGATCGCTTCTGTGCTCGCCCGGCCCGACGCCGACCTCGCCGCCGAGCTCGACCGCGACGACGACGCCATGGACGACCTGCACAAGAGCCTGTTCGGGGTGCTGCTCGGCGAGGACTGGCCGTACGGGGTGGAGACCGCCATCGACGCCACCCTGCTCGGCCGCTTCTACGAGCGCTTCGCCGACCACGCGGTCAACTCCGGCGAACACGTGGTCTACCTGATCACCGGGCAGACCGCCACCAGCGCGAGCTGAGACGCGGGCGAAGGGCCCCTCCCGACGCGATCGCCGGGAGGGGCCCTTCGCCGTACCTACGTCAGCGGCCCTGGTTGGCGACCGCGGCGGCGGCGGCCTTCGCGGCGGCCGGGTCGAGGTACGTCCCGCCCAGGGTGAGCGGGCGCAGCTGCGGGTCCAGGTCGTAGCGCAGCGGGATGCCGGTGGGGATGTTCAGCTTGGCGATCGCGGAGTCGGAGACCTGGTCCAGGTGCTTGACCAGGGCCCGCAGCGAGTTGCCGTGCGCGGCGACCAGCACCGTCCGGCCGGCCAGGATGTCGGGCACGACAGAGTCGTACCAGTACGGCAGCATCCGCTCGACGACGTCCTTGAGGCACTCGGTGCGCGGCATCAGCTCGCTCGGCAGCAGCGCGTAGCGCGGGTCGCCCACCTGCGAGAACTCGTCGTCGGCGGCGATCGGCGGCGGGGGCGTGTCGTACGAGCGGCGCCAGAGCATGAACTGCTCCTCGCCGTACTCCTCCAGGGTCTGCTTCTTGTTCTTGCCCTGGAGGGCGCCGTAGTGCCGCTCGTTGAGCCGCCACGACCGGCGCACCGCGATCCAGTGCCGGTCGGCGGCGTTGAGCGCCAGCTCGGCGGTGCGGATCGCGCGGCGCATCACGCTGGTGTGCACCACGTCGGGCAGCAGGCCGTGCTCGCGCAGCAGCTCGCCGCCGCGGCGCGCCTCGTTCTCGCCCTTCTCGGTCAGGTCGACGTCCACCCAGCCGGTGAAGAGGTTCTTGGCGTTCCAGTCGCTCTCGCCGTGCCGCAGCAGGACCAGCGTCCCGACGGTGGGCCCCTCGCTAGCAGTCATGCCGATCATCCTGCCGCACGCCGTCGGGCGACGCGCGGGCGGCGGTCGTGACGACCACCACGTGGAAAATGCGCTGCCCGAAGAATCCGCCTACCACTAGGTTGTAAGGCGCGATAGTCACAATGGTCATTACGAGGCGGGGGCGCCGGCGTGCGGACGATGCGGGGTTGGTTCCGGGACACCACCGGCGGCCTGCCGGCCACCTTCTGGTACCTGTGGACCGGCACGCTGATCAACCGGCTGGGCTCGTTCGTGCTGGTCTTCCTGGCCATCTACCTGACCCAGGAGCGCGGCTTCTCCGCCTCGCAGGCGGGGTTGGTGCTCGGCCTCTGGGGCGTGGGCGGCGCGGTCGGCACCACCGTCGGCGGCACGCTCAGCGACCGCTGGGGCCGACGGCCGACCCTGCTCACGGCGCACCTCGGCGCGGCCACCATGATGCTCGCCCTCGGCTTCGCCCGGGAGCTGTGGGCGGTGGCGCTCGGCGCCCTGCTGCTCGGCATGTTCGCCGAGGCGTCGCGTCCCGCGTTCGGGGCGATGATGATCGACGTGGTGCCGGAGAAGGACCGGCTGAAGGCCTTCTCGCTGAACTACTGGGCGATCAACCTCGGCTTCGCCAGCGCCGCGATCCTGGCCGGCCTCGCGGCCGAGGCCGGCTACCTGCTGCTCTTCGTGGTCGACGCGACGACCACCGTGATCACCGCACTGGTCATCTTCACCAAGGTCGGCGAGACCCGGCGGGCCCCCGCCGGCGGCGGCCCGCGCAAGGGGCCGGGCGCCCCCGTCGGGGCACTGCGCACCATCCTCCGCGACCGGGTCTTCCTCGGCTTCGTGACGCTCAACCTCTTCGCCGCGCTGGTCTTCCTCCAGCACATCTCGATGCTGCCGATCGCGATGGGCGACTCGGGCCTGAGCCCCGCCACCTACGGTTCCGTGATCGCGCTCAACGGGGTGCTGATCGTGGTCGGCCAGCTCTTCGTACCCCGGCTGATCAGGGGCCGCAGCCGGTCGCACGTGCTCGCCCTGGCCTCGGTGGTGATGGGCGTCGGCTTCGGGCTCACGGCGTTCGCCGAGGCCGCCTGGTTCTACGGCCTGACCGTGCTGATCTGGACGGTCGGCGAGATGCTCAACTCGCCCTCCAACGCCACCCTGATCGCGGAGCTCTCCCCCGCCGAGCTGCGCGGCCGCTACCAGGGTGCCTTCTCGCTCTCCTGGCAGGTGGCCGGCGCCGTCGCACCGGTCCTCGGCGGCCTGGTCCGTGAGCAGGTCGGCAACGCCTCGCTCTGGTTCGGCTGCGCCGTGATCGGCGGCCTGATGGCGCTCGCCCACCTCATCTCCGGCCCGGCCCGGGAGCGGCGCGCCACCGCCCTGCGCCCGGCCGCCGCTGCCGTGGTGCCGGTGGTGGCGATCCGGCCGCCCGCGCCGGCGGCGGCCGAGGCGGCGGCGACGGCCCCCGCCGAGCCCCCGCGGCCGAAGTCGGGCACCGACCCGCGGCGGACGGCGGAGCCGACCGGCACGCGGTGACCAGCGACACGCTGGCGTACGGGCCACCGGCTTCCTACCGTCTGGGTCGGCTCTGTCAGCAAACCTAACTGTTCGGGAGGACGGGTGCGGGCCCTGCGCCGCTGGCTGGACGACACCGCGGGCGGTCTTCCCGCCACCTTCTGGTACCTCTGGGCCGGGCTGCTGATCAACCGGGCCGGCGCCTTCGCGATGCTCTTCCTCTCGCTCTACCTGACCGAGGCGCGGGGCGCGAGCGAGGCGCTCACCGGGACGGTGGTCGGGGCGTACGGGCTGGGCGGGGCGGCCGGGGTGCTGCTCGGCGGGGTGCTCGCCGACCGGTGGGGCCGGCGGGCCACGCTGCTCGCCGCGCACCTGGGCACCGCCGGACTGATGGTCGCGCTGGCCTTCAGCCGGCACCTGGCGGTCATCGCGGTGCTCTCCGCCCTGGTCGGGGTGGTGCACTCGATGCCCAGCCCCGCCTTCGTGGCGGCGATCGTCGACGTGGTGCCCGAGGAGCGCCGCTCCCGGGCCTTCAACCTCCAGTTCTGGGCGTTCAACCTGGGCATGGCGGCGGCCTCGCTCCTGGCCGGCCTGCTGGCCGAGGCGAGCTTCGTCGCGCTCTTCCTGGTCGACGCCGCCGCCACGTTGGCCGCCGCCGCCGTGATCGGCTGGAAGGTCCCCGAGACCCTTCCCCTCGCCCGGGCCCGCCGCTCCGCGCCCGCGCCGCACGCCACGGCGGCCCCGGCCCCGGGCGCGCACCATGATGCCGGATCGGCGGGGCGGGCCGGGCGCGCGGGGCGGCAGCGGCGGCCCGGGCTGCACACCGCCCTGACCGACCGCGTCTTCCTCACCTTCGTGGGCCTGACCCTCGTGCTGGCCGTGCTGACCATGCAGACCTCCACGATCATGCCCCTGGCGATGCGCTCGGACGGCCTGCGCCCGTCGGCGTACGGCGCCGTGGTGGCGCTCGGCGGGGTGCTGATCGTGCTCGGGCAGCTCTTCGTGCCCCGGCTGATCGAGCGGCACCGCAAGGACCGCGTCCTGGCCGTCTCCACCGCGCTGCTGGCGCTCGGCTTCGCCGCCCTGGCGTTCGCCGACGACCTGGCGGTCTACCTGGCCGCGGCGGTGGTCTGGACCGTCGGGCAGATGCTCGCCGCGCCGCCCAACGCGCAGATCAACGCCGACCTGGCCCCGCCGGAGCTGCGGGCCCGCTACCAGTCGGTGTTCTACCTGGCGTTCCCGGCGGCGTCGTTCGTGGCACCCACCCTCGGCGGGGTGAGCCTGCAGTACCTCGGCGACCGGCACTGGCTGATCGTCGGGGCGCTGGGGCTGCTGGCCGCCGGCTGCCACCTGCTGGCCGGGCCGCCCCGCGACCGCCGGGTCGCCGCCCTCCGCCGGGTCGCCGCCCCGGCGCACCGTCCCGCTCCGGCCCGCACCCGCTGAGGGGTCTTCCCGGCCGCCCACAACGCCGAGGCGCGGTCGGGAGGCGCCCGCGGCCGCGCCTGGCCGCGAGCGGTGGGCCGGTGGGCGACGGACCGGGGGCGACGGGCCGTGGGGTGGGCGATGTGGCGGTGGGCCGGACGGCAGAACGCCCACCGCGACTCGTGATCGCGATGGGCGTCCGCACCGTATGACCGGCGGCGGCGGGCGATGCCCACCCCCGTAGGCGCCGTCCGCTCACGCCGCCGGTCCAAACAGGTGACCACCGTCCCCCAACGGTGTTGTGCCACCCGTCCCCCGCGCCTCGCCCGGTGCACGGATCTGATCGATCCTCCGCTCCCCCGAACGGTTCCGAGCGTGGCGCAGTGCAATAAAGCTAGTTCGCCCGGGATTCCGGAGACAACCTGGATGGGCTGTCTCCCTGGTCACAGGCCCGGCGTCGCACCGGGACGCCGCGGCCTCGGGTCTCGGTCATGGCCAACTGCGCGTACCCGCCGGCCATTCCCCCAAACACGTCAGCCGTCCTCACGATCGGGCGATTCCGTACGGAAGAAGTTGCTCGGGCGGCCGTTGCGGAGCTGCTCCTGGTAGATCAGGTTCAGCCGCCGCTCGTCGAAGGTCCGGAACCACTCGTCCCACGTGATCTCACGTACCCGGCTGCTCTCCCGGTAACCCGGCATGTTGAAGGTGAGCACGCCGGCCCGCCCCTCCCGCTCGGTCCCCGCGATCGTCGCCGGCCTGGCGTCGCGCTCCTCGGCCCAGCGGCGGATCACGTCGTGGTTGGTGGTCACCAGGCTGCGTCCGGGGCGCTCCGGGCGGTCTGCGACGGAGGAGATGACCTGCGAGGAACGCACCGACCGCGAGCTGCTCCGACCGGTCCGGACCCCGGTGGCCGTACCGCCGCCCGGCGTGCCCGCCGAGGCGCGGGCCGGCGAGGCGGCCTTCCTGGCCGGGGCCGCCTTCGCGGCTGGTGCCCGCTTCGTGGCGGCCTTCTTCGCCGGGGCGCTCCTCCGCGCCGGGGCCGCCCTGTTCGCGGCGGCCTTCGTCCCCGCCGCCTTCTTCGCGGCCGTCTTCCTCGCCGGGGCGGTCTTGTTCGCCGGGGCCGCCTTCTTCGCCGGGGCCGCCTTGCCCGGCGCCGTCTTCTTCGTGGCGGCGGCCCGCCCGGCCGACGCCCGGGTCCCCGTCGCCCGGCCGGCGGGCCCGGTGCTGCGGCGCGCGGCCCCACCCGAGGGGCGCTCCGCCCGCAGGGTCTTCACCAGCGTCTTCACCAGTTCGGGCTTGCGCAGGGCGGAGATGCCGGAGACCCCGCGCTTGCGGAGCTGCCCCCGGATCTCGTCCACCCGCATCCGGGAGATCTCGGACTCGGAGATCGTCGGGGTGTTCGGGGTCTGGTTGCCCGCCTGCCGTTTCGTCCTGGTCGCGGTCCCGCCGCGACCTGGGCTATTCCGCTGAGCCATGGGACGCTCACGCTCCTCGACAGTTGCTCCTCGGCGCGCGGCGGGTCCCAGTGCCGCACCGCGCGGTGCGGCATACCCGTCAGGACCGGTCCGAACCTCCGAGCGGGGCACCCGTGCCCGGGGCGTCGGATTCCGGTCCCCCGCCGGCGGGGGACGGCTCGAAGAGGTGCGCGAACGCCGCCAGGTTGGCGGTGGACTCGCCCCGCTTGACCCGCCACTCCCACTCGCGGCGGATCGAGCTGCCGAAGCCGATCTCCAGCATGGTGTCGAAGGACTCGTCGGCGTAGGTCAGCACCGCGCCCAGCAGTCGGTCCAGCTCGTCGACGTCGATCCCGGCGGGGTTGACCCGGCCGGTCAGGTAGACGTCGCCGACCGCGTCGATCGAGAAGGACACCCCGTACATGCGGGCGTTGCGCTGCAACAGCCAGGCCCAGAGCTCCTCGCGCCGCTCGTCCGGCTGGCGCATCACGAACGCCTCGACCCGCAGCGCGTGCTCGCCGACGATCAGGTTGCAGATCGTCTTCAGCTTGTGGGTGCCCGGCAACGTGACCGCGTACGAGCCCGGGCCGGTCGACTCCCAGGCCAGCTCCCGCTCGTCGCAGACCGACTCGATCAGGGCCGCAAGATCACTCTTCCCGCTCATCGGATCCACTCTACGGCCGCCGCCGTGCCGGCACCGGGTGACGGCCCGGCGGCACGGACCGTCACCAGGAGCAGGACATCGCCGGGCCGCCGGCCAGCTCGGAGGTGAGCCGGGCCCGGTGCGCGGCGATCGCCTCGCCGTAGACGGCGAGCAGCCCCGAGGCGGTGCGGTGCCAGGAGAAGTCGCGGGCGTGCCGCGCCGCGCCGCGGGCCAGTTCGGCCCGGCGGGCCCGGTCCGGCAGCAGGCGTACGAGCGTACGGGCCCAGTCGGCCGGGTCGTGCCCGTCGATCAGCACGCCACTGGTCTGGTCGCGCACGGCGGTCACCAGGCCGCCGACGGCGGCGGCCACCACCGGCGTACCGCAGGCCTGCGCCTCCAGCGCGACCAGCCCGAAGGACTCGTTGTACGACGGCACCGCGACCAGATCCGCCGCCCGGTACAGGGCCGGCAGGTCGTCACCGGTCTGCGGTGGCAGGAAGCAGACCCGGTCGGCGACGCCGAGCGAGGCGGCCAGCTCCATCAGGGCGGTCGGCCGGTCCAGCCCGCTGCCGCTGGGGCCGCCGCAGATCACCACGGTCACCTCGTCGGCGAGCACCGGATCGCGCTCGCGCAGCGCCGCCACCGCGCGGACGAGCACGTCCGGAGCCTTCAGCGGCTGGATGCGGCCGACGAAGGCCACCACGTACCCGGTGGCGGGCAGGCCCAGCCGGTGGCGGGCGGCGGCCGCGACGCGCTCGCGCTCGCCCGGCGCCGGGCGGAACCGGTCCAGGTCGACGCCGGGCTCGACCACCGTGACCCGGGTCGGGTCGGCCGCGTACCGGTCGATCAGGTCCCGCGCCTCGACCGCCGTGTTCGCCACCAGCCGGTCGGCCTCGGCGACCACCTGTTCCTCGCCGATGACGCGGGCCTTCGGCTCGGGCCGGTCCCCGGCGGCGAGCTGGGCGTTCTTGACCTTCGCGAGGGTGTGCGCGGTGTGCACCAGCGGCACCCCCCAGCGCTCCTTGGCCAGCCAGCCGACCTGCCCGGAGAGCCAGTAGTGGGAGTGGATCAGGTCGTAGTGGCCGGGCGGGCGGGACGCCTCGGCGCGGAGCACGCCGGCGGTGAAGGCGCAGAGCTGCCCCGGCAGCTCCTCCTTGGTGAGCCCCTCCAGGGGCCCGGCGGGGACGTGCCGGACGTGCACGCCGGGGGCCGTCTCGACCACCGGGGGCAGGTCGCCGGAGGTGGCCCGGGTGAAGATCTCCACCTCGACGCCCGCATCGGCCAGCCGGCGGGCGACCTCCAGGATGTAGACGTTCATCCCCCCGGCGTCGCCGGTGCCCGGCTGGTGCAGGGGTGAGGTGTGCACCGAGAGCGTCGCGATCCGCCGGGGGCGGGGCCACGGACGCGCACCGCGCTGCCGACCCACACCGGTGTGCAACTCCGCCACGTCCGCTCCCTTGGTCACGGTGAATGCCGTCGGCACGCCCGGCGCTATTCGGACAACGTCATCGGCCGGTGTCATCTTCCCCATCGGGCACCGGTAATGCGCCGGGGCGTTCCCCGGGCGTGACGGACCTCATCACCACGCCGCCCGTACCCGGCCCGGCCGCCCGGGGGAGAATGAGCGGATGACCTCTGTCGCCGTCGTCACCGGAGCGTCCAGCGGGATCGGGGCGGCCACCGCCCGCCGGCTCGCCGCCGAGGGTTTCCACGTGCTCGCCGCCGCGCGGCGTACCGAACGGTTGGCCGCCCTGGTGGCCGAGATCGAGGAGGCGGGGGGCGCGGCCACCGCCGTGGCCTGCGACGTCACCTCCGCCGAGTCGGTGGCCGGGCTGGCCGAGGCGGCGGCCCGGGCCCCGGGGCCGGTCACCCTGCTGGTCAACAACGCCGGCGGCGCGCGCGGCCTGGACCCGGTCGAGTCCGGCTCCGTCGGCGACTGGCAGTGGATGTACGACGTCAACGTGCTCGGCACGCTGCGCGTCACCCAGGCGCTGCTGCCGGCGCTGGAGGCCTCCGGGGCCGGCACCATCGTGGTGGTCTCCTCGACCGCCGGCTCCATCGTGTACGAGGGCGGGGGCGGCTACGCCGCCGCCAAGCACGCGCAGACGGCGGTCGCCGGCACGCTGCGGCTGGAACTCTGCGGCCGGCCGGTCCGCGTGGTCGAGATCGACCCCGGCATGGTGAAGACCGACGAGTTCGCGCTGGTGCGCTTCGACGGTGACGCCGACCGGGCGGCGGCGGTCTACGCCGGAGTCGCCGAGCCGCTGGTCGCCGAGGACGTCGCCGACTGCGTCGCCTGGTGCGCGACCCGCCCGCAGCACGTCAACGTGGACCGTCTCGTCGTGCGCCCGCTGGCCCAGGCCGCCCAGCACAAGGTGCACCGGGTCGGCTGAGCCGCCGGGAGGGTCGCGGACGATGGCGGGCACGGCGCGGCACCGGCCGCTGGGCGTGGTCACCCGGGGCACGACGAACCCCAACCGGCTCCGCCGGGTGGACAACTGGATCGTCGAGACCTGCGGCGAGGCGCTGCGCGAGGCGGCCGACCCGCTGGTGGTCGACCTCGGCTACGGCGCCAGCCCCGTCACCGCCGTCGAGCTGCGCGCCCGGCTCGCCGCCGCGGTCCGCCCCGACGTGCGCCTGGTCGGGCTGGAGATCGACCCCGTACGCGTCGCCGCCGCCCAGCCGGCCGCCGACCCGCCCCGGCTCGCCTTCGCGCGGGGCGGGTTCGAGCTGGCCGGGCTACGTCCCGCCCTGGTCCGGGCGTTCAACGTCCTGCGCCAGTACGACGAACGCGAGGTCGCGGACGCCTGGCGCACGATGACCGCCGCGCTGGCCCCGGGCGGGCTGCTGGTCGAGGGCACCAGCGACGAGCCGGGGCGGCTCGCGTGCTGGCTGCTGCTCGACGCCCACGGCCCCCGTACGCTGACCCTGGCCGCGAAGCTCACCACCCTGGGCACCCCGGCGGAGCTGGCCGAACGGCTACCCAAGGCGCTCATCCACCGCAACGTCCCCGGCGAGCGGGTCCACAACCTGATCCGGGCGCTAGACGACGCCTGGCACGCCGCCGCCGGCTACGCCCCGTTCGGCCCCCGCCAACGCTGGCTGCGGGCCGTGTCCGCCCTCCGCGAGGCGGGCTGGCCGGTCCTCGACGGCCCCCGCCGCTGGCGCCACGGCGAAGTCACCCTCCCCCCGCCCCCCCTCCCCCCCGCGCCCCCCCCCCCCCCCCCCCCCCCCCCCCCCCCCCCCCCCCCCCCCCCCCCCCCCCCCCCCC
>NZ_JBAKHV010000075.1:0-22679 GCF_036906775.1 Micromonospora sp. CPCC 205561 | reverse complement strand
GGTCGCCGCCCCCCGGCGGCTGGCCGGTCGCGCCGTCGCCGGCGAGGGCGCGGCGGACCAGGGCGGCCGCCTCGGCCAGCGCCGGCCGCCGGGCGCCCAGCGGGTCCGCCGGCCACTCGGCGCGGAGCACCACCTCCGTGGTCGGGTTGACCGCGTCGCCCGGCGGCTCCGGCGTCCACTCGTCGACCAGGTGACCCGCGCGGGCGTCCAGGCAGGCGTCGTGCACCTCCCGGAGCAGCACCGACGGGCCCCGGGGCCGCTTGGTCCCCTCCCCCCACCAGTAGCCGGAGCAGAGCAGCAGCCGCCGCGGCCGGGTCACCGCCACGTACGCGAGCCGGCGTTCCTCCCGCTCGTCGTGCGCCCGCCAGGCGTCGGTGAAGTCCTCCACCGCCCGGGCCACCCCCCGCTGGTCCTCCGCCTCGTCGAGACCCAGCTCGGGCAGCCCGTCGGCGTCGCCGCGCAGCGGGAACGGCAGCACGCCGAGCCCGCCCAGCCAGTGGTCGGAGTTGCGCACCGGGCCCGGCCAGACGCCCCGGCTCAGCCCGGCCACCGCGACGACGTCCCACTCCAGGCCCTTTGCGGCGTGCGCCGTGAGGATCTGCACCGCTCCCTCGACCACCTCCACCTCGCCCGGGCTGAGGCCGCGCTCCTCGTCCTCCGCGGCGGCCAGGTACGCGAGGAACCCCGACAGGGTGGCGCCCGGCGTCTCCCCGCCGAAGCGGGCGGCGACGTCGCCGAGCGCGTCCAGGTGACCCCGGGCCAGGCCCGCGTCGCCGGCCCCGTCCCGGCCCGCCCGCACCGCCACCTCCACGTCCAGGCCGATCGTCCGCTCGATGTCCGCGATCAGCTCCGGCAGGCTCTGGTCCAGCCGGTAACGCAACAGGCCCAGTTCCCTGGCGTACGCCCGCAGCCGCGCGTAGCCCTCCGCCGAGTACGCCTGCGCCGGGCCGAGGTCGGCCAGCGCCTCGACCAGCGTCGCCTCGTCGAGCAGGTCCGCGGCGATCTCCGGGGTGCCGTCGTCGGCGAGCTTGCGCCGGGCGCGGGCGATGGCCTTCGCCCGGCGGTGCAGGGCCACCAGGTCGCGCGGCCCGATCCGCCAGCGCGCCCCGGTCAACAGCCGCAGCAGTGCCGCCCCGTCCGTCGGGTCGGCCAGCACCCGCAGCGTGCACACCACGTCCCGCACCTCGGGGGTGTCCAGCAGGCCGCCCAGGCCGACCACCTCGACGGGCAGGCCGCGCTCGCGCAGCGCCGACTCGATCGCCGGGATCTGGCTGCGCAGCCGCACCAGCACGGCCGTCGTCGGCCGCAGCGGCACCGGGATGTGCTCGGGCAGCGCGCCGGGCGTCCCGGCCGCGCCCCGCCAGGCGTGCAGCACGCTGTCGGCGATCCAGTCGGCCTCGTCGGCGTACGTCCGCAGCAGCGCGCAGTGGACGGTGCCGCCGGCGGCGCCGCGGGCGCTTCGGTGCGGGACCGGCTCCTTCACGCTCATCGCCGCGCGCAGCTCCGGCACCCGGGCGCCGGCCGCCCGCAGCGGCGTGGCGAGGGCGTTGGCGACACCGAGGATCTCGGGCCGGTTGCGCCAGCTCGTCGTGAGGCCGAGCACCTCGGCCGGTACGCCGTCGGCGCGGGCGAACTCGGCGGGGAAGCGGTCCAGGGTGCCGGCGCTCGCCCCGCGCCAGCCGTAGATGGACTGGCAGGGGTCGCCGACCGCCGTGACCGGGTGCCCGCCGCCGAAGAGCGCGTTGAGGAGCACCACCTGGGCGTGGCTGGTGTCCTGGTACTCGTCGAGCAGCACCACCCGGTAGCGGTCCCGCTCGATCAGGCCGACCCCGGGGTGCTCCCGGGCCACCCGGGCCGCCCGGGCGAGCTGGTCGGCGAAGTCCATCGCCTCGAAGTCCTCCTTGCGCCGGGCGTACGCGCGCACCAGCGGGAGCAGCTTCAGCCGGGTCTGCTGGAGTTGCAACGCCTTTCGCACGTCGGCGTAGACCCGGCCGGGGCGCGCCTGCACCTCGGCGAAGAAGCGCCCCGTCCACGCGGCCAGCGAATCCGGGTCGACCAGGTGCTCGTCCAGCTCGCCGGCGAGCGCCAGCACCGCGTCGGTGACCGTGCTCGGCATCCGGTCCACCCCGGACATGTCGCCGTCGTAGTTGCGCACCAGCAGGTCGACCAGCTGCCAGCGGGACGCCTCGGTGAGCAGCCGGGTGGAGGGCTCGTAGCCAGCCCGCAGCCCGTGCTCGGTGACGATCCGGCCGGCGTACGAGTGGTAGGTGGAGACCGTCGGCTCCCCCGCCAGCGGGTCGTCGAGCGGGTCGCGCCCCCGCCGCCCGAGCCGCCGCACCAACTGGTCCAGCCGGGTACGCACCCGGTGCGCCAGCTCACCGGCGGCCTTACGGGTGAAGGTGAGCCCGAGCACCTGCTCCGGCCGCACGTACGAGTTGGCGACCAGCCAGACCACCCGGGCGGCCATCGTCTCCGTCTTGCCCGACCCGGCGCCCGCGACCACCAGCAGCGGCTCCACGGGCGCGGCGATGATCGCCGCCTGCTCCCGGGTCGGGGCGGGCAGCCGCAACAGCCGGGCCAGCTCCACCGGCGTGTACCGGGGGCCGGCGTCGGCTGTCCGCGGCGCCGGCGTCGCGCTGCTGAACAGGGCGGGCTGCGTCACCGCACCGCCTCAGTGCGCAACTGCGGGGCTCGCAAGCTCACTCCTCGCACTCACGGTGCCAACCTGGTTCGCGACTGCGGGGCTCGCAAGCTCACTCCTCGCACTCACGGCTGCTCCGGTCGGCGGGTGGCCGGCGGCTCGACCACCTGACGCCCCTGCCCGGAGACCGGGCAGCTCGTGCGCACCGGGCAGACCCGGCACTTCGAGTTGGCGACCGCGGCGAAGGTGGCGGCGGCCATCGTATCGGCGGTGCGGCGTACCAGCGCGGTCGCCCAGCCCGCCTCCGGCCCCTCCCCGGCCGGCGGCTGGCTCTGCTCCTTCGCGTCCTTCGCCCCGGTGCCGAGCTGCACCAGGGCCGCCCCGCCGGACTCCTCGCCGAAGTCGCCGAAGGCGCCCGCCTCCACCGCCGCCTGGTAGGCGCCGAGCTGGGGGTGCTCGGCGAGGTCGTGCGCCGTGACGGCGGTGGACTTGCCGGTCTTCAGGTCGATCACGACCAACCGGCCGTCGTCGTCGACCTCCAGCCGGTCCACCCGGCCGGCCAGCTCGACCGGCCGGTGCGGATCGTCGAGGCGCACCGCGAACTCGTGCTCGATGGCGAGCAGCCGGCGCGGGTTCGCCGCCAGCCAGCGCAGCAGCTTGTCGACCATCCCCTCGGCACGGTTGCGTTCCGGCCCGACCATCCAGCGGGCCGCCAACTCGATCGCGTCGAACCGGGCGGCGACGTACTCCAGCAGCGCGCCCCGGTCCGCGCTGGCGTCCTCGGCGAGCATGGCGGCGGCGTGCACCAGGTTGCCGACCCCCTGGGCGGCGCTGGCCGGCGGGCTGCCGCCGTGCCGCTCCAGCAGCCAGCGCAGGCTGCACCGGAGCGCGCTCTCCATCGCCGACGGGGTGACCCGGACCGGCTCGCCCTCGTCGACCAGCGGTCGGTCGTCGGAGAGCTGCCGCAGTCCCCACCAGTCGTCCGGGTGCGCGCCGGCCACCCCGGCCGCCGCGAGCCGGGCCAGCTCGGCCGCCGCCGCCTGCCGCCGGGCATGGGGCGCGTCGGGGTCACCGACGGCCGTACGCAGCTCCGCCACCAGCGCCGGCAGGGTCAGCGCCCGGGGTGGCCGGCTGACCGGCAACGCCCCCGGCCGGTCCGGTTCCTCCTCGGCCTCGACCGCCCGATGCACGGGCCGGGAGGCCGTCCCGGGCACCGGCCCGGCACCGCCCGAAGCCGGCGCGGCCGGGGCCGACACGGCGGAAGCCGGCGCGGCCGGGGTCGGTGCCGGCCGGTCCGGACCGTCGTGCGCCGGCCCCGCGGAAACCGGCCCGTCGTCCGCCGGCCCGGCGGAAACCCGACCGTCGTCCGCCGGCCCCGCGGAAACCGGGCCCTTGGGGACCGGCCCACCGTTCGGGCTGGGAGGGCCGCCGCCCGGGTTCCGAGGGCCGTCTCCGGGAAGCCCGGGACCGTCGCCCGGGTCGGTCGGGCCCAGCTCGTGGAGGAAGCGGCTCGGCTGTTCCTCGTGGTCGTCGCCGCCCACGGCTGCGGAGGCGACCGCGCTGACCAGCAGCCGGCGGCGGGCCCGGGTGACCGCGACGTGGAACAGGCGGCGCTCCTCGTCGAGCAGCGCCGAGGTCTGCCCGACCAGGGTGGCCACCGCGCCGGCGCCGGCCGCCCGGCCGGCGAGCACGTCGACCAGACGTTCCGAGCCGAGCAGGCTGCCGCGCAGCCGCAGATCCGGCCAGACCCCCTCCTGCACCCCGGCGACCGCCACGAGATCCCACTCCAGCCCCTTCGCGGCGTGCGCGGTGAGCAGCCGTACGGCCGCACCCCGGTCGGCGGTGGGCGCGAGGGTGTCGGCCGGCAGGTCCTGGGCGAGGACGTGGTCGAGGAAGACCTCCGTCCGCGCGCCGGGCAGCCGGTCGGTGAACCGGGCCGCCGCGTCGAAGAGCACCATCACGGCGTCGAGGTCGCGGTCGGCGGCCTCGGCACGCCGGCGCCGGGCGACGTCGCCCTCGCCGGTCACCGTCTGGCCCCGGCCGGTCGCCGCCGACCACAGCTCGGCGAGCCCGCTGGCCCGCCAGACCGCCCAGAGCACGTCCTCCGCCGTGGCGCCGGGCCGGGCGGCGCTCTCCCGGGCCACGGCCAGCAGACCGGCCACCGTCTGGGCGGGCTCGGCCCAGTGCCGCTCGATCCCGGCCAGCTCGGCCGGGTCGCGCAACGCCTCCACGATCAGCTCGCCGGAGGGTCGGCGGTCGCCGGCGGCCAGCGCCAGGGCGCGCAACCCCTGCCGCAGCCGCCGCTCGGCCAGCGGATCGGCGCCGCCGAGCGGCGAGTGCAGCAGCGCGACCGCGGCCTCCTCGTCGAGCCGCTCGGGCTCCAGCGCGCAACGCAGCAGGAGCAGCAGCGGCGCCACCGCCGGTTGCAGGTGCAGCGGCAGGTCCTCGCCGTGCACGACGGTCGGCACCCCGGCGGCGTGCAGGGCGCGTTGCAGCGAGGGCAGCTGACGCCCGGTGGAGCGGACCAGCACGGCCATCTCCGACCAGGGCACGCCGCCGAGCAGGTGCGCCTCGCGCAGCGCGTGCGCCAGCCAGGCCGCCTCGCTGGTGGCCGAGCGGAAGGTGCGTACCTCCACCGAGCCGGGCGGCGCGTCGGGCAGCGGATGCAGCCGGCGGTGCGCCGCCGGCCCCCGCAACCGCCGCGCCAGGCGGCCCGACGCGGCGAGCAGCCGTGGCCCGGCCCGGTAGGAGGTGGTCAGCACCACCTGGGCCGAGGGAGCCCCCGAGGCGGTGCGGAACCGGTGCGGGAACGTGGCCACCCCCGCCGGGTCCGCGCCACGGAAGGCGTACGTCGACGAATCCGGGTCGGCGAACGCGACCAGCGGCGTGCCGCCGCCGGCCACCGTGGCGAGCAGGTCCTGCTGGGCGGGGTCGGTGTCGGCCAGCTCGTCGACGTAGACGTACGCCAGTCGCCGGCGCTCGGCCGCGAGCAGCTCGGGGTCGTCGAGCAGCATCCCGGTCGCGGAGCGGACCAGCTCGGCCGGGTCGTACGCCACGGAGCCCCGGTTGCTGACGTCGCGCAGGGCGAGCACGGCCACGTATTCCCGGAGGAAGCGGGCGGCGGCCGGCCAGTCGGCGCGCCCGAGCTTCTCGCCGAGCCGGGCCAGCTCGACGGGGCCCACGCCCCGCTCGGCGGCGCGCATCAGCAGGTCGCGCAGCTGCGCCGCGAAGGCCCGGGTGCGCAGCGCGGGACGCAGATCCTCCGGCCAGCCGACGGGGTCGTCGTCGGGCTCCTCACCGACCACGTCGAGCAGCTCGCGGATGATCAGATCCTGCTCCGGGCCGGTGAGCAGCCGGGGGGACGGCTCGCCCCGCTCCGCCGCGGCCCGGCGCAGCAGCCCGAAGGCGTACGCCGGGAAGGTGCGCACCAGCGGCTCGCGCAGCACGCGCTGCCCGGCCCCGGCGACCCGGGCCTCGATCCGCCGACGCAGCGCGGTGGCGCCCCGGCGGCCGAAGGTGAGCACCAGGATCCGCTCCGGGTCGACGCCCTCGGCGATCCGCGCGGCGACGGCCTCGACCAGGATGCTCGTCTTGCCCGTGCCCGGGCCGCCGAGCACCAGCATGGGCCCGTCCGTGTGCGCGACGACCTCCGCCTGGTGCGGATCGGTCAGCCACCCGGCCCCGTGGCGCGCGGCACCGCCGGCCGGCCCACCGGACCCCCGCTTACCCTCGGCCGACCCACCGGGCCGGTGGTCCCCCGGGGCCGCCTCGGCAGGCCGGCGCACCAGCCGGTACGCCTGCATCCGTCCATCCCACCACGCCGGTACGACACCCCCACCCCGACACCCCGCCCGCCCCGCCCGCCCCTCCTTCGCCCCCGCGATCTTGCAGATTCCGCCCCGACAAAGCACTCGAACCGGACCCGCCGAGGGCCACAAGTGCAAGATCGCGGGCGCGAGGGAGGGGGCGGGGGGAGGGGGGCGGGGGAGGGAGGGGGGCCGGGGGTCAGGTTAGGCGGAGTTCGAGGGTGTCCAGGGCTGCGGGGACCGTGTCGGTCACGGAGAGCAGGTTGAGGCCGGCGGGCTTGAGGAAGGTCTGGTCGGCCAGCGCGCCCAGCCAGTCGAGCACCGGGCGGTAGAAGCCGTCGGTGTCGACCAGCACCATCGGCTTGGCGTGCAGGGCGAGGGTGGCGGTGGTCCAGACCTCGAAGAGCTCGTCGAGGGTGCCGATCCCGCCCGGCAGGGTGAGGAACGCGTCCGACTTGTCGATCATGAGCGTCTTCCGGCTGGCCATCGAGTCGGTGACGAGCAGCTCGTCCGACGCCAGGTCGGCGACCTCCAGGTCGACCAGCGACTGCGGGATCACCCCGATCGTCCGGCCGCCGGCGGAGCGCGCGCCGTCCGCCAGCGCGCCCATCATGCCGACGCACCCGCCGCCGCTGACGAGGGTGTGTCCGCGCCGGGCGATCTCCGCGCCCGTCTCGGCCGCGAGGTCCAGCCAGCGCTGGTCGAGCGTACGGGAGGAGGCGCAGAACACGCAGATGGCCGCCACGTCAGCGCTCCCGGCTCTCGTCGCCCGCCGACCCCGCCTCGGCGGCGGCCCGCTGGTCGGCGGCGGTGGCGGCGACGGCCTCCTCGCGGACCGCCTCCTGCTCGGCGTTCAGGGCGGCCTCCGCCGCCTTGATGTGCCGCACCGCCGCGTCGACGTCGTCGGTCACGCAGATCAGCTCCAGGTCGACCGGTCCGATCTTGCCGTCGGCGGCCATGGTGTCGCGCAGCCAGGCGAGCAGGCCGCTCCAGTACTCCACCCCCATCAGCACCACGGGGAACCGGGTGACCTTGCCGGTCTGCACGAGCGTCAGCGCCTCGAAGAGCTCGTCCATGGTGCCGAAGCCGCCGGGCAGCACGACGAACGCCTGGGCGTACTTGACGAACATGGTCTTGCGGGCGAAGAAGTACCGGAAGTCGATGGCGAGGTCGACCCAGTCGTTGAGGCCCTGCTCGAAGGGGAGTTCGATGCCGAGACCGACCGAGAGGCCACCGGCCTCGCTGGTGCCCCGGTTGGCCGCCTCCATCACGCCCGGCCCACCGCCGGTGATCACCGCGTAGCCGGCCCGGGCCAGGGCGGCTCCCAGTGCCTCCGCCAGCTGGCACTCCGGGCTCTCGGGCCGGCTGCGGGCGGAGCCGAACACGCTGACCGCCGGCGGCAGGTCGGCGAGCGTGTCGAAGCCCTCGACGAACTCGGAGAGGATGCGCAGCGCCCGCCAGGCGTCCTTGGTCTTCCAGTCGTCGCGTCCCCGCGAATCCAGCAGCCGCTGGTCGGCCGTGCTGCTGTTGACCGCCTGTCGACGCAGCGTCACGGCCCCCCGGTGCCGCTCGCGTCCCGGCTCCCGGCCGGCCTCCCGCCCGTTGCTCTGACCCATGCAAGCAACCGTAGTGGAGTGGCACCCGCCTGGTGCGCGGGGCGACCGGCCCGGAAATTACTTCCGGATCTTGGGCAACTAATTCGGTCGCACGGACGTCTTACTATTCACATACCGGGTATGCCCGGCGCGCGCCTTCGGGGGAGGAGTCAGCGTGATCAGCAACACCGAGATGATCCGGATTCGGCGGCAGATGCAGCGCCGCATCCGCGACGTGGTGGCCGAGCGCCGCCGCGCCCGCCTGATGGAGCCGTCCGCCGACCAGAGCGGCCAGACCGAGGCCCGGCCGGCCGCCGACGCGTCCGCCGCCGTCTGACCCTGACCGACAGCACCGGTGGGCGGACACTCCTCGTCGTCGACGCGGAGTTCCGTCCACCGGTGGCAGGCCGCCGGCACGGGCCCGGCGGCACCAGGCCCGTGCCGCGCGATCGTCAGGCCGGGGCGAGCCAGCGGTGCAGCGTGGCGGCGCCGTCCCTGATCTTGCTGATCTCGACGTGCTCGTCGGGGTGGTGGGCCAGGTTGGGGTCGCCGGGACCGAAGTTCAGCGCCGGGATGCCCATCGCGGCGAACCGGGCCACGTCCGTCCAGCCCAGCTTGCCGATCGGCGCGGCGCCGACCGCCGCGAGGAACTCCCGGGCGGGCGCCGCCTCCAGCCCCGGCGCGGCACCGGCCGCCGAGTCGGTGATCCGCACCTCGAAGCCGGCGAAGACCTCGCGCAGGTGCGCCTCGGCCTCGGCGGGGCTCCGGTCGGGCGCGAACCGGTAGTTGACCTCGATCTCGCACCGGTCGGGCACCACGTTGCCGGCCACGCCGCCGTTGATGCGGACCGCGTTCATCCCCTCCCGGTAGTCGCAGCCGTCGATGGTGACCCGCCGGGCCTCGTACCGGTTCAGCCGGTCGAGCACCTCGCCCGCGCCGTGGATCGCGTTCACCCCGTGCCAGGAGCGGGCCGAGTGGGCCCGTACCCCGGTGGTGGTGACGACCGACCGCATGGTGCCCTGGCAGCCCGCCTCGACGATGCCGTACGTCGGCTCCAGCAGCACCGCGAAGTCCGCCTCCAGCCACTCCGGGTGCGCCTCGGCGACCAGGAAGAGGCCGTTGTACTTGGACTCGATCTCCTCCGCCTCGTAGAAGAAGTACGTCACGTCGTAGCGCGGTTCCGGCAGGGTCACGGCGAGGTGCAGCGCGTACGCCACCCCCGACTTCATGTCCGAGGTGCCGCAGCCGTACATCAGGTCGCCGCGCAGGGACGAGGGGAAGTTGTTGTTCAGCGGCACCGTGTCCAGGTGGCCGGCGAGCACGACCCGCTGGTCGCGGCCCAGGTCCGTCCGGGCCATCACGGTGTTGCCGTGCCGGTAGGTGGTGAGGTGCGGCACGCCCCGCAGCACCTCCTCCACGCAGTCGGCGATCGCCTTCTCGTCGAGGGACACGGACTCTATGTCGACCAGCGCGCGGGTGAGCGCCACCGGATCGGCCAGGACCTCGGGGGTCAGCGGGTTCTCCATGGTTCGCACGGTACCGTCAGGTCGGACCCGTGAGGAGCGAGCGTTCCGGGCGACGGCGCGACAGGGCGCCCTCGCGCGGGCGCGCGGTGACCCGCCGGCCCGCGGCCACGAACGAGAGGTGAATCAGTGACGTCCGAATCCGCCTGGGGCATCGGCCTGGCCACCGTGACCGCGGAGGACCAGGTGCTCGACACCTGGTACCCGACCGGCAAGCTGGGGCTCGGCAAGCTGCCGCTGGTCGCCGGCGAGGACGAGGCGGACGTGCTGGACCTGCCGCCGGGAGCGGTCGGCGACCGGGCGCTGCCGGGGCTGCGTACCGTCCAGGTGGTCACCGAGATCGGCTCGCTGGACGATCCGATCTCCGACGCCGCCGACGCGTACCTGCGGCTGCACCTGCTCTCCCACCGCCTGGTGCGCCCCAACGAGCTCAACCTCGACGGCATCTTCGGCAAGCTGGCGAACGTGGCCTGGACGTCCGCCGGGCCGTGCCCGCCGGAGCGGGTGGACGAGCTGCGGGTCATAGAGCGGGCCGCCGGGCGCCACCTGGCCGTGTACGGGGTGGACAAGTTCCCCCGGATGACCGACTACGTGGTGCCCTCGGGGGTGCGGATCGCCGACGCCGACCGGGTGCGCCTCGGCGCGCACCTGGCCTCCGGCACCACCGTCATGCACGAGGGCTTCTGCAACTTCAACGCCGGCACGCTCGGCACCTCGATGGTCGAGGGGCGGATCGTGCAGGGCGTGGTGGTCGGCGACGGCTCCGACGTGGGCGCCGGCGCGTCCATCATGGGCACCCTCTCCGGCGGCGGCACCGACAAGGTGCGCATCGGTGAGCGCAGCCTGGTCGGCGCGAACGCCGGCATCGGCATCTCACTCGGCGACGACTGCGTGGTCGAGGCCGGCTGCTACGTGACCGCCGGCTCCAAGGTCACCCTGCCGGACGGCCGGGTGGTGAAGGCCCGCGAACTCTCCGGGGTGGACGGACTGCTGTTCTGGCGCAACTCCGTCACCGGGGCGCTGGAGGCGAAGCAGCGCGCCGGCCGGGGCATCGAGCTGAACGCCGCCCTGCACGCCAACGACTGACGGCCGCCCTCCGGGTCCGCGGTCTGCCGCGGACCCGGAGGGGGTACGCCTCACCGCAGGCGGTACGCCTGGATGACGCGCTGGGTGACCGTGTTGCCGGCGGCGTCCCGGGCGGTGGCCCGCAGCGAGACGTGTCCGGGGCCGGCCGGGTGCCGCACGGTGGCCGTCCAGCCGTCCCCGCCGGGGCGGACCACGGCCGGCTGCCACGTCTTCCCGCCGTCGTAGGAGGCGTCGACGGTCAGCGCGGCGGTCCGGGCCGACGGCGCGCCCGGCTGGCGTCGCACCTGGACCGGGATCACGAAGCTCCGGCCCGCCGGGGCGGCGTTCTCCCGGTCGAGCCGGGGCGCGAACCGGATCACCGACGCCGGCAGCGCGGCCGGGTCGTCGCCGGCGACGTGCCGGGAGCGGAACGTCCACGTCGCCGCGACCTCGGTGGCGAGGTCGGTGAAGCTCCGCTTCGACAGCACCTCCAGCCGGTAGTCGGCGGCGCCCGGTGGCACGTCGAACGCGCCGTACGCCGGATCCGGGCTCTCCCCGACCAGCACCCCGTCGCGGTAGAGGGCGGTGCGGGCGGTGTCGGCGACCGAGCCGCCGGCGTGCCCCTCGGCGTCACTGTGCAACGGCAGGCTGACCTCGATGCGGTCGCCCTGGCGGGTGATCCCGGGGCCCGGGAACGACGGCCCGTACGGCGCGCTGTTCCAACTCTCCCGGTAGTGCCGGCCGGGCCGCAGGCTCCGCGCCTCGGAGACCAGCATCGCCTTGAGGTCGAGCCAGCCGTCGTCGGCCGGCACCCCGAAGTCCAGCTCGGACGACCAGCGCACACCCTTGGTGTTGTAGTGCTCGACCCGCCGCCCCGGCGTGGCGGTGGGCAGGACGAGCGCCCAGCCGCCGAGGTCGGGTTCCCGGTGCGCGAAGACCAGCCGCTCGGCGGAGACGCCGGGGCTGCCGCCGTTGAACCGGTGCGTGACGGTGGCCAGGTCCTTCGCCCGGTAGTGCCGGACGAAGCCGGTCGGCATCCGGCCCGGCACCGCCTCGTTGAGGGCGTAGAGATAGGGGCTGCTCTCGGCCTCCCCATCGGCCCACTGGCTGCTGACGGAGGCGACGAGGCGTTCCCCGGAGACCGCCCGGCCGAGGCCCGCGGTGAAGAGACCCTCGAAGTCGGAGCCCAGCAGCCCGAAGCCGGCGCTGCCCGCCTCGGCGATGAAGGTGGCCTCGGCGACGACGAGCAGCGGGGTGGCCGAGCGTTGCGGGACGCTCATCCGGATCGGCTTGCCCCGCCGGGCGTCCAGGGTGATCCGGGTGTCGCCGTCGACCACCAGTTCGGGCTGGACGAGCTGGGTGACCGCGACGACCTCCCCGTCGGACAGGTCGTACACGTAACTGGCCAGCCCGTAGCGGCCCTTGGGCACCCGCAGCTCGGCGGTGCCGTCCGGGTCGTACAGGTCGTGGGGGTCGAGCCCGTCGAGCGAGACCAGCGTGGTGCCGTGCTCGCCGGCGGGCGCGCCGGCGCGGTTAAGGTGCCGGGCGGTGACGGTGTAGCTCTCGACCTCCCGGTACACGGCCAGCGGGGTGGCCGCCACGGCGGTGCCGGCGCGGGCGACGATCCGGCCGGTGTAGTGGCCGTCCGGGCCGTCGACCCGGGTGTCGGCGGTGACGGTGGCGCTCGCCGTGCCGCCCGCCGGCACGCTGAGCCGGGTCGTGCCGAGGGTGAACATGCCGGCCGGGGCCGGCGCGCCGGCCGGGCCGGCCGCCTCGACGGCCAGGTCCAGCGTGACGGCGGCCGGGCCGGCGTTGCGCCAGGTCACCGTGCGGGTGATCGGGGTGTCGTCGCCGTGCGGCCAGAGCGCCCGGCCGAAGGAGACGCTCGGCGGGTCGCTGCTCACGGACTGGGTGATCGCGCGGGCCACGTCGACCCGCCCGGCCCCCTGCTCGTACGCGGTCAGCCCGGGACGCGGCTTCGCCGACGCCATCAGGGTCGCCTTGAGCCGGTCGGCCGTCCAGCCGGTGTGCTGCTGGGCGAGGAGCGCCACCGCGCCGGTGACGTGCGGGGCGGCCATCGAGGTGCCGGAGAGCGAGACGTAGCCGTCCCCGGCCGGCTCGCCGATCACCCCTTCCCGGCCACGGGCCGCGACGATCTCCACGCCCGGGGCGGTGAGGTCGGGCTTGAGCGCGTCGTCGCCGACGCGGGGGCCGCGGCTGGAGAAGTCGGCGAGGCTGTCGTCCCGGTCCACGGCGCCGACCGAGAGGGCGGCGTCGGCGGTGCTGGGGGAACTGACCGGGGCGAAGGTGCCGTCGTTGCCGGCGCTGATCACGAAGAGGGCGCCGGTCCGCGCGGTGAGCGCGTTGACGGCCTCCTCCAGCGGGTCGACCTCCGGGCTGTCGTAGCCGCCCAGGCTCAGGTTTATCACGTCCGCCCGCTGCTCGACCGCGGCCCACTGCATGCCGGCGAGGATCGCCGACTCGGGGCAGCCGTACGTCTCGCAGACCTTGCCGGCGAGCAGGGTCGCGTCGGGGGCCACGCCCCGGTGCCGGCCGCCCGAGGCCGCGCCGCTGCCGGCGATGATCGAGGCGACGTGCGTGCCGTGCCCGACCAGGTCGCCCGGGGCCGCCTCCTCGGTGAAGTTGCGCGCCTCGGCCACCCGGCCGGCCAGGTCGGGGTGACCGGCGTCGACCCCGGTGTCGAGCACCGCCACCCGCACGCCGCGGCCGGTGAAGCCGGCCTGGTGGGCGGCGGGCGCGCCGATCTGCGGGACGCTGCGGTCGAGGGTGACGCGCCGCCGGCCGTCGAGCCAGATCCGGTCGGCACCCCCCGCTGCGCCGACCCGCGCGCCGGCGGCGGTGACCGCCGCCCAGATCTCGGTGGCCCGGCGCTTGCTCGCCGTGGCGGCGAGCCCGCCGACGGCCGGCAGCTCGCGGGTGACGGTCACCCCGCCGGGCACGGCCGAGCGGCGCGCGGCGCCGTTGCCGCCCGTGATCAGCAGGGGCAGGTCGGCACGCCGGGCGTCGTCGTAGCCGGCGGCGATCAGCTCGGTGACGTCGAACAACCGGCGGTCGACGCGCCCGTCGCGAATCGGCGCCACCGCGTCCTCGGGTACGACGGAGAGGTGACCCCGGTCCCGCCGGGTCAGGAAGCGGACCTCCTCGCGCCCGGGCGCGGGTCGCACGCTGGCCCGCGCGCCGGTGACGGTGACCCGGTCGCCGGTGAGCAGGGTGACGGTGCTCGGGCGGCTGCCGGCCGACCCGGCCCGCCAGTGCGTGCCCGGGCCGGCGGCCGCGTCGGGGCGGGCGGCCGGACCGGCGGGCGGCTGGGCGACGGCCATCCCGGGCGTACCGAGCACCAGGCCGAGCGCCAGGCCGAAACCGGTCAGTCTTCTTCTTCGTTGCAACGGATCCTCCTCGGTGGACGTTACTTCCTGTGAAGAGACGCGCATTGACAGTCACAATGTTTGCATACCGGGTATGCAGAATGAAGACACAAAGATGACGGTGCGGCAACGAATCCAGCGGTCCATCGGGGAGGATCGGCCGGTGACCTCCATGAAGGAACGCATGCTCGCGGGCGAGCCCTACCTCGCCGAGGACCCGGAGATCGCCGCCGACCTGAGTCGGGCGGCAGAGCTGACGGAACGCTTCAACGCCAGCCCGTCGGCCGACCCCGAGGCCCGGCTCGCGGCCCTGCGCGACCTGCTCGGCGAGGTGGGCGAGGGCAGCTGGGTGCGCCCGCCGTTCCACTGCGACTACGGCTGGCAGATCCGGCTCGGGCCACGCAGCTTCGTCAACTTCAACGCCGTCTTCCTCGACGTCGCCACGATCACCATCGGTGCCGACGTCCAGATCGGGCCGAACGCCCAGCTGCTCACCCCCACCCACCCCGTCGAGGCCGGGCCCCGGCGCGACAAGTGGGAGGCGGCCGCGCCGATCACGATCGGCGACAACGTCTGGCTCGGCGGCGGGGCCATCGTGCTGGCCGGCGTCACCATCGGTGAGAACACCGTGGTCGGCGCGGGCGCCGTGGTGACGAAGGACCTGCCCGCCAACGTGGTGGCGGTGGGCAACCCCGCCCGCGTCGTACGCCGGCTCGACTGAGCGCGATCAGGCCCGCCACCTGCCAAAACTTCTCCTGCACGGCTGGCGTGTCGACTCCCGCCTGCGGCACTGTGGGTGATGACATCGTCACCTGGAGGCTGCCATGGCGGGGCGGGTGCTCGAACTGCGCGTACACGGCGTCTCCAACACGCCCCCCGGGCAGGTCCTCGGCCTGCGTCCCGCACCCGGGGTCACCACCCCCGCGCCGTGGCTGGTCGCGGGCGGCCCCGTCACCGGCTTCTACCGCTCCCCCGCCACCGGGCCCGACGACCCGGTCGTCGTCGAGGCGTACAGCTGGGGACAGCTCACCTCCGGCGCGCGGACCGCGCGGGACGTGGAGCGGGCACTGTGGACGCTGCTGCTGCCGTTCGCCCTCGCCAACGTCGCGCTGCACGCGCGGCCGGACGTCCCGCCCGACCCGGACGCCGAACGCTGGAACAGCAGGTCCGGGCTCACCGCCTGGCTGATCCGGCTGTTCTGCCTGAGCCTCACCGGCACCCTCACCCTCGCCCTCACCGGCGTCGGCGTCGACCTGGTGGGCTGGCAGTGCGTGGACCCCGGCTGCCTGGGCCGGATCCCGGGCCCCTGGGAGTTCCTGGGGCGGGGCTGGTGGAGCGGGGGTGCCCGGTCACTCGCGGTGGGCCTGCTCGTGCCGCTCGGCGTGCTGGCCGTGCTCGGGCTGGTGAGCTGGCGGAGCTACCAGTACGAGGCGCAGATGCCCGCCGAACCGGGGGCCCCGCCGGCCGGGCGGCGACCGGCCGGGGCTCCGTGGGACGGGCCGGGCCCGCCCGGGGCGGAGCCTCCCCCCGACCCGCCCGAGAATCCCTTGCAGGGCCGCACCTTCTGGACGGGAGAGGGGCAGCTCAGACGGTCGGCCGTGCTGCACCTGTGCACGGGCGCGGTGGTCGCCGCCGCCGTACCGCTGGGGGCGGTCCTCGCCGCCGATCCGCCCCTCGGCCCGCGGGCGGGCCTCGCCTGGTCCACCGTGGCGGCGCTCGCCGCCGTCGTGCTGGTCGCGGTGGTGGCGAGCGCCCGGCCCTGGCTGACCCGGCGGGCCGGGGCCACCCCGCTCGGCGGCTGGAGCGTCGCGGTCGGCCTGCTCACCGGCGTCGGGCTGGCCGGCACGCTGCTGGTCCTGCTGCTGCCCGACGGGCCCTCGGGCACTCCCCTGGCCGAGCTGCGTCCCGGCCCCAGCTGCGCCCCGCACCCGGGCGGGCCGTCCTGCCCCGCCGACCTCTCCCTGCCCGGCTTCGACCGGGTCGTCGCCTGGCTGGGCACCGGGCAGCTGTTCCTGCTCCTCGCCATCGGCTCGGTGGCCCGCTCCGGCCGCCGGGCGCTGGCCGCGCCGGCGGCGGCCGCCGCGCTGCTCGCCGCGGGCGTCGCCTGGACGTCGGGCTGGCTGCCCGGGCCGCCGGGGACGCTCGAACCCTGGACGTTCGTCGTGCCGGCCGCCACCCTCGCGGCCACCGGCCTGCTGCTGCCGCGCGTCCCGGCACCGGCCGAGCGGCAGCCACCGGGGCCCCGCACCGACCTGGCCTGGGGCGGCCGGGCCCCGGCGCTGATCGCCGGTTTCGGCTGGCTGCTCTGCGTCTCCTACGGTGCCGGGCTGCTCTACTGGGTCGCCAACCGGCTCAACGGCGGCGCCGTGCCGCAGGGGCGTGTCCCGGTCGTGCCCCCGACCCCGGTGACGTGGGCCGGGCTGGCCTTCGTCATCGCCCTGCTCGCGCTCGCCGCCACAGCCGTCCGGGCCGGCCTGCTCCTCCTCCGCCTGCGCCGGCAGGAGTACGCGGAGCTGGCGTCGCCGGGGCACCCCCTCTCCGCGCACGACCTGCGGCGCTGCCGCGACGTCAGCGCGTGGCGCGCCCTGCACCGGCTGGTCGGGGAGCACGCCGTGCGGCTCGTCGGCTGGTACGCCGTCGCGACGGCCGTACTGGTCGTCCTCGGCTGCGCCGCGGTGCTCTCCCGCCGGCCGCACCCCCCGGCGCCCGCCGGCGGCGCGGCCGTCGTCGAGTGGGCCTCCGGGGTGGGCGACTGGTTGCTGGCCTGGCTGCCGGTGCTCGTCGGCACCGTGGGTCTGCTGGTCTACCGCAACGACCTCGCCCGTCGCACGATGGGCGTGATCTGGGACGTGGGCACCTTCTGGCCCCGGACCGCGCACCCGCTGGCCCCGCCGAGCTACGCCGAGCGGGCCGTGCCCGAGTTGCGGACCCGCACCGCCGGGCTGCTGGCGCTCGCCGACCACCATCCCCGGGCCGTGGACGGGATCATCCTCTCCGGGCACAGCCAGGGGACGGTGATCTGCGCGGCGGTGCTCCTCCAGCTTCCCGCGCGGGCGCGCCGGCGGATCTGGTTCTTCTCGTACGGCTGCCAGCTCACCCGGCTCCACGGGCGGGTCTTCCCCGGATACTTCGGGCCGGACCGGCTGCCGGTGCTGGCCGAGGCGCTGACCCCGCCCGGCGGCGAGACCCACTGGACCAACTTCTGGCGGGGCACCGACCCGCTGGGCTGGCCGGTGCGGGCCGGGGAAAGGGACGTCGCCGTACACGACCCGGAGGCGCTTCACCCCAGCGACGGGGAGGTGGCCGATCCGCCGATCCGCAACCACGGCGGCTACCCGGAGGCGCCCGAGTTCCGCCGGGAACGCACACGGGTGGCCTGGCTGCTGCGGCGCCGCGTCCCGGTACCCCGGCAAGGGCCGGGCTGACCCGTCACGGCCGGGGCTGACCCGCCGCGGCGACGAGTTCGGCCGACGCCGCGGGGGCGGAGCCGGCCGGCGCGGCCCGGCGGCGGCCCGCCCGGCGCCGTCAGAGCGACGGCGACGGCGGCGAGGGCGACGGCGACGACGGGGGCGTGGGCGACGGCGGCTCGGCGAGGCGGACGACCAGGTCGGCGCGGTGTGCGGTGCGGGCCACCAGCGCGGCATTGGTCTCGTCGCTGCCCGTCGCCCACGCCCGCGCCTCGTCCGGCGACCGCCCGTACGCCTCGTGGCGGGCGGTCAGCCGGCGCAGCCGCGGCTCGGCGTCCAGGTCCAGGAACCACGCCTCGTGCAGCAGCTGCCGCACCTCCTCCCAGGGCGGCTCGGCCACCAGCAGGTAGTTGCCCTCGGTGACCACCAGCCGCACCGACGGCGGCACCTCGATCGAGCCCGCGACCGGTTCCTCCAGGTCGCGGCGGAACGCCGGCGCGTAGACCGCCGTCGGCTCCAACCGGCGCAGGCGGCGCAGCAACGAGACGTAGCCGTTGGCGTCGAAGGTGTCCACCGCGCCCTTGCGCCCCGCCCGTGCCAGCCGGCGCAGCTCACTCTGGGCCAGGTGGAAGCCGTCCATCGGCACCAGCCGGGCGGCGGGGCCGACTGCCTCGACGATCCGCTCCGCCAGCGTGGACTTGCCCGCGCCGGGCGGCCCGGCAATGCCGAGCAGCTGCCGGGGGCCGGCCTCGGCGAGGGCCCGCGCCCGCGAGACCAGCTCGTCGGTCCCGACGACCCGGGCCGCCGTCATCAGCCGAGCGCCGGCTCGCTGATCGCGAACCGCGCCTGCACCGCGGCGTGCACGGCCTGCGGCTGCGGGTCGATCTCCAACTCCGGCGGGCCGCTCTCCACCTCGGCGCCGAGCGCGTACGCCGCCCGGCTCATCATCGGCCGCTCCGCCGCGCCCGCGTCGGCCAGCTCGATCAGGGCGGTCACCCGGGCGCCGAGCGCCTCCGCGTACTCGCGGGCGCGCTGTAGCGCGTCGGCGATCGCGGCGTGCCGGGCCTCCCGGTGGGCGGGGCTGTCCGGCCGCAGCGACCACCACGGCCCGGCCACCTCGACCTGGTCCTGGTCGGCGAGGCGCAGCATCAGCTCGCCGAGCGCGGTGAAGTCGCTGACCGTCACGGTGGTGGTCACGCTGCCGTGGTACGCCACCACCCGCTCGCCGGAGCGCCGGGTCTCCGGCCGGACCCGCAGGTCGCCGGTCTCCCGCCGGTCGATGGCGGGCCCCTCGGCGTCGAGCAGCACCCGGACGGCGGCGGTCCGCTCGGCCAGCCGGGCCAGGGTGGCCTCGCGGTCCCGGTCCCGGGCCGTGGCGGTCACCGCGAACCGCGCGACCTCCGGAGCGACCTCCCGGTACGCCTCGCCACGCACCGCCACCACCGGCCCGTCCACCATGCCCTCACCCTAACCGCGCGCACGCCGGCCCGCCCGCCGTCCCGCGCCGCGCCGGCGAGCGGGCCCGACCGGCAGGTGGCCGTCCCGCCAGGCCCGGCCGGCCCCTGGCGCGACACGGCCCCAGGCCGGGCCCGGCCAGGCAGGGGACGGATGGGCCAGTCGCGGGACGGCCCTGGGCCGGGCCGGGCCGGGTCAGGCTCGGGAGGGCCGGGCCGGGTCAGGCCGGTACGGCGCCCGTCGGGGCGTGCGCGGTGTAGCGGACCGCGTCGGGCCCGGCCCGGCAGGCGCTCAGGTGGCCGCCGGCCGCGCCCAGCCGCCGCAGCCAGGCCACCTCGGCGGCGTGGTCGCCGGCGGCGGGGAACTCCCGGACCTGCGTGTCGAACGGGCGGGCGAGCAGCGCCGAGCGGGCTTCCCCGGCCTCGGCGTACAGCGCCGTGAGCGCCTCGGCGTCACCGGCCCGCAGCGCGCCCGCCAGGTCGTCGAGGAAGGCGGTGACGCCGGCCAGCTCCTCCAGCACCCGCTCCCGGTTGCCGAGCAGCATGTTCGCGGTCCGCGCGCCCGGGGTGCCGGCGACGCGGGTGCCGTCGCGGAAGCTCCCGGCGGCGAGCGCGAGGACCGCGTCGCGCAGGGGGGTGCGCCGGGCGGCCCCCGCCAGCGCCCCGGCGAGCAGGTGCGGCACGTGGGAGGCGAGCGCGGCGGCCGCGTCGTGCTCCCGTGGGGACATCGGCACCACCCGGGCGCCGAAGACGTCCACGACCAGCCCGGCCAGCCACCGGAACGCGGTCGTCGCGGGGCCCGGCTCCGGGCAGAGCACCCAGGCGGCGGAGTCGAGGAGCGTGGCCGCGGCGGCGGCGAGCCCGGCGGAGTCCGCGCCGGCCATCGGGTGCCCCGGCACGAACCGGTCGGTCAGCCCGTGCCGGGCGGCGACGGCGGCCAACTCGACCTTGGTGCTGCCGACGTCCGTGAGCACGCAGCCGGGCGGCGTCGCCCGGGCGACCCGCAGCAGGGTCTCCGGCAGGGTGGGCAGCGGACCGCAGAGCACGACCACGTCCCGGCCGGCGACCGCCTCGTCGAGCGTCTCGGGGGCCGCGACGCCCTGCTGGCGGGCGTGCCCGCGGGTCCCCGGGTCCGGGTCCCATCCGGCGACGTCGAGGCCGGCGTCGCGCAGCCGGAGCAGAACGGATCCGCCGATCAGGCCGGTACCCACGACCGCCGCCCGCACGGCGGCCCACCGCGCGGTCGGGTCCGGCCCGGACGCGTCGTCGGTCATCGCGGCGCCCGCGCGGTCAGTCGCGCAGCCGGCCGGCGACCGCCGCCACGTGCTCGTCGGACTCGGTCAGCGCCACCCGGACGTGCTGCCGGCCGCCGGGGCCGTAGAAGACCCCCGCGGCGACCAGGATGCCCCGCCGGGCCAGCCAGTCGACCGTCTGCCAGCAGTCCTCGCCCCGGGTCAGCCAGAGGTAGAGCCCGGCCTCGGAGTGCTCGACGGTGAAGCCCGCGCCGGTGAAGGCGGCGTGCAGGGCGTCCCGCCGGGCCCGGTAGCGCTCCCGCTGCTCGTCGGCGTGCCGCTCGTCGCGCAGCGCGGCCACCATCGCGGCCTGCACCGGCGCGGGCACGATCATCCCGGCGTGCTTGCGGACCTTCAGCAGCTCCGCCACCAGCGCCGGGTCCCCGGCCACGAATCCCGCCCGGTAGCCGGCCAGGTTGGACCGCTTGGAGAGCGAGTGCACGGCCAGCAGCCCGTCGTACGAGCCGCCGCAGACCTCGGGCGAGAGCACGGAGACGGGCTCGGCGGCCCAGCCCAGCGGCAGGTAGCACTCGTCGCTGGCGACCACCGCGCCGCGCTCCCGCGCCCAGTCGACCACCTTGCGCAGGTGGGGCGCGGGGAGCACCCGCCCCGTCGGGTTGCCCGGGGAGTTGACCCAGACCAGCCGGACCCGGGGGGTGGGGCCCAACGCGGTCAGCGAATCGGCGCGGACGACGGTGGCGCCGGCGAGCCGGGCCCCGTCCTCGTACGTCGGGTAGGCGACCGACGGCACCACGACGACGTCACCGGGGCCGATCCCGAGCAGGGTGGGCAGCCAGGCGACGAGCTCCTTCGAGCCGATCGTCGGCAGCACACCCAGACCGTCGGCGCCGGCCCCGCAGGCCCGCGAGACCCAGGCCGCGATCGTCTCGCGCAGCAGCGGGGTGCCCGCGGTCAGCGGGTAGCCCGGGGCGTCGGACGCGTCGGCCAACGCCCGCCGGATCACCTCGGGCACCGGGTCGACCGGCGTACCCATGGAGAGGTTGATCAGGCCCTCGGGATGCGCCGCGGCCAGTGCCGCCGCGGCGTCCAGAGTGTCCCAGGTGAACTCGGGCAGCCGCGACGAGACCGGCGCGGGCCGGTTCAGTGGCCCTCGCCGCGCGGTGGCTGCGCGGCGACGAAGGTCGCGTCCTTCTCGACCTTGCCGATCTTCGAGGCGCCGCCGGGCGAGCCCAACTCCTCGAAGAACTCGTAGTTGGCGCCGGTGTAGTCCTTCCACTGCTCGGGGACGTCGTCCTCGTAGAAGATCGCCTCCACCGGGCAGACGGGCTCGCACGCACCACAGTCGACGCACTCGTCCGGGTGGATGTAGAGCATCCGGTTGCCCTCGTAGATGCAGTCGACCGGGCACTCCTCGATGCAGGCCTTGTCGAGCACATCCACGCACGGCTCGGCGATGATGTAGGTCACCGGTCTTCTCCTCCGCAAGACACGCCGCGATCACCCGCGACGGTAAGAGCCTAGTATCTCGCCGGGGAGGAGGTCGATCGTGCTCCGACAGCAGGATGTGGGACACCGGATCGTGGTCCGCCGGGTGGTGGGGGTTCGCGAGGGCCGCCCGCTCTTTTCCGACGCCCTCGGCGAGCTGGTCGAGCTGAGCGAGACACATCTCACCATCGCCACCGCGCAGGGCCGGCTCCGGGTTCCGGTCACCGAGGTGCACCGGGCCAAACGGGTGCCGCCGACCCGCCGGCCCACCGCCGCCGCCGTGGTCGAGCTGGAGCTCGCCGCCGACGAGGCCTGGCCGGCCGCCGTCCGGGGGCGGCTCGGCGACTGGCTGCTGCGCTCCGCCGACGGCTGGACCGGCCGGGCGAACTCGGCGCTGCCGGTGGGCGATCCGGACCGGCCGCTGCCGGCCGCGCTCGACGCGGTGGAGCGCTGGTACGCCGACCTCGGCCTGCCGCCGATGGTCAACACCCCGCTGCCGCTCGCCGCCCCGGTCGGCGCGGAACTGGACGCCCGCGGCTGGGTCAGCCGCCCGCCCGTGCTGGTGCAGACCGTGCCGCTCGCGGCGCTGCCGCCGGCCGCGCCGGAACGCCCGGGAGCGCCGCCGGTCGAGCTGGCCGCCGCGCCGTCGGACGACTGGCTCGCCGTCGCCGCCGGCCGCAAGGGCGGGCTGCCGGACGCCGCCCTGCACGTCCTCACCGCCGTGGAACAGGCCCGCTTCGCCCACGTGTACGCCGACGGCGAGCTGCGCGCCATCGGCCGGGGCACGGTCACCGGAGGCGGCCGCTGGCTCGGGCTCAGCCTCATCGAGGTGCGGCCCGGGGCGAGGCGGCAGGGCCTGGGCGGCCGGATCGTCCGCGCGCTCGCCGAGTGGGGCGTACGGGCCGGCGCGTCGCACGCCTTCCTCCAGGTCGAGCAGCGCAACGCCCCGGCCGTGGCCCTCTACCGCACCCTCGGCTTCACCACCCACCACACCTACCTGACCCGCACCCCCCCACCCTGACCAACCCCCACCCCCACCCCCACGGCCACTCCCCCACCCACCC
>NZ_JBAKHV010000074.1:0-22957 GCF_036906775.1 Micromonospora sp. CPCC 205561 | reverse complement strand
CACCTGCACACCCTTCGGCCGCCCCGTCGACCCCGACGTGAAAATCACATACGCCAAACCGTCCAGATCCGTGGCGCGGGCCGGCAGGGACGCCTCCGTCTCCCCGATCTCCTCGACGCGCACCACCTCCACGCCGGCCGGGGCGAAGCGGTCGGCGTACCGGTGCGACGTCACCACGACGCGGGCGCCCGCGTCGGCCAGCATGGCGGCGATGCGGCCCGGCGGGTACGACGGATCCACCGGCACGAACGCCGCACCCGCCTTCCACACCCCCAACATCGACGCCACCAACTCCACACCACGATCCAGCAGCACACCCACCACCGCACCGGCACCCACACCCCGGCCGGCCAACCAGCGGGCGACCTGCCCGGCCCGGGCGTCGAGGGCCGCGTAGTCCACCGACGCGCCGCCCGGCTCGGACACCGCCTCCGCCGACGGCGTCTCCGCCACCCGCGCCTCGAACTCGGCCAGGACCGAACGCGACACCGGCTCCACCACCGACACCCCGTCGGCCGGCACCACCGACACCTCACCCGCCGGCAGACAGGTCACCGACGCGTCACCGTCCACGTCGGCCACCATCGCCTCCAGCACCGCCCGGTACATGCCACCGAGGCGGGCGACCTGGGCGACGCCGAGGTGACGCAGGTTGGCCTCCAGGGTGATGAAGCCGAGGCGGCTGATCACGCCCAGCGGGAACTCGTTGGGGCTGTCGTCGATCGAGTCGGCGTAGTCGATCTCGTCGGTGTCGATCTGGTGGAAGTCGTGGAAGCTGAACCGGACGTCGAGCATCCGGCCGCCGTCGCCGACCTCGCGCTGGAGCACCGGCAGCGGGTAGCGGCGGTGCGGCCACGCCTCCAGCTCCCCGGCGAAGGTGTCGCGGATCAGCTCCCGCCACGTCCGCGCGCCCGCGTCGTGCACGAACGGCACCGTGTTCAGGTGCATCCCGTACACCCGGTCGGCGCCGGCGACCTCGGGGCGGATGTTGCACACCAGACCGGTGAAGAAGGACGCCGAGCCGGTCAGCTGGCTCATCACCTTCAGGTGCGCGGCCAGCATCACCGACTTGAACGGCACGCCGGTCTGGCGGGCCAGCGCCCGCAGACCCGGCTCCAGGTCGTGCAGCGGCACCCAGTGGTCGTACTGGGCGCCCTCGGTGGCGGTCGGGTCGCCCCAGCCCTCGGGCAGCACGAACCGGTCCCGGCCGGCGACGCGGGCGTGCCAGAAGTCGCGGTCGAGCCCCTCTGAGGTGGCGCGCAGCTCGGCGGCGACCGCGTCGGCGAAGCGCACCGGCGGCGCCGGGCGGGGCTCGACCGGCAGGCCGTCGCGGATCCGGTGGTACGCGCCGACCAGCTCCATCATCAGCGAGTGGTAGCTCCAGCCGTCCATGATGGGGTGGCACTCGGTGAGGGTGAGCCACCAGCTGCCGTCGGCGCAGACCCGCGCGTGCAGCCGGAACAGCGCCGGCCGGCTCAGGTCGAACATCTCGGCCCGCTCGGCGGCGATGAAGGCGCGCAGCTCCCGCTCCAGGCCGGCCCGGTCGGTGGCGCGCGCCCGGTCCATGCCGACGGGCATCTCGGCGGTGGCGTGCACGAGCTGCATGGGCACCGAGTAGCCGGTCAGGTCGAACGACGTACGCAGCACCTCGTGCCGCCGCACCAGTAGCGCGGCGGCCTCCCGCAGGGCGTCGAGCGAGAACTCGCCCCGGTCCGGGATGCGGTATGTGGTGGCGTTGAGGTAGTGGTTGTGCTCGTCGGCGAGCATCTCCGCGAGCATGCCGAGCTGCACCTGCGTGCACGGGTACGCGTCGACGACGCTCTCGGGCAGCGCGGCCCGGTCGGCCTCGCCGATCAGCGCGAACGGCGCGACGGCCGGCTCGGGGGCGGCCGGGGCGGGCCGGCCGGTGAGGAACTCCGCCAGCTCGGCGATGGTGCGCCGCTCGAAGAGGTCGCGCACCTGCACGTCGAGGCCGGCGGCCCGGATCGCCCCGGCCAGCGCGACGGCGCGGATCGAGTCGCCGCCGACGTCGAAGAAGCCGTCCTCGACGCCGACCCGCTCCAGGCCGAGCAGCTCCGCCCAGATCGCGGCGAGCCGCTCCTCCACCTCCGTACGCGGCGCCAGGTAGGGCCGGTCGGTGGCGGTCACCGCGCGGTCGGGCGCGGGCAGCGCCCGCTTGTCGAGCTTGCCGTTGACGGTCAGCGGCAGCCGGGCCAGCGGGACGAACGCCGACGGGATCATGTACTCGGGCAGGGTGCGGGCCAGCGCGGCGCGCACCTGCCCCGGCCGGGGCAGCTCCGCCTGCTCGTCGACGACCGAGTACGCGACCAGCCGCCGGTCGCCGGGGGTGTCCTCGCGGACGACGACCACGGCCTCCCGCACCCCGGGCAGGGCCGAGAGGGCGGCCTCGACCTCGCCCAGCTCGACCCGGTAGCCCCGGATCTTCACCTGGTCGTCGATCCGGCCGACGAACTCCAGGCTGCCGTCGGCGCGGCGGCGGGCCAGGTCGCCGCTGCGGTAGAGGCGGGCGCCGGGCGGGCCGAACGGGTCGGGCACGAACCGCTGGGCGGTGAGGCCGCCCCGGTTCAGGTAGCCCCGGGCCACGCCGGGCCCGCCGACGTGGATCTCGCCGGTGACGCCGACCGGCACCGGGTTGCCGTACGGGTCGAGCAGGTGGATGCTCAGGTCGGCCAGGGGGACGCCGATCGGGTTGGCGGTACCGCTCAGGTCCTCCGGGCGCACCTCGTAGTAGGTGGCGTGCACGGTGATCTCGGTGATGCCGTAGAGGTTCAGCAGCCGGGTAGTGTCGAGCCCACGCCGGGCCACCCAGGGGCCGAGGTCGCCGTACTCCAGCTTCTCCCCGGCGAAGACGACCGCGCGCAGGGCGAGCCGGTCGATGCGGGGGTCGCCGTCGCGGGCAAGCCCCACCAGGCCGCGGAACGCCGTCGGGGTCTGGTTGAGCACCGTGACCCGCTCCTCGACCAGCAGGTCGAGCAGGTCGACCGGGGAGCGGGTGACCTCGCCGGGCACCACCACGAGCCGACCGCCGTGCAGCAGCGCCCCCCACAGCTCCCACACCGACACGTCGAAGGCGTACGAGTGGAACAGCGGCCACACGTCGGCGGGGCCGAAGCTGAGTTCGTCCTGGGCCACGGTCGTGAGGCGCAGCACGTTGGCGTGGGTCAGGAAGACGCCCTTGGGGCGGCCGGTCGATCCGGAGGTGTAGATGACGTAGATCAGGTTCTCGGCGTCGACGGCGACGTCCGGATCCGTGCCCGGCCGCGCGGCGACCTCGGCGGCGTGCTCGGGGTCGTCCAGCACCAGCACCGCGCCGTCGAAGTCGGCGAAGCGCGACCGGTGGGCGGCGGTGGTCACCACGATCCGCGCGTCCGCGTCGGCGAGCATGAAGTCGAGCCGGTCGGCCGGGACGCCCGGCTCCACCGGCAGGTACGCCGCGCCGGACTTGAGCACGCCGAGCAGGGTGGTGACCAGCTCCGCGCCGCGGTCCAGGCAGACCGCGACGAGCCGCTCCGGGCCCGCGCCGAGGGCCCGCAGCTGGTGGGCCAGCCGGTTCGCGGCGGCGTCCAGCCCGGCGTACGTCAGGCGCCGCGCGCCCGCCACGACGGCGGTGGCGTCCGGGTGGGCGGCGGCGGTGGCGGCGAAGACGCCGTGCACCGTGCCGGTCACCGGCGGGGCGGGGCGCACCGGCGCGGGGGTGGCCGCCGCCAGTTCGGCCTCGTCGAGCAGGCGCAGCGCGCTGATCCGGGTGTCCGGGTCGGCGGCGACGTGCTCCAGCAGCCGCGCGAGGTGCGCGGCCATCCGGCGCACGGTGGCCGCGTCGAAGAGCGCGGTCGCGTACTCCAGGTGTCCCCGCAGCCGGCCGTCGGCGCCCTCGACCACGTGCAGTTGCAGGTCCACCTTGGCGACGCGGGTGGGCAGCCAGAACGGCTCGGCGGCGAGCCCGGCCGGCCAGTCCCCGCCGGGGGCGTCGTCGCCGAGCGTGAAGGCGACCTGGTAGAGCGGGGTGCGGGAGAGGTCCCGCTCCGGTTCGAACTCGTCGACCAGCAGCGCGAACGGGGTGTCGGCGTACGCGAAGGCGTCCCGGACGGTGGCCCGGGTCTCGCGCAGCAGCGCGGCGAAGGCCGGGTCCCCCGTCCAGCGCGCGCGCAGCACCAGGTTGTCGATCCCGTAGCCGACGAGGTCGCGCAGCTCGGCGCGGTCCCGCACGGAGGTGACGCTGCCCACCGCGATGTCGGTGCGCCCGGTGTAGCGCGACAGCAGCGCCTGGAAGGCGGTCAGCAGGGTGGCGAAGACCGTGGTCTGCGCGCCCCGGGCGACCTCCCGCAGCGCGGCGGAGACCTCGGCCGAGAGCGCGAACGGGACGGCCGCGCCCCGCCAGTCGCGCACCCGGGGCCGGGGCCGGTCGGCGGGCAGCTCCAGCGGGATGACGTCGGCCAGCCGGTCGTGCCAGTGCGCCAGCCGCCGCTCCAGCGCCTCGCCGCGCAGCCGGTCGCGCTGCCAGGCGGCGAAGTCGGCGAACTGCACCGCCGGCGGCGGCAGCGGCGACGGCTCGCCCCGCACGGCCGCGCCGTACAGCTCGGCGAGGTCGGCGAGGAGCACCGTCGTCGACGGCGCGTCGCAGGCGATGTGGTGGATCACGAGCACCAGCAGGTGCTCGGCGGGGCCCAGCCGCAGCAGGGTGGCCCGCGCCGGCCATTCGGTGGCCAGGTCGAAGCCCGTGGCGGCCAGCTCGTTGGTCAGCGCGGTGGCCCGCTCGGCGCGCTCGGCCTCGGCCAGCTCGCCGAGGTCCACCAGCGGCAGTTCCCGGGGGCGGGGCTCGTCGACGACCTGCACCGGCGTCAGGTCCGCCAGCGCGTAGCGGGTGCGCAGGATCTCGTGCCGGGCGACCAGCGCGTCCCAGGCCCGGGCCAGCGCCGGGTGGTCCAGCGGGCCGCGCAGGCGCAGCGCCGACGAGACGAGGTACTCCGGGCTGGTGGCGTCCAGCCGGTTGAGGAACCACATCTGCTGCTGGCCGAAGGAGAGGGGCAGGTCGCCCGCGCGGTCGACGGTCGGGATCGCGGCACGCCGCCCGGCGGCCCTGCCCGCCAGCCGGCGTTGGACGAGCGACTCGCGCAGGTTCGGCTGGTTCGCGGTCGAGGTCATGCCTGGTGCTCCTTGCTCTGGCGCAGGTCTTCGGTCAGGTCGTCGTCGGAGAGCGCGTCCACCTCGGCCCGGACGAGGTCCTCCACCGCGAGCGCCATCGCCTCGACGGTGGGGTGCTCGAAGACGAGCCGGAGCGACACGTCGAGGTCGAACTCCTCCTGGACGGCGGCGGCCAGTCGGGCCGCCAGCACGGAGTGCCCGCCGATGGCGAAGAAGTTGTGCCGGGCGCCGACGGGCACGCCGAACAGGTCGCTCCAGAGGGCGCAGAGGCGCTCCTCGACGACGGTGCGCGGTGCGACGAAGGCGTCCCCGGCGCCGGCGGCGCCCGCGGAGACGGCGTCGGAGAGCAGGCCGAGCAGCGCCGCCCGGTCCACCTTGCCGTTGGTGTTGAGCGGGATCTCGGGCACCGGCACGTGCAGGCTCGGCGCCATGTAGTCGGGCAGCAGCCGGGCGCAGTGCGCGGCCAGGTCGGGCGCCTCGCCCCGATGGAAGGCGACCAGCCGGTCCTCGTGGACGACGACCTCGCACCGGGTCACCCCGGGGTGTTCCTCGACGACCGCCCGGATCTCGCCCAGCTCGATCCGGTAGCCGCGCACCTTGACCTGGTCGTCGACGCGCCCGACGAAGTCCATCACCCCGTCGGGGCGCATCCGGACCAGGTCGCCGCTGCGGTAGAGCCGGCTGCCGGGCGGCCCGTACGGGTCGGGCAGGAACCGCTCGGCGGTGAGGTCGGGTCGGCCGGCGTAGCCGGTGGCCAGGCAGTGGCCGCCGATGTACAGCTCGCCGACGACGCCGACGGGCAGCAGGCGCAGCGCGTCGTCGAGCACCCGGACGGTGGTGTTCGCCAGCGGGCGGCCGATCGGCACGATCTCGGTCGTCTGCGGCGTCTCGACCGGATGGGCCGTCATGATCACGGTGGTCTCGGTCGGTCCGTAGCTGTTGGTGAGGCCGCCGGGGCCGAGCCGCTCCAGCCACCGGTCGGCGATCTCGCGGCGCAGCGCCGCCCCGGCCGTCCAGATCAGCCCGGAGAGCTGGCCGGCCTGCTCGTCGTCGAGCTGCTCGGTGAGCAGTTCGAGGTGCGGCGGGGTCATGATGAACCGGTCGAACGGGCCGGCCTTGACGAGCAGCGCGCCCAGCTCGGCGACGTCGAGGTCGGCGGGGAGCAGCGTCACCGACTGGCCGGAGACCAGGGGGCTGAACAGGTTGGGGATCGACAGGTCGAAGGCGATGGTGGTGAACAGCGGCGCGCCGTCGCCCCGCCCGGCCCGCTCGCCCCGGTCGCCCAGCGCCTCGGCCTCGACCGCGCAGGCGAGGAAGTTGGACACCGCCCGGTGCGGCAGCAGCACCCCCTTGGGGCGCCCGGTCGAGCCGGAGGTGAAGAGCACGTACGCCGTCTCCGACGGATCGGTGTCCCGCTGCGGCCGGCTGGCGGGACCGGCGCAGATCATCAGCCGGTGGGTGTCCACGTGCAGGGTGGGCACGTCGAAGCGGGAGGCGTACGCCGCCTGGGTGACGCCCAGCCGCACGCCGGCGGTGGCAAGCATGTGCCGGATCCGCCCGGCGGGGTAGGCCGGGTCGAGCGGGAGCACGGCCGCCCCCGCCTTCCAGGTGCCGAGGATCGCGGCGACCAGGTCGACGCCCCGGTCCAGCAGCACGGCCACCACCGCGCCCCGGCCGACCCCGGCGTGCCGCAGATGGTGGGCGAACCGGTCGGCCCGCTCGTCCAGCGCCGCGTAGCTGGTGGTGAGGTCGCCGTGCCGCAGCGCCACCGCGTCGGGCGTGCGGTCGCGCTGGGCCTCGAAGAGGTCGCAGACGGTCGCGGCGGCGCGGGGCGCGGCGGGCCCGTGGACCTCGTGCAGGAGCCGGTGACGCTCGGCCGGTGGCAGCAGGTCGAGTTCCCCGATCGGGGTGGCCGGTTCGGCGACGGCCGCGGCGATCAGCCGGACGAAGTGGTCGGCCATCCGCCGGACGGTCGGCTCGTCGAAGAGGGCGGTGGCGTACTCCAGGCTGCCGGCCAGTGCCCCGTCCGGGCGGGGCCAGACGTGCATGGTGAGGTCGGTCTTGGCGATCCGCGCGGCGCGGCGCAGGGCGTCCAGCAGGGCCGGGTCGTCGGCCGACTGGCCGGTGATGCCGGTCTCCTGGGCGCTGAGCATCACCTGGTAGAGCGGGGTGCGGGAGAGGTCGCGGACGTCGGCGAGGTCGTCGACCACCCGCTCGAAGGGCAGGTCCTGGTGGGCGAGGGCGGCCAGGGTCCGGGCCCGGACCGCCCGCAGGGCCGCCTCGAAGGGGGCGGACGGGTCCAGGGTGCAGCGCACCACCACCGGGTTGAGGAAGACGCCGGCGATCTGTTCCGCCTCCGCCGGGCGTCGCCCGGAGGTGGGGGCGCCGACCGGGACGTCCCACTGGCCGCTGTGGCGCGCCAGCAGCGTGGCGAAGCCGGTGAGCATCGTCGTGAACGGGGTCGCCGAGCAGCGCCGGCCGAGCGCGGTCAGCTTCCGCGCCAGCTCCACCGGCACCTCGAACTCGACGTGCGCGCCGCGCGGATCCCGCTCGGCCGGTCGGGGCCGGTCCGTCGGGAGGGCCAGCTCGGGCACCCCGGCGAGTTGCTCGCGCCAGAAGCCGAGTTCCCGCTCCACCCGCTCGTCGGTCAGGTGCCGGTGCTGCCAGGCCGCGTAGTCGGCGTACTGCACCGGCAGCTCCGGCAGGTCGGGGGCCCGCCCCGCCGCCCCGGCGGCGCAGAGTTCGCGCAGGTCGCGCTCCAGGACCCCAGCGGTGGTGACGTCCGAGGCGATGTGGTGCAGCGCCACCAGCAGCAGGTGGTCCGCCCCGGCGGAGGTGACCAGCGTGGCCCGCCACAGCGGCCCGGTACGCAGGTCGAAGCCCTGCCCGAGCTGCGCGTCGACCAGGTCGACGAGCGGCGCCTCGGCGGCGTCGCGGACGGTCAGCTCGACCGGGGCGGGCGCGACGACCAGCTGGTGCGGCTCGCCGTCGCGGACCAGGTAGCGGGTGCGCAGCGCCTCGTGCCGCGCCTGGAGCGCGTCCAGTGCGTCCCGCACGGTGTCGGGCGTCAGCGCGCCGGGCAGCCGCAGGTAGAGCGGCACCACCCACTCGGGGCTGCCCGGGTGCAGCTGGTCCAGCAGCCACAGCCGGCGCTGGGCCGGGGAGAGCGGCAGCGGACCGGTGCGCGGCACCGGGAGCACCGGGGCCGTCGCGGAGGCGCCGCCGGCCAGCAGCGCGGCCTGCGCCTCGACGGTGCTCGCGGTGAGCAGCTCCCGTAGCTCGACACGCACGCCGGACTCGGCGGCGAGGCGGCTGGCGAGCCGGACGGTCACCAGCGACGAGCCGCCGAGCTGGAAGAGGTCGTCGTGCGCCCCCACCCGCTCGACGTCCAGCAGTTCCTGCCAGAGCCGGGCGACCAGGCGTTCGGCGTCGGTGCGGGGGGCCTGGTAGGCCGTCTGGTCGGCTGGCTGCACCGGCGGCAGCGCGGCCCGGTCGACCTTGCCGCCGGTGGTCAGCGGGAACTCCGCAACCGGCACGAAGACCGCCGGGATCAGGGCGTCGGGCAGCCGGTCGGCCAGGAAGGCACGCAGCTGCGCGGTGCCCAGCGGGCGCCGGCTGGAGACGTACGCGGCCAGCCGGACGCCACCGCCGGGCGCGGCGTCGCCGACGACCACCGCCCGCCGGACGTCGGGATGGGCGGCCAGCGCGGCCTCCACCTCGCCGGGCTCGATCCGCACCCCGTTGATCTTGAGCTGGTCGTCGGCGCGGCCGACGAACTCCAGGCTCCGGTCGGAGCGCCACCGGACCTGGTCGCCGGTGCGGTAGAGCCGGGCGCCGTCCGGGCCGTACTCGTCCGGCACGAACCGCTCCGCGGTCAGGTCGGGCCGGTCGAGGTACCCGCGGCCGAGCCCCGCCCCGCCCACGTAGAGGTCGCCCACCACCCCGATCGGCACCGGCCGCCGGTTCGCGTCCAGCACCTGCAGGCGCAGGTTGTCCAGCGGCCGGCCGATCGGCACCGGGCCGGTGCGCTGGGCGAGGTCGACCGGCTGGGCGGTGACGTCGATGGCGCACTCGGTCGGGCCGTAGGTGTTCCACACCCGGATGCCGGGCACCGCGGCCAGCCGCTGGCACAGCTCGGCGTGCAGCGGCTCGCCGGCGGAGAAGACCAGCCGCAGCGAGGTGCACCGCGGCCAGTCCGGCTCCTCCGTCACCAGTTGCAGCACCGACGGGACGCCCTGCAACACCGTCGCCCCGCTGCGGATGACCGCAGCCACCAGGGCGGCGGGGTCGCGTTCGGCCCCGTCCGGCGCGAGCGCCACCGTCGCCCCGCAGATCAGCGGGGCGAAGAACTCCCAACCGGCCGCGTCGAAGCTCAGCGCGGTCTTCTGCAACACCCGGTCGCCGGCCGCCAGGTCGTGCTGCCGGACCGTCCAGGCCACCCGGTTGCCGATGCCCCGGTGGGTGACGACCACGCCCTTGGGGCGGCCGGTGGAGCCGGAGGTGTAGATGACGTAGGCGGCGTTCTCCGGGTCGATCCGCACCGGGGGGGCGGTCTGCGGCGCGGCGGCGATCCGGCACCGCTCGGTGTCCAGGCAGACCACGTGCGACGGTCCGGTCAGGCTGTCGTCGCGCAGGTCGGCCTGGGTGAGCACGACGTCCACCCCGGTGTCGGCGACGATCCACCGCCGCCGGTCCACCGGGTGTGCCGGGTCCAGCGGCAGGTACGCGCCACCGGCCCGCCACACCCCGAGCAGCGCGACCACGAGGTCGACGCCGCGGCGCAGGTGCACGCCGACCGTCGACTCCGGACCGACGCCCAGCCCCACCAGGTGTCGCGCGAGCTGGTTGGCGCGGCGGTCGAGTTCGGCGTAGCCGACGCGTACGTCGCCGGCGAGCACCGCGACCGCGTCGGGCGTCGCCGCGGCCTGGCGGGCGATCAGGTCCGGCAGGACGACGGGGTCGGCCGTGCCCGCTCCGGCGGCCGGCAGGGTGGACGAAGGGGTGCTCATGGGTGTTCCTCCGGGGTGGGGATTGAGCGCGGACGGCCGGGGTGACGCCGCCGGCGCGGCCGTCAGACGGAGGCGCCGTCCATGCGCGCGCGCAGGCTCTTCGGCCGCATGTCGGTCCAGATCTCGTTGATCCGGCTGAGGCACTCGTCGCGGGTGCCCTCGGTGCCCTCGGCCCGCCAGCCGGCCGGCAGCGCCCGGTCGCTCCACCAGATCGAGTACTGCTCCTCGTCGTTGAGCACCACCAGGTAGCTACGGTCGTCGTCGCTCATGTTCTCTCCCTCGTGGGTTCCCCGGTCGCCACGGCGGCGGCCGGTACGGGTGTGAAGTCGTCGATCCGTACGCCGAGGCCCCGCCGGGCCGCCGTGCGGCGGACGTGTTCGGCCAGCGCGATGTCGAGCACGCCCAGTCCGAACGGCGAGACCACCACCGGACCGGCGACGTCGGCGTGCGGCAGCGGAGCGCCGCCGGCCAGCCGGCCGATGGTGGTGTGGATGAACTCCCGGCCGCCGGTGAGCTGCTCGGCGAGGTGCAGCGAGGTGCGCTCGCGGCACACGTGGTCGGGGTCGTCGACGACGTTGCGGGCCGTCAGCACCGCCTCGGGGTGCAGGTCGCGCAGCGACAGGTGCAGCACCACGCTCTCCGGCTGGCAGGCGGCCAGGCCCAGGTGCGGCTCGCTGGCGGTGGTGGCGATCGAGACCAGCCGGTGCGCGGCCAGCGCCTGCTCGGCGCTCGCCGCCACGCTGATCGCGGCGCCCGGCAGCAGGGCCGCGGCCCGCGCGGCGAACGCCCCGGCCCGGCCCGGGTCGGTGTCGTGCAGCACCAACGCGGCCGGTGGGGCGAGGCCCACGCTCAGGAAGCGCAGCACCTGCTCGTTGATCAGACCGCAGCCGATCAGCGCCAGGCCGTCGGGGCGGTGGCCGGCGGTCAGCAGCCGCGCGGCGAGGGCCGCGCCGGCCGCGGTCCGCCGGGCGGAGATGACCGAACCCTCGATCACGGCCTCGGGCCGGCCGGTCTCCAGCGAGTTCAGCACGATGGCGGCGCTGGCCCGGTCCAGGCCCCGCTCGATGTTGGTCGGGAACGAGGAGATCCACTTCATGCCGGCGGCCGGCGGGTCGGCGCCCAGGTACGCGGGCAGGCCGATGATGCGGTTGCGGGGGGCGTCGGGGAAGCGCAGGAAGACGGAGTGCGGCACGCTGGTGCGGCCCTGCTCGTGCAGGAGGTACGCCTCCCGCACGAGGTCGATGACCGCCGCCTCGTCGCCGTCGAGCACGGTCCGGACGTCGGCGTGGCCGATGATCAGCATTTGTCGCCCTTCCACAGGTGGCTGACCTCGCCGAACTGTTCGGTCACCCAGCGATCGGAGTAGATGGTGTCGAGATAGCGGTCGCCGTTGTCCGGGAAGATCAGGACGCTGGTGCTGCCGGGCGGAAGGTCGGCGACGCGGCGGCGCAGCGCGGCCACCGTCGCGCCGGACGAACCGCCGGCGAGGATGGCCTCCCGGACGGCCAGCAGCCGGCACCCGACCACGCAGTCCAGGTCGGAGACGTGCAGCACCTCGTCCGGCCGGGCGGTGGCGGCCAGCGGCGGCACGACCGAGGCGCCGTGCCCGGGGATCAGCCGGGGCGCGGGCGGGTGGCCGAAGATCGCGCTGCCGACCGCGTCCACGGCGACGATCCGGGTCGGGTGACCGTTCTCCCGCAGGTAGTCCGCGCAGCCGACCAGGGTGCCGCAGGTGCCCGTGGAGCAGAACAGGTAGTCGACGCGACCGTCCAGCTCGACCATGATTTCGGCCATGGTCTGCCGCTGGGCCCGCGCGTTGAGCGGGTTGGTGTACTGGTCGGGGCGGTAGGCGCCGGGCACGGTCTCGACCAGTTCGCGCACCCGGCGCCGCCGCACGGCCAGGTACTCGCCGGTCTCCGGGTCGGGCTGCTCGATCATGTCGATCTCGGCCTGGTACGCGGCCAGCACCGCCAGGTTCTGCCGGGTGGTCTTCGGGTCGACCACGCAGATGAACCGGATGCCGAAGTACGCGCAGATCTGCGCCAGGCCGATAGCCAGGTTGCCGGAGCTGGACTCCACCACCACGGACCGCCCCGGCACCAGCTCACCGGATTCGATCTTCCCGCGCAGCATGTTCAGCGCCGCCCGGTCCTTGATGCTGCCGCCGGGGTTGAACTGTTCGAGCTTCGCGTACGCCCGGGCGGGAAAGTCGGCAAACAACCGGTCCAGCCGCACCAGGGGCGTGTTGCCGACCGTGGAGAGAATTCCCTGATCCATCTCAACCCCCTCTCCGGGCTGTCGGAAGGTCGCCCGCACCGGTGCGGGCGCTGTGTCGCCGGCGCCCGCGTCAAGGACGGGCGCCGGGCGCGTCGTGGACGGGCGCCGGCTCGCCGGGTGCTCAGCTCATGCCGAGTTCGAGCAGCATCCGCCGCTCCGCGTCGCCCACCAGTGGGGCGTCGGCGACCGTCGCGCCCGGCTCGGCGCAGGCCGCGCCGAGCAGGGCCAGGTACTGGTCGAAGAGCCGCTCGACGGTGGCCCGGTCGAGCAGGTCCGTGTCGTAGTTGAACTCGGTGCGCAGGGACAGGTCCGGCAGCTGGTGGATGGTCACGGCGAGGTCGAACTGGCCCTCGTCGTAGGGCACCACCAGTTGCCGGACCCGGTGCCCGACGAAGCCGTTGCTGGTGTCGGAGAGGGTGTCGCCGTGCTGCCGGGTGAGCAGGGTGATGGTCACCCGCACCAGCGGGTCCCGGTCCCGGCGGGCCGCCTGGACCAGTGCGAACGGGTACGCGGCGCGCGCCACGCCCTCCGTGAGCTGGCGCCCGGCGGCCGCGATCGCCGCCGCGAAGGTGGTCTCCGGCTCGAACGACGAGCGCAGCACGACCGGGTTCACCAGCATCCCGACGACCTCGCGCAGCGCCCTGCCCCGGCGCAGCGAGACCGGGCAGCCGATGGTGAACTCGCGCTGCCCGGTGCAGCGGTGCAGGAGCGCCTCGAAGACGCCGAGCAGGACGCTGAACGGGGTCACCCCCAGGGCGGCGGCCGTGGCGCGGACCGCCCGGACGACCTCGTCGGGCAGCATCCGGGCGACGGCCGCGCCTCGGTAGGAGCGGTGGGCGGGGCGGGGCCGGTCGGTGGGCAGGGTCGCGGCGGTCGCCCCGGCGCAGGCGCGCTCCCAGTGCTCGGCCAGCTCGGCGCGCCGGGGGCCGGCCAGCAGGGCCCGCTCGCGGGCGACGAACTCGTCGTAGCGGGGCAGCGACGGCCAGCGCACCGACCCGCCGCCCCGCGCCGCCCGGTACGCCTCGCCGAGGTCCCGCCAGATCAGCCACTGGGAGAGCCCGTCGGTGGCGATGTGGTGGATCACCAGCACCAGCGCGCAGTCGGTGCGCCGGCGCAGCAGCACGGCCCGCAGCGGCCCGTCGTGTTCCAGCCGCAGCGGCTGCTCGCCGACGGCGCGGACCAGGTCCCGCAGGGCCGCGTCGTCGACGTCGCCGACGTCGCGGAGCTCGACCGCGCCCGAGCCGGCCCCGTCGACGAGCCGTACCGGTCCCGCCTCGGTCTCGGCGAACCGGGACCGCAGCAGGTCGTGCCGCTCCTGTACGGCGACGAGGGCGGCCCGCAGCGCGTCGGTGTCGAGGGCCGGCTCGGCGAGCACGGCCGTCACCACGTTGCTGGTCGAGCTCTCGGGCGCGAGTCGGTACAGCGCCCACTGCGCGGCCTGACCGACGGACAGCTCCCGGGCGTCCCCGTCGCCGGCGTTCACTTGGCGCCGAGCACGAAGTCGGTCAGGTCGCGGACGCGGACGAAGTTGCCGACCTCCTCGTCCGGCACCTCGATGTCGAAGTGCACCTCCGCGGCGCCGAGCAGGTCGACCAGCTTGAGCGAGTCGAGGCCCAGGTCGACGAAGGTGTCGTCGGCCGAGATCGGCCGCTCCGGGTTTTCGGTCATCAGCTTGCGGGTCAGCAGCTCGACGTCGGCGGCCACCTGGTCAACGGTCATGTCAGTGTCCTTTCGAGGAAGGTTGTTCAGGGCATCCGGACGATCTGGCCGGCGTAGGCGAGCCCGGCGCCGAAGCCGAGCAGCAGCGCCTTGTCGCCGGGCTTGGTCCGGCCGCTCTCGTGCAGCCGGCTCAGCGCCAGCGGCACCGAGGCCGCCGAGGTGTTCCCCGTGTCGACCACGTCCCGGGCGACCTTGTCCTCCGGGATCTCCAGGATCTCGGCGAGCTGTTCGATGATCCGCAGGTTCGCCTGGTGCGGCACGAACCAGTCGATCTCCGACAGGTCGATCCCGGCGCGGGCACAGGCCTCCCGGGCCACCGGGGGGATGTTCTTCGTGGACCACCGGTAGACCAGCGGCCCGTTCATCGAGGCGTACTCCTTGCCGTCGCGCGCCCACTTCGTGCCGAGGATCGGGGCCCGGCGCCCGTCGCTGCCCCAGACCACGGGGCCGATGTCCTGGCGCTCCGAGCGGGAGATCACCGCGGCCCCGGCACCGTCGCCGAAGATGACGTACGTCGCCGGGTCCTCGGGGTCGATGAACTCCGTGAGGTGCTCGGCCCCGATGACCAGCACGTTGCGCGCCTCGCCGAGGCGCACCGCGTTGGAGGCGACCGAGACCGAGTAGGCGAAGCCCGCGCAGGCCGCGTTCAGGTCGAACGCGCCCGTGTCCGGGATGCCGATGCGGTGCGCCACCTCCGGCGCCCCGCCCGGGATGCGGTCCCGCTTGGTGGCGGTGGCGAGGATGAGCAGGTCAACCTCGGAGGGGTCGACGTTCGCCATCGCCAGCGCCTTCGCGCCGGCCTCCGCCGACATCACCGGCACGGTCTCCCCCGGGCCGGCGCTGTGCCGGGTCTTGATCCCGGTACGCTCCTCGATCCACTCCGGGGTCACCTCCGTACGCAGCGCGATGTCCGGGTTGGTGACCACGCGGGTGGGCCGATAGGCGCCGAGCCCGGTGATCGCCGAACCGAAGATGTCCGACATCGTTCTCCCTTCGTCAACCCGGCCGGCAGCCCGTCACGAGGGCTGCCGGGAGAGAGGCTCGGGCAGCGGCCTCATAGCTTCTCTACATATCGACGCGGCATAGGAAAGCCATAGCCGGGCGGGAGAGCCTGCGCCGGGCGCGGACCGCCGAGGCCCGAAGGCCGATCGAGAAGGTCCAGGATGAGAGACTTCACTGACAGGGTTGCGGTGGTCACCGGCGCCGGTTCCGGCATCGGCCGCGCCCTCGCCGTCGAGCTGGTCGCCCGGGGCGCCCGGGTCGCGGCCTCGGACGTCGACGACGAGGGGCTGCGGGAGACCGTACGACGCTGCGGGTCGTCCGGGGGCCGGGCACGCGGATACCGGCTGGACGTGGCGGACCGGGAGGCGGTGCTGGAGCACGCGCAGCGGGTGGGCGCCGACTTCGGCCGCGCCGACCTGGTGGTCAACAACGCCGGGGTGACTCTGCTCGCCTCGGTCGTCGACGGGGCCTGGGAAGACCTCGAGTGGGTGATGAACGTCGACTTCTGGGGCGTCGTGCACGGCACCCGGGCGTTCCTGCCGCTGCTGACGGCGTCGCGCGGCCACCTGGTCAACGTCTCCAGCGTGCTCGGGCTCGCCGGCGCGCCGATGCAGAGCGGGTACAACGCCGCGAAGTTCGCCGTGCGGGGCTTCACGGAGGCCGTGGCGCAGGAGCTGCGGGCCGACGGGGTGCCGGTCACGGTGAGCTGCGTGCACCCCGGCCGGATCAGGACGAACATCATGCGCAACGCCCGCAACGACGGGCTGCGGGACTACGCCGCGGTCCGCGAGCACTTCGAGCGCTCGGTCGACACCTCGGCGGAGCACGCCGCCCGCGCCATCCTGCGCGGGGTGGCACGCAACCGGGCCCGGATCCTGGTCGGGGCGGACGCCTACCGCACCGAGATCCTGACCCGGCTGCTCGGGCCCTGGTACCCGAGGGTCGCCGCCGGTCACGGCCGGCGGCCGGTCACATCGAGAGGCCGCCGTCCACGGTGACCACCTGCCCGGTCAGGTACGACGCGCGGGCGGAGAGCAGGAACGAGACGACCTCGGCGATCTCCTCGCCGCGCCCGAGGCGGCCCAGGGCGACCCGGTCCCGGGCGATCGCGCCCAGCTCGTCGGAGAGCGCGGCGATCATGTCGGTGTCGACGTAGCCCGGCGCCACCACGTTCGCCCGGATGCCGTACCGGCCGACCTCCTTGGCCAGCGCCTTGGTGAAGCCGATGATCCCGGCCTTCGAGGCGGAGTAGTTCGTCTGCATCGCGTTGCCGGACACCCCGGACACCGAGGAGACCGTGACGATCGCGCCGGCGCGCCGGCGCATCATCCGGCGGACCACCGCGCGGCAGAGGTGGTAGGTGCCGTCCAGGTTCACCTCCATGACCGAGCGCCAGTCGGCGTCGCTCATCAGGGCCAGCGGCCGGTCCCGGATGATCCCCGCGACGCTGACCACCGCGTCGGGGTCGCCCAGCTCCCTCTCGGCGGTCGACACGAAGTCCCGGACCGCCGCGGCGTCGGCGACGTCGACCGCCAGCGCGAGCACGCGCCCGCCGTCGCGGGCCGCCTGCGCGACGACCTCGTCGGCGGCGTCCTTGCTGGACTGGTAGCACATGGCCACGTCGTAGCCGTCCCGGACCAGCTGCCGCACCACCGCCCGGCCGATGCCGCGCGAGCCGCCGGTGACCAGGGCCACCGGCCGCGCACCGGCGCTCACCGCGCCGCTCCGGACGTCCCCGCCGCCGGGATCCCCACCGGCCTCGCCGGGTGCTGCGGAGCCGCCGCGCGGGGCTCCCGGTTCGCCGCGTCCAGGGACGCGCGCAGGGACTCGACCGACCGCATCGCCCCGACGAGCCGGCCCACCCGCAGCACCACCGTTGACCCGACGACGCTCTCGCCGGTGACGAAGGCGGTGTCGGCGACCAACCTGTTCATGGTGACGTGGTGCTCCACCGTCTCCCCGGGCAGCACCGGCCGGCCGAAGCGGATGTGCTCGAAGACCCCGGCCACCGGCACGCCGTCGGTCAGCACGTCCGGCATCGGCCGGTCGTGCCGGATCAGCACCAGCGCCGCCTGGCCCCAGGACTCCAGGAGCAGCGACATCGGCAGCGGCCGGTCACCGCCGACGGTGAGCGAGCCCACCAGCCGCCGCCGGGGCACCAGCTCCGTGACCCGGTCGACCAGCAGCATCGGCGGCCGGTGCGGGATGATCCGCCTGATCTCGTCGATCCCCATCATGGTGGTCACTCCTCGCTCGCGTAGCGCAACAGCACCTCGGCGACCGGCACCGCGGCGACGGCGACCTCGCCGCGCCACAGTTCGCCGCTGCGGCGGATCGTCACGACGAGCTCGTCGTCGCCCCGGAAGGGCAGCAGGAAGCGGCAGCTGACGATCTCGGTCAGCGACAGCCCGGGCGCCGCGGCGCGTACCGCCCGGTGCACGAACTCGAAGATGTACACCCCGGGCAGCAGCGGAAATCCCGGGTAGTGGCCGGCGAAGACCGGATCGCCGAGGTCGGGGCGGATCCTGGCCACGATCGTGTCGGGGGCGACGTGCTCCACGTCGACGGGGACGGCCGTCGCGCAGTCGGCCGATGTCAGGGCGTTCACGCGGCCACCATGCGGCCGCCGGCTATATCTTCTCTACTGTGCCGGCCCTCCGCGCGCCCGGCGGCGCTGGTCACGCCGGTCCGCCCCACCCGCCATGATGCTCTTCACCATCGCGGGGCATTGATCGCCACCTGGATCGGTGCGGCTGACCGTCGCCGTGCCGGCCCGAAGCACCACCGGCAGCCACACGACAAACGTCGAGTCGCTCCAGCTCAACGACTGCACGGCCGGCACCGGCGGCACCTGCCGCTACGACACCTGACCACCGTCGCGGGCGACCCGCCGATCAGTTCCCCACCGCGCTCAGCGCCCCGGCGCCGGCAACCAGCGTACGGTCGGCCTGGTCGGCCTTCTCCCGGGCGAAGACGCGGACCAGGTCGTGGAAGCGGAACCGCTGCCGCCGGCCGCCGTCGGACTCCACGATCTCCAGCAGCCGGGCGTCGACCAGGTTCTCCCCGACCTCCTCGCCGGCGTCCCGGGAGATGCCCAGCACCTCGGCGGTGCACCAGCTCGGGAAGGCCGGCGTGCGCAGCAGCGCCAGCCGACGCAGGGCGAGCTGGCCCAGGTCGGCCAGCTGGTGGTAGCTGCTGTCCAGTCGCTCCCGGACGTCCATCGAACCCAGCCGAAGCTCGTCCAGCCGGTACCGCTCGTCAGCGAGCCGGTCCGCCAGGTAGCCGAGCGACCAGTGGGGACGCGCCAGGAGCCGGGAGCCGGCGACCCGGACACCGAGCGAGAGCCGCCCGCACAGCTCGATGATCCGGGTGGCGGCCTCGGTCTCCCCGGCCACCCGCCCGGCCCCGATGATCCGACCGAGCAGTGCGAGGGCCTGTTCCCGGTCCAGGGTGCCGACCTCGAGCGACGTCGCGCCGGCCAGCTCGGGCATCCGCAGCCGGCTCGTGACGATGACCTGGCAGCCGGGATCGCCGGGCAGCAGCGGGGCGACCTGCGCGTAGTCCGCGGTGCCGTCGAGCATGACCAGCAGCCGGCGGCCGGCGAGCTGGCTGCGGTAGAGCCGGACCCGCTCGTCGAGCCCCTTCGGGATCGCCGGCTCGACGTGGCCTAGGCTGCGCAGGAACCAGCCGAGCACGTCGTACGGCTCGACGGCGTTGCCCCGGGCGCGGCCAAGGTCCGCGTAGAGCTGGCCGTCGGGGAACGCGGCCCGGGTGAGGTGGGCGGCGTGCAGGGCCAGCGTGCTCTTGCCGGCGCCGGCCATGCCGGTGACCACGGCGACCGGCGGGCGGGCCGCCGGCGCGGCGGTGAGCACCCGCAGCAGCCCGTTCAGCTCCTCCTCCCGGCCGGCGAAGTCACCGACCCCGGGCGGCAGCATCGCGGGCCGCACCCCGTGCCAGCTCGGCTCCGCGACGACCGCCGGGGCCGGCGCGGGCGCCGGCGGGCCGGCGAGGATCGACCGGTACGCCTCGGCGAGCAGCGGCCCCGGGTCCACGCCCAGCTCGTCGGCGAGCACCCGGCGGCCCTCGTGGTAGGTGGCCAGCGCGTCGGCCTGCCGGTCGCTGCGCACCAGGACCGTCATCAGCTGCCCCCGCAGCCCCTCGTGCAGCGGGTGTTCGGCGACGAGCTGGGTGACCTCGGGGACCAGCGGGACGTACCGACCGAGCAGCAGGTCGGCCTCGATGCGGCTCTCCAGGACCGACATCCGCAGCTCCGCCATCCGGTGCGACTCGGCGACGGCGAGGTGCTCGGTCACGTTGGACAGCGCCGGGCCGGGCCATAGCGACATGGCGGCGTGCAGCCGCTCGGCGGCTTCGGCGTGCCGCCCGCCGCGCAGCGACTCCCGCCCGGCCTCGGCCAGGCGTTCGAACTCGTCGAGGTCGAACCGGGAGGTGCCGATCCGGATCTGGTAGCCCGACCACTGCCGGACGATGTCCACCCCGGCGCCGAGGTACTTGCGCAGCCGCGAGACGTAGTTGTAGAGCTGGGCGGCGAAGGTGGCCGGCGGACGCTCCCCCCAGAGCAGCTCGCACAGCCGGGTGTCCGTGACGGTGCGTCCCTCGGCGAGCAGCAGCGCCGCGAGCACCGTACGCTGCTTCGCCCCGTCCAGGGCGACCTCCGCGTCGCCCCGGCGGGCCCCCACCGGCCCCAGCACCCGAAACTCCATGACTTGCTCCGTTCGTCGCGCCGCCCCGGGTCAGAACAGTCGTCCGAAGACTCATCGGCACCGCGACCGACCACATGCGTGAGCGACACTCAAATTCCGGCCCGCATCACTCTCCCCGTTCAACTGATCACTATTGGTGACTAGAATGGGGCGGGCCGGGCGCCGGCCCCGAGCGCCGGCCGGCGCGGCGGGCACCGTCGGCGGCGGCACCGCCCGCCCCGCGCGGCCCCGCCGCCTGCCGGGACGACATGAATGTGAGTGGTTTCCACTCATGAACTCCGCGCCCCGCTCTGGCACCTTGCAACGGTGAGCTCGACTCCCCCCGCCGGCGCCGCCGCACACGCCCGTCCCGGCGTGCGGCTGGCCCCGCACTGGTGGGCGTCGGGGCTCGCGCTGCACGAACGGGCGCCCACACGGGCCGGCACCCCGACCCCACAACGCGTCCACGCCGCGCGCGGCGTGGACGACGCCGAACGGCGGCTGGCCCCGTGGCGCTCCGGGCACGGGGCGGGCCTGGCGACGCGGCTCGCCGGGATCGGCCTGGACGAGGCCGGGCTGCTCGACCTGCTCGCGGAGGACCGGGCCGCGCTCGCGGCCAGGACGGTCCGCCCGGCCTGGGCGGAGACCGTCGAGGCGGCGCTGCGCGCCGCGGCTGCGCCCCGCCCGCCCGCCGACCCGTCGGACTGGCGGGCCGCCCTCGCCGCGCCCCTGCGGCCGTTCGTCGAGGTCGCGGTGGACCGGTTCGTCGCCGGTGCCGGCCGGCTGACGACGGCGCGGACGGCGGACCTGCCCGCCCTCACCGACGACCTCGCCGCCGAACTGGGCGACCAGCTGCTCTCCGTCGCGGCCCGCACGCTGGTCTTCGAGCTGCATCGCCGGCGGGCCGCCGGCCTGCTGTCCGGCGCCGACGGCACGGCCCGCTTCGCCGACTTCGTGGCGGGGCTGCGCGACCCCGCCGGGCTGGCCGAACTGGTGGAGCGCTACCCCGTGCTCGCCCGCCTGCTGGCGCAGACCGGCACGATGGCCGCCCGTGCCGGGCTCGAACTGCTCACCCGGTTCGTCGCCGACCGCGACGACCTGGTCCGTACCCTGCTCGGCGACGAGGATCCCGGCCCGCTGGTCGCGGTCCGCAGCAACCTGGGCGACGCGCACGCCGGTGGCCGTACGACGGCGGTGCTGCGCTTCGCGGACGGTCGACGCGTCGTCTACAAGCCGCGCGACCTGACCTCCCAGCTCCGGTTCGGCGGCTTCGTCGAGTGGCTGGAGCGGCGGGCGCCGGGGCTGGGGCTGCGCGGGGTCGCGGCCCTGTCCCGCCCGGGCTACGGCTGGTCGGAGTACGTCGAGGCGGCGCCGCTGCGCCGTCCGGAGCAGGCGGACGGCTTCTACCGCCGCCAGGGCGCCCTGCTCGCACTGCTGCACGCCCTGCACGCCACGGACATGCACTACGAGAACCTGATCGCCGCCGGTGCCACGCCGGTCGTGGTGGACACCGAGACGCTCTTCCACCCCGCGCTCGGCGAACCGGCGGGCACCGGCGACCCGGCCGCCGACCTGCTGGCCGAGTCGGTGCACCGCACCGGCCTGCTGCCGCTGATCGTGGTGGGCGACCAGGGCACGCTCGACCTCTCCGGCGTCGGGGGCGACCGCGGCGCGACCGCGCCCACCAGCGCGATCGACTGGGCCGACCCGGGCACCGACCGGATGCGGATGACCCGGCGCGCGGTCGACTTCGCCGGCGGCCGCAACCGGCCCCGCCTCGGCGACACCGACGTCGACCCCGCGGCCCACGAGCCGGCGCTGCGGGCGGGGTTCCGGCTGGCGTACGAGGCGATCCGGACGCACCGGCGGGAGTTCACCGAACTGGTGGTGGCCTGCGCCGCCGTACCTGTGCGGCTGGTCGCCCGCCCCACCTCGGCCTACCGCGCCCTGCTGACCGGCACCACCCACCCGGACGTCCTCGGCGACGCGCTGGAGCGCGACCGCGCGTTCGGTGCCCTCTGGTCGAGTGCCGGCGCGCACCCGTTCCTCGGCCAACTTCCCCCGCACGAGGTGGCCGCGTTGTGGGACGGCGACGTCCCGCTCTTCGAGGTGACAGCCGGCGGCCGGACCGTCCGGGCCGCCGGGGGCGGGCCGCTCCCGGTGCCGCTGGCCCGCCCCGGGCTCGACGCCGCGCTGGACAAGCTGGCCGCGCTGGGCGACACCGACCGGCGGCACCAGGAGTGGATCGTCGCGGCCACCCTGGCCACCCGGCGCCCGGTCCCCGGAGGGCACACCGCAGCGGCGGCACACCGGCCGGTGGCCGACGCCGACGCGTCGCCGGAGCGCCTGATCGCCGCGGCGGGCGCCCTCGCCGACGAGCTCCAGGCCCGCGCCGTGGCCGGCGACGACCGGGTGAACTGGCTGGGCCTGGAGCTGGTCGACGACCGGCAGTGGCTGGTCCTGCCGACGGGCGCCGGGCTGGCCCACGGGCACCTGGGGGTGGCACTCTTCCTGGCCCAGCTCGCCGCGGTGACCGGCACCGCCCGCCACGCCGAGCTGGCCCACCGGGCCGTCGGCGCCGTGCCCGGGCTGTTCCGGCTGCTCGGCGCGCGCCCCGACCTGGTGGCCGCGATCGGTCCCGGCGGGCTGTACGGCCTCGGCGGCATCGCGTACGGCCTCGCCCGGCTCGGCACCCTGCTGGGCGACCCCGGGCTCGCCGGGCAGGCCCGCACCGCCGTCGACCTCGCCGCCGCCGCCAGCGCGGGCTCCCCCGCCGTCGGCTGGGCCGACGGGGGCGCGGGCTGCCTGGCCGCCATGGACGCGGTGCACGCGGAACTGGACCACCCGCCGGCGGCGGCACTCGCCCGCGGCTGGGCCGACCGGCTCGCCGACGCCGTCGAGCGGGACGACCTGCCCACCGGTGCGGCCTTCGCCGACGGGCGGGCCGGCGTCGGCTGGGCACTGCACCGGCACGCCCGGACCGGCGGCGGCGCACGGCACGCGCGGGCCGGCCGGCTCGCGCTGCGCCGCGCCGGCGACCTCGCCGCCGAGGGGGCGGGACCCGGCTGGTGCCGGGGCAAGTCG
>NZ_JBAKHV010000073.1:0-23507 GCF_036906775.1 Micromonospora sp. CPCC 205561 | reverse complement strand
CCCCGACTTGCGGGGCCGGCGGCGACCACGGCGGCCGGGGCGGGTGCCGGCGCGTCGGCAGGTGCCGGGCCCGCGGCGTCCCGCTCGGCGGCGCGGGTGCCGACGCCGGCCCCCGTGAGACCGCCGACGCGGCTGTCGACCGCCGGGCCGGCCGCGGTCAGAACGCCGACGCGGCTGTCGACCGCCGGGCCGGCGCCGGCCGGACCGCCGGTGCGGACGCCCGCGTCGGGGCGGACGGCGGGCGTGCCGCAGGGGCAGCTCGACGGGACCGCCGGCGTGGACGCGGCCGGGGCCGCGGGGAGGCCGGTCACCCCGGGGTGCGGCGCGGCGGCGGGGAACGCCCCGGCGCCGACACCGCACGCGACCGCCAGGCCGGCCAGCAGCCGCGCGGCCCAGCGCGCCACCGACCACAGGGGACAGGTCGGCGCGACAACGTGCACCCACCAACGCTACCGCCGACTCCGGCGGCCCGCATCGCGTCGGGTGTGTCGCATGTGGACGCGGTGCCGGGGGTCAGCGCGAGTCGACGTACTCCGGCCGGTGGTCGCCGCGGGCGGCGCCGGGCCGGGGGCGCGGCACCGCGTCGCCACGCCCGCCCTCGGGCGGCACCGTGCCACCGGGCCGCGGCGCGGTCGCGTCCGTTCCCCGGGGCGCGGCCCGCGACGGGCGGCGCGGGGCGAGCAGCCGCATCAGCGGGTTCTCGACGAGGCGGTGCACCAGCCCGGCGAGGACCAGGTTGACCAGCAGGAACCCGAGCACCACCGCCAGCCCCCACCAGCCGCCGAAGCCGACCCCCCAGTCGCCGGTGAACCGCAGCACGCTGACCATCACGAGGACGTGCACCAGGTAGAAGGCGAAGGAGACCTCGCCGAGCCAGACCATCGGCCGGGAGCGCCACGGCGAACGTCGCCCGCGCACGTCCGCGTCCGCCGCAGCGGTGATGACCAGGATGTACGCCACCGAGAGCAGCGCCGCCCAGAGTTCGGCGCGCACCCACTGCGCCGCGCCGACCCACGTCGCCACGAAGACCAGGCTGGCCACCGGCAGGCCCGGCCCGCGCCACCGGCCGCGCCGCATCAGTTCGGCGGCGGCCACGCCCATCCAGAACTCCAGCGACCGCACGGGCGGGAAGATCTGGGTGAACCACCAGCGGCTCTCCTCCGGCACCAGGGCCTGGGCCGGCCAGAGCGCGAGGATCAGCAGCGGCACCGCCGCCACGACGCTCCACAGTGCCCAGGGCCGGGCCCGGCGGATCAGCGGCAGCGCCAGCGGCAGGCAGAGGTAGAAGAAGAACTCGCAGGACAGCGACCAGCTGACCGTGTTGATGCTGTAGAAGTGGCCCGGCCGGGGATCCCAGGCCTGGAGGAGGAAGAGGTTCTCCAGCGCGACGCCGGGGTCCACCGGGTCGGCGAACCAGGCCGCGACCGCCAGGGCCAGCGCCCACAGCAGCGCGTGGCTGGGCCAGATCTTGGCGACCCGGCGTCGCCAGAACGCCCGCCGGGTGTCGGTCGGCCGGGCCGACCAGACCAGCACGAAGCCACTGAGGATGAAGAAGAACTGCACGCCGGAGAGGCCGAGGGTGAAGACCCAGTTCACCACGGCCCGGTGGTCGGGCTCGGCGATGATGCCCATCGTCCCGGCGTGGAAGCCGAAGACCAGCAGCGCGGCCACCCAGCGCAGCCCGGTCAGCGACGGCAGGCGGTCGGCCGGCGACGCGGGCCGGCGGGCCGGCGCGGCGGTCGCGGCGCCCGTCATGCCGCGACTCCGGCGATCCGCAGGGTCACCAGCACGTACGTCTCCTCCTCGGTCCGTCGTCGGGCGCCCCCGGGACGCCCCGCGGCGGCCCCCCGGTCGGCACCGCCCGCCCGGGCACCCTACCCGCCGGCGCTGGCAACCCCTTCTTTCCGGTGGGTGACGCCCCCGTTCCGTCGCGTGACGACGGTGACCGGCAGCTGTGTCCACGGCGGCCGGTGGCCTAGTATTCCGTGACCCCAGGACGACGAGAGGCGGGGACGGATGCACCGGCGGATCTTGATGCGGGCCAAGAAGGGCCCGTTCGACGTCTATTCGCCGGAGGAGACCTACGAGCAGAACTGGATCGGCGAGAACAACGGCAACCTCGTCTTCAGCCACGCCGCGCACAAGCTCCTACGCACCTCCACCACCGAGATCACCTCAACCGAGTTCAAGGTCAACCCGCGCGACGCGGACATGATCAACGAGCGGTACGACGTCTACGTCGTACCGCTCGCCAACGCCTTCCGTCGCAGCTACGCACACCGCGTCGAGGCCATGACCAAGCTCATCGAGCGGTTGAAGATCCCGGTGGTGGTCCTCGGGGTCGGCGTGCAGACCGACGTCAAGGGCGACCGGGAGTACCTACGCCCGATCGACGACGTCGTGAGCCGGTTCGTGCGGGCCGTCCTCGACCGCTCGCCCAGCATCGGCGTCCGGGGCGAGATCACCGAGAGCTACCTGCGTACCCTCGGCTTCTCCGCCGTCGACGTGATCGGCTGCCCGTCGATGTTCCTGCACGGCGCCAGCCTCGGGGTGCGGAAACGGAAGTCGGCGCTGACGCCGGACGACCGGGTCGCGCTCACGATCTCGCCGTACGTGAAGTCGATGGCGAAGATCGTCGCCCGGCACCACGAGCGGTACCCGAACCTGCGCTACCTGCCGCAGGACCTCAAGACGCTCGGCACGCTGCTCTACGGCGACGCCCCCGAGGAGCGGGGCAGGTCCAGCGCCATCCCCGTGCACACCTCGCACCCGCTGTTCACCGAGGACAAGGTGCGGATGTTCGTCGACCCCTGGACCTGGATGGACTACCTCTCCGGGTTCGATTTCGCGTTCGGTACCCGGATCCACGGCACCATCACGGCGCTGGTGGCCGGCACGCCCGGCTACCTCTTCGCGCACGACTCGCGCACCCTGGAGCTCGCCCGGTACTTCGACATCCCGCACCGGGTGATGAAGGACGTGCCGGCCGACGTGGACGCCGCCCAGCTCTACGACGAGGCGGACTACGGCGCGCTCAACGCCGGCCACAAGGCCCGCTACGAGACCATGCTGGCCTTCCTCGCCAGGCACGGCCTCGGCAACGCCTTCGCCGACGGCGACAGCGCCGCCCGGTTCGACGCGCAGGTGCGGGCCACCACCTTCCCGCCCGCCGTACGCCCGGCCGGCGCGACCGCCGCCGAGGTGCTGCTGGAGCGCGTCCAGTGGCTGCACGACCGGAACACCGAACTGCGGGCCGACGCGGAGGCCCTGCGTGAGCAGCGGCTGCGGGCCCGGGTGAAGCGGGTCGTCGGCGGCCCGGTGCGCCGGATCCTGAACCGTTAACCCGGCGCCCGGCGGGTGTTCAGGGACTCCACCGTCCCCGGTCACGTGAGGTTCCGGGCCCGGTCATCCGCGGGGCCGAGGGTGGCGGCGTGGTCATTGAGCCGACGCAAGCGCCGCTGCTGAGCATCGTCGTGCCCGTGTACGGCGTCGAGCCGTACCTCTACCAGTGCCTGGAGTCGATCCGCGCCGACATCCCGCCCGGCGAGGCGGGGGCGGTGGAGCTGGTCGCGGTGGACGACGCCTCCCCCGACCGCTGCGGGGAGATGCTGCGCTCGTACGCCGGCCGGCCCGGCATCCGCACGCTGCACCTGCCCCGCAACGTGGGCCTGGGCCCGGCCCGCAACGCCGGCCTCGACGTGGCCGCCGGCGAGTACGTCTGGTTCGTCGACAGCGACGACTGGCTGCCGCCGGGCACGATCGCGGCGGTGCTGGACCGGCTGCGCCGGGATCGGCCCGACGTGCTCATGCTCGACCACCTCCGGGTGCACGAGGGCGGTCGACGGGAGGTCGACGCGAGCAGTCACCTGCTGCGCGGCGTGCCGGGCGTGGTCAGCCTGGCCGACCGGCCGCAGCTGTTGCGGGTGCAGCACACCGCCTGGAACAAGGTGGTCCGGCGCGAGTTCATGGCCGGGCTGGGGCTGCGCTTCTTCCCCGGCTGGTACGAGGACATCCCGTTCAGCCACCCGCTGCTGATCGGCGCGCGACGGATCTCCGTGCTGGACCGGGTCTGCTACCACTACCGGCAGGGTCGGCTCGGCGCGATCACCTCCACCCGTAGCCGGCGGCACTTCGACGCCTTCGACCAGTACGAACGACTCTTCGAGTGGCTTGACCGGCATGCCCCGGACGACCGGCTGCGCGCCGAGTTGTTCACGCTGATGGTCAGCCACTACCTGGTGGTGGCGGGCAACGACGGCCGGCTGCACCCGCGGCTGCGGCGCGCCTTCTTCCGCCGGGTCGCCGAGCACTACCGCCGTTACCTGCCGGGCACCGGCTACCCGCGCCCGGCCGGCGTGGCGGGGCTCAAGCATCGGCTGGTCGGGCGGGACAGCTACCTCGCCTACGCGACGCTGCGCCGGGCCCACCGGATGGCGGGCCGGGTGCGTGGCGGGACTACCGCCGCGCAGCCGGCGGCGGAACCCGCGGCGACCGGGCCGGCGGCAACGACGACGGACGGGACGGGATCGGCGACGGCGGCCGGGGCGACGGCGGACCGGCCCGGCGCGCTGGCCGGGCGCGCACGGGCGTCGCGCGGATGACCGGGTCGCTGCGGCCGGCCGACGACGGCGACCTGGACCGGATGCTGCGCTGGCGCAACCATCCCCAGGTGCGCGCGGTGAGCCTCACCGGCCACGAGATCGACCCGGCCGAGCACCGCGCCTGGTGGGCGCGGGTGCGCACCGACCCGGACCGGCTGGTGCTGGTGCACCTGCACGCCGGCGAGCCCTCCGGCGTGGTCACCTTCGCCGGGCTCACGTCGCCGGAGCGCTCCTTGACCTGGGGCTTCTACCTGGACATCGCCGGGTTGGACGCCCGGGCGGAACTGTTGCCGGCGTGGCTGTCGTTGCAGCGGGCGGCCGTCGCGTACGCCTTCGGGACCCTCGGGGCGCGGCGGCTCGGCGGCGAGACGCTCGCCAGCAACGAGCCGGTGCTCGCCCTGCACCGGCGCTTCGGATTTCGCGTCGTCCGGCGGTACGCGCGGGACGTCGACGGTAGCTCGCACCAGGTGGTGTGGACGGAGATGAGCAGGGGAACATGACCTCGACAGTCAAAATCGGACCGCACGCGGTCGGGGCCGGGGAGCGGCCGCTCGTGGTGGCGGAGATGTCCGGCAACCACAACGGCAACCTGGACCGGGCGCTCGCCATCGTCGACGCGGTCGCGGCCAGCGGGGCGCACGCGCTCAAGCTCCAGACGTACCGCCCGGACACGCTCACCATCGACGTCGACGCGCCCGCGTTCCGGCTCTCCGACGGACACGACCTCTGGGGCGGGGAACGCCTCTGGCAGCTCTTCGAGCGGGCCCACACCCCGTACGAGTGGCACGCGCCGATCTTCGAGCGGGCCCGCGCGCTCGGCCTCACGGTCTTCTCGTCGCCCTTCGACGCGACGGCGGTGGAGTTGCTGGAGGAGCTGGACGCGCCCGCGTACAAGATCGCCTCGTCGGAGCTGGTGGACCTGCCGCTGATCCGGCTCGTCGCGGGCACCGGCAAGCCGCTGGTCATCTCGACCGGGATGGCCACCGTCGGCGAGATCGACGCCGCCGTCCGCGCCGCCCGGGAGGGCGGCGCGGAGGGCATCGTGCTGCTCGCCTGCACCGCCTCCTACCCGGCGCCGCCGCGGGACAGCAACCTGCGCCGGCTGCCCGTGCTGGCCGACGTCTTCGGCCTGCCGGTCGGGTTGTCCGACCACACCCCCGGCATCGGCGTGCCGGTCGCCTCGGTGGCACTGGGCGCCTGCCTGATCGAGAAGCACGTGACCCTGCGTCGGGCCGACGGGGGCGTCGACTCGGACTTCTCGCTGGAGCCGCCGGAGCTGACCGCGCTCGTCGTGGAGTCGGAGCGGGCCTGGGCGGCGCTGGGCGACCCCGCTGTCGGCCCCACCCCGACCGAACGGGAGGGGCTGCGGTTCCGCCGTTCCCTCTGGGTGGTCGAGGACGTCCGGGCCGGCGATCGCGTGACCGCGTCGGTCGTCCGCTCCATCCGGCCGGCCGGCGGGCTCCCCCCCGCCGACCTGGACCGGGTGCTCGGCCGCACCTTCACCCGGGACGCGGCGAGGGGAACCCCGCTCAGCTGGGACCTGGTCTGAGCCATGGCGCGTCGGTGGGGCCCGGTCCGGCGGACCGGACCCCACGTCGTGCGCCGTCAGTCCGCGACCGTGACCAGCCGGACGAACTCACGCAGCAGGTCGTGGCCGTCCCAGACCGGGGCGAAGGTCAGCGCCGCGCCGAACGGCACGATCCGGTCGATGCCCCGGCCGCCGAGCCGCCGGGCGAGGTCGACCAGCTCGGCGCGGGTGAAGCCGAAGTGGGTCAGGGTCTGGTCCCGGCGGCGCACGAACGGCACCAGCTCCGCCAGCTCCGCCACGGTGACGAAGCCGAACGTACCGGTGCCGAGCCACTCGCGGGGCGCCGCCGCCGGCCCGTCCAGCTCCAGCGTCGTGACCAGGTTGCCGTGGAACACCATCCGGGTAACTCCGCCGTCGGCGGCCAGCCCGTACGCGCCGACCCGCTTCTCGACGGCCATCGCCGCGTCCACGTCCCAGCCCCGCTCCCGCACGGCCAGCCCGAGCAGGGCGACGAACTCGGCCCGGACGGCCTCGGCGCGCCCCTCGTCGCCGACGAGGAACACCGCGCGCGGCGACGCGCAGGCCGCCTGGTCGAACCAGTAGGCGTCGTCGGCGAAGCGGGCCACGGCGGCCCGCCGGTCGGCCAGCGGGGCGGCCTCCCAGCCGGTCACCGAGAGGACCGCGAAGGAGGACCGGTCCGGGAAGGTGAGCTCCCGGGCGGCGGGCGCCAGCGGGTGCCGGCGTACGGCGGTCACCGCCCGGTCGCCGCCCCAGACGACCCGCAGGTCGCAGCCGGCGCTGAGCCGGCCCGTCACCGCGTCGTCGTGGCCGTAGGTGACCATGCGCTGGGTCCGGGCCACCACCGGGTCGGCGGAGTCGAGGCTGTCGTTGAGCACCGCCAGGATCGCGTCGGCCGCCGCCGCCGAGCGGGGCGAGACCCGGACGACGTTGACGTTGCCGGCCAGCGCCGAGAGCGCCCAGGAGTAGACGAAGATCGTGTCCACGTTGGCGGGTGGGACGTGGAACACCACGCCCCGGGGAAAGGCGAGCACCCCGTCGGCGAGCCCGGTGTGCAGCCGTTCGACGCCGCGCAGCAGCTCCCGGCGGCGCAGGAAGAAGCCCAGCGAGCCCAGTTCCGGATGGCGGCGGGCCAGCGCGGGGGCCAGCAGCCGCCGGGAGACCGAGGTCAGGAAGTCCAGCATCCGCTCGTCGCCGACGACCAGCGGCGGGTCGCCGACCGGCGGCAGCAGGTCCTCCACCGGCGCGTCGGGCCCGGCGGGGAACCGCATCCGTACCGTCATGCCTCTCCTCCGGCGTAGGTGTCGCTGCAACCCCGGGCCTCGGCGCGGGGCAGCCGGCCCAGGACGCTGAACCGCTTGCCCGGCCAGTGCCCGTCGTCGATCCCGTGCACGACTCCCAGGTCCTCGGTCAGCAGCACGTTGCCCGGGTAGGAGCTGGGCAGGGTGCTCAGCACCTCGATCACGCCGGGGGTACCGACCGGGGCCTCGTGCCAGGTGACCGGGTCCCGGACGATGACGTCGGCGAAGTCCGGACAGTAGAGGGAGCCGCCGTCGGGCCCCTCCAGGAAGACCGTGCCGATCTGCTCGACCATGCCGTAGAAGTTGTGGATCCGGGTCAGGCCGGTGTCCGCGCCGAGCCGGCGGCGGAACTCGGCGTCGTCCACGGCCCGGTCGGCGAGCTTCTTCCAGCCGCCGGAGTGCACCAGGACGCCCCGGGACAGGTCGAGGCCGTGGTCGCGGGCCACCTCGTAGAGGTAGCGCCAGACCATGAAGGTGAAGCCGAAGACCAGGAACGGCGCGTCGCCGTGGCGGGCCAGGAAGTCCTTGAGCGCGGCGACGTCCGGCCGGTCGTCGGCGTCGAGCAGCCACAGGTGGTCGCGGCCGAAGTTCACCATGCCGAGCGCGCCCGCTCCGCGCGCCGAGTAGGAGCGCCGGTCGCCGACCACCCCGGCCCGGTCCACCACCACCATCGGCAGCCGGCGCGGGCCGAGCACGGTGCCGAGCGTGCGGGCCAGCATCCTCGACTGGGTGGTGGCGGCGGCCCGGTCCAGGTGGATACGGCTGACCTCGCCCGTGGTCCCGCTGGAGGTGAGCACCCGGATCACCTCCTCGTCCGGCACGCTGGCCAGCTTGCGGGTCTTGAACAGCCGCACCGGCAGCCAGGGCAGGTCGGCCAGCGTCGCCGCGTCGCCCTCCGCGCCGCCCAGGGCGTCCAGGATCCGGGCGTACGGCGGGCAGTGCCGCCGGTGGTGGGCCAGCAGCCCGACCAGCTCGTCGCGGAGGCGTACCTCCTTCTCGGGCTGGGTGAGGGTGAACACGTCGGTCAGCACCGTTCCTCCAGTGCGCGGTAGTCGGGCTTGCCCGTCGGGGTCAGCGGCAGCGCGTCGACGCCCCGCACCTGGATCCCGGAGGAGTGGGTGCCCAGCGCCCGCGCCACCTCGGCCCGGATCAGGGCGAGCCGGTCCGCGTCCGCGCCCTCCGCCACCACCACCAGCCGGTCGGCCCCGGCGATCGCGGCGACCGGGCCGTGGTGCCCGAGCGAGCGTTCCACGTCGTCGAGGTTGACCCGGACGCCGAACACCTTGGCGATCCGCTTGATCCGGCCGGTCACGTGCAGGAACCCGTCGGCGTCCAGGTGGCCCAGGTCGCCGGTGGCCAGCACGCCGCCCCGCTCGTCCGGGCGGGCCAGGTCGGCGGCCGTCTCGGCGTAGCCCATCATCACGTTGGGTCCCCGGTAGAGGATCTCGCCCGTCCGCTCCGGCGCGGTGGTCTCCGTACCGTCGTCGGTGCGGATCGACAGGGCCCCGCCGGGCACCGGCAGTCCCACCGAGCCCAGCTTCTCCGGCAGCCGCTCGGGCGGCAGCACGGTCATCCGGGCGGTCGCCTCGGTCTGCCCGTACATGACGAAGAGCCGGCCCGCCACCTCGGCCATCCGGCCGTGGAAGTCGGCGACCAGATCCGGGTGCAGCCGGCCGCCGGCCTGGGTGAGCGTACGCAGCCGCTCGTGCCGGGCCGGTGCGAAGCGCAGCCGGCGCAGCATCTCGTACTGGTAGGGCACGGCGGCCAGCGAGGTGGCCCGGTACCGGTCGAGCGCCGCCCAGAACTCGCGGGAGGTGAGCCCGGAGCGTTCCAGCAGCACGGTGGCCCCGGCGTGCAGGTGGCTGGTGAGCACCGACAGCCCGTACGTGTAGTGCAGCGGCAGGGTGGTGGGGGCCACCTCGTCGCCGTCCAGGTCCAGCGCGGTGGCGATCGCCGCCGCGTTGGCCCGCACCGCCGCGCGGGAGAGCCGGACGAGCTTCGGGTTGCCGGTCGAGCCGGAGGTGGCGAGCAGCAGCGCCAGCTCCGGGTGGGGCGGGGGGCCCGGCGGCCCGGCGCGCCGCCAGGCCGGGCCGAGAGCGGCCGGGCCGGGCCCGTAGCCTTCGACCGGCGCGGGGCCGGTGAGCAGGAGGGCGGGGCGGAACCGGTCGACCAGGTCCCGCAGCGCGTCCACGGCGATCCGCGGGTCGAGCAGCGCGACCGGGCGGCCCGCCTGCCAGGCGGCCAGGATCCGCAGTACCGCGTCGATCTCGGTGGGGGCGGCGGCGAAGACCGCCCCGGGCGGTTCCCGGTCGAGCAGCGCGGCGAGGTCGGCGACCCGGGCCGCGAGCTCCGCGCCGCCGACCCGCCGGCCGGTCGCCGCGTCCACCAGCCGGCCGTCCGGGTGCGGCAGGAAGGCCGCGTCGGAACAGGAGGGGCCGGCCGGGTCGTGCCGCGGCGGGCCGGTCACAGGGTCAGCCCGCCGTCGACGCCGATGACCTGGCCGGTCACGAAGGCCGCGGCCGGGGAGAGCAGGAACGCCACCACCTCGGCGACCTCCTCCGGCTCGCCGAGGCGGCGCAGCGGGGTGGCGTCGGCGCGGGCCCGCCGGCCCGGCTCGTCGAGGTCGGCCAGCAGGTCGGTGCGGATGAAGCCCGGGGCCACCGCGTTCACCCGGATCCCGGCCGGGCCGAGCTCCTTGGCGGCGGCCCGGGTGAGGCCCTCCACCGCCGCCTTGCTGGCCGCGTAGACGACCTGCCCGGCGGCCCCGGCGGAGCCGATCAGCGAGCCGGTGAACACCACCGCCGGCCGGTCGCCCCGGCGCAGCAGGCGGGCGCCCTGCTGGAGCGTGTGCGCGGCGCCCGCCGCGTTGACCGCGAAGAGCCGGGCCACGGTCTCGTCCGGCACGGAACCCAGCAGCCCCGCCTCGTGCACGCCGGCGTTGACCACCAGCGCGTCCAGGCCCCGCCAACGCTCGAAGACGGCGCGCAGCACCGCCCGGACCTGGTCCGGCTCCGCCACGTCGCCGTGCACCGCGAGGTGCGGCCCGCCCGGCAGTGCGGCGGCCACCTCCCGCGCCGTGCCGGCCCGCCGGCCGTGCACCGCGACCGCACAGCCCTGCGCGGCGAGTCGCCGGGCGACAGCCCGGCCGATGCCCCGGGTCGAGCCGGTGACGAGGACCCGCCGGGCGGTCGAGGCCCGGTCCCCGGGGTGCCCGGACGCGGCGTCCGCGCCGGGATCAGTCGGTGAGGACGACACCGTGCTTCTCCAGGATCTGCCGAGCGCGGTCGAAGGAACTGAGGTCGATCACCTCGTCGGTGTCCAACATGACATCGAACTCGTCCTCGACGGCGGCCACCAACGCCATGTGCGCGAGCGAGTCCCACTTCTCCGTACCGCGATATTCGAGACTGTCCACGACGGCGTCGTCGGGCAGTTCCAAAGCCGCGCGGAAGACGACCCTCAGTCGCTGAAGTTCCACCGCGATTTCCTCCGTAACTGCTACGCCCGGTCGGCGTGCGGGCCGAGTGTAGCCGAGCTTCCAGCCCTCTCAACCCGCCCCTGAGCAGGCAAAAAGTGTTTGCCTGCAAGGCATTCCGCATTCACTTCGGGCGGGCGGACCGTTCACCGAGGGGCGTCGGCGTGTTAACCCGCCGAAGCTAGCGTCTCGAACCGGCCGGCCGGGGAAGGTCGCCACGGAAGAACCACGACCATGGGAGCACCAATTGAGCGAGTTGAATGGGTCTTCCATTCTTGTCACCGGTGGGACAGGCTCCTTCGGCAGAACGTTCCTCCGGCATGTCCTCACCGAGGCGGATCCGGCCCGGGTGGTGGTGTTCTCCCGCGACGAGCTCAAGCAGTACGAGCTTCGCCAGCACCTCGGCGACGACCCGCGGCTGCGCTGGTTCATCGGTGACATCCGGGACCGGCACCGGCTGACCCGCGCGATGCACGGCGTCGACCACGTGGTGCACGCCGCCGCCCTCAAGCAGGTGGACACCGCCGAGTACAACCCCTCGGAGTTCATCGCCACCAACATCACCGGCTCGCAGCACGTCGTCGACGCGGCGATCGAGGCCGGCGTACGGAAGGTCATCGCGCTCTCCACCGACAAGGCGTCCAGCCCGGTCAACCTCTACGGCGCCACGAAACTCGTCGGCGACAAGCTCTTCGTCTCGGCCAACCACTACGCGGCGCAGCACCCGACCCGATTCGCGGTCGTCCGCTACGGCAACGTGGTCGGCAGCCGCGGCTCGGTCGTCCCGCTCTTCCGCCGGCTGGCCGCCGAGGGGAAGAGCCTGCCGGTCACCGACAAGCGGATGACCCGGTTCTGGATCACCCTGGACCAGGCGGTCCGGTTCGTCGTGGACTCGTTCGACCAGATGCAGGGCGGCGAACTCTTCGTCCCTCGGATCCCGAGCATGCGCATCCTCGACCTGGTCGAGGCCGTCGCCCCGGAGGCCACCACGCACGAGATCGGCATCCGCCCGGGCGAGAAGCTGCACGAGGAGATGATCGCGCCGGACGACAGCCGCCGGACCCTGCGGGCGAAGGACCGGTTCATCGTGCAGCCGACCATCGCCACCTGGGGCTACCAGCCGCCGGTCGGCTGCGAGCCGGTGCCGGACGGCTTCGCGTACCAGTCGGACGGCAACGACGAGTGGCTCAGCGTGGCGCAGCTGCGCGACATGCTCGGCGTGCCCGCATGACGGGGCTGCTCCCGTACGGGCGGCAGTCGGTGAGCGCCGACGACGTCGCCGCCGTGGTCGACGCGCTGCGCAGCGGCTGGCTCACCACCGGGCCCCAGGTCGAGGGGTTCGAGGCCGACCTGGCCGGGTGGACCGGCGGGACCGGCTGCGCCGCGGTCTCCAACGGCACCGCGGCCCTGCACGTCGCGTACGCGGCGGCCGGTGTCGGCCCCGGCGACGAGGTGGTCGTACCGCCGACGACGTTCGTGGCGACCGCCAGCAGCGCGGTCGCCCTCGGCGCGCGGATCGTCTTCGCCGACGTCGAGGAGGAGACCTTCACCCTCGACCCGGCGGCGGTGGCGGCGGCGACGACCAGCCGCACCCGGGTGGTCTCCGCGGTGGACTACGCCGGTCACCCGGCCGACTACGACGCGCTGCGCGCCGCGCTGGGCGGCACCGACGCGCTGCTGCTCGCCGACGCCGCCCACTCCATCGGCGGCCGCTACCGGGGCCGCCCGGTCGGCTCGCTGGCCGACCTGACCACCTTCTCGTTCTTCCCGACGAAGAACCTCACCACCGCCGAGGGCGGCGCCGTCGCCGCCGCCGACCCGCGCCTGCTCGCCCGGGCCCGCCGGTTCCGCAACATCGGTCTGGTCCGCGAGCGCGACGAGCAGCGCTGGCCGGACGAGGGCGGGTGGCACCAGGAGGTGCACGAGTTCGGGCTGAACTACCGGCTGCCCGACGTGCTCTGCGCGCTCGGCCGCAGCCAGCTGCGCCGGCTCGGCGACTTCCTCGCCGCCCGCGCCCGGCTGGTCGCCCGCTACGACGAGGCGCTGGCCGACCTCCCCGGCGTGCTCGTCCCGGGCCGCCGGTCCTGGGCGACCCCGGCGTGGCACCTCTACCCGATCCGGGTGCTCGACGGGCGGCGTCGCCAGGTGTACGACCGGATGCGCGCCGCCGGCATCGGGGTGCAGGTCAACTACATCCCGGTGCACTGGCATCCGGCCTTCGCCGACCTGGGCTACCGACGCGGCTCCTGCCCGGTAGCCGAGGCGTTCTACGCCCAGCAGCTCTCCCTGCCGCTCTTCCCCGACCTCACCGAGGCCGACCAGGACCGCGTCGTCGACGCCCTCGGCGCGGCGCTGCGCTCCGCCACGGCGCGTCGGGCCGCCGCCTGACGAGGAGCCCGATGCACCACGCGAACCACTTCTACGGCCACGCCCACGTGCTGGCCCGCTACGCGGGGCTGGGCGACGGCCACCCGCCCCGGATCAACGGGTACGTCCAGCACGGCTGGAACATCGGCGACGGGCTCGCCCCCGGCCACCCGTACGCGGAGCGCACGCCGAGCCTGCTCTGGTCGGAGCAGACCCGCCGGCGGGCCTGGTCGGTGGGGCGGCGCAACGTCACCGTCATCGGCGCGCCCTTCGCCTACCTGCTGGCGATGCGGCCCGAGGAGCCGCCGCCGGCCGAGCGGGAGGGCACCATCTGGTACCCGTTCCACGGTTGGGAGGGCCAGCACGTCAAGGGCGACCACCGCAAGCTGATCGCCCGCATCCGGGACACCGAGCCCGGCCCGGTCACGGTCTGCCTCTACTGGCACGAGTACGGCATGCGCCGGGTACGGCGGCTCTACGAGAACGCCGGCTTCCGGGTCATCTGCCACGGCTACCGCGGCCACTGGTGGCGGGAGACGGACCCGCTCTTCCTCGACCGGCAGCTGGCCGAGCTGCGCCGGCACCGCCGGGTCGCCTCGAACCGGCTGACCAGCGCCATCTTCTACGGCATCGCCGCCGGCTGCGAGGCCGCCGTCTACGGCGACCCGATGGTGCTCGCCGACGAGGACCCCACCTTCGGCGGTACCGCGCGGATCCGCCGCCAGTGGCCGGAGCTGCACGGCGAACGGGTGGACCCGCCCACCGCCGCCCGGATCGCCCGCGCCGAGCTGGGTACCGACCACCGCTGCACGCCGGCCGAGCTGCGTGAGCTGCTCGGCTGGGCGAACCTCCAGGAGGAGTGAGTTGACGACTGACGCCGCGCCCCGGATCACGTTGCCCGGCGGGGAGATGCTGGCCTGGTCCGACCTGCCGGGGCAGCGCCTGGCCGAGGGGGGTCCGCTGGCCGCGCTGGTCGCCCGGGTCGTGCCGGCCGGCGCCCGGGTGTTGCTGGCCGGGCCGCACGACCCCGCGCTGCTCGACCGGCTGGCGCACGCCGAGGTGACCTGCCTGCTGCGCAGCCACCCCGACGGGGTCGCGCTCGCCGACCGCGCGGCACGGGTGGTGGTGGCCGGCGCGGCCGGGCCGGCCCCGGACGAGCGGTTCGACGTGGTGGTCGCCGGCGCCGGGCTGGCCGCCGTCGAGTCCGTCGAGGGGACGCCGCTCGGCTGGGCGGGCGTGCTCGACCGGCTGGTGGCGGCGCTGCGCCCCGGCGGCACGCTGCTGCTGGGCCTGGACAACCCGCTCGGCCTGCACCGGCTCGTCGCCGCCTCCCCCTGGTACGCCGGACGTGACGACGCCGCCTGGGTCGTCGGCGGAGTCCTCGACGCGGGCCGCCCGGCGAGCCTGGAGCAGCTGCGCGCCCGGTTGGAGGCCGTGGGGCTGCGCCCCGGGGCGTCCTTCGCCGCGTATCCGCACCCGGCGACGCCGACCGCGCTGCTCGACACGGCGGCGCTGGGCCGGCACACCAGCTCCGGGCTCTTCGACGCGGTGCTGCACGGCGCGTGCGCCGGCGGTTTCGGCGGCGAACCGGTGCTCCAGGATCCGGCCCGGCTCGCGGTCGACGCCCTGTACGCCGGCCGGGCCGCCGAGCTGGCGCCGGGCTGGCTGGTGCTCGCCCGCCGGGCGGACGACCCGCCCGGCGGGGAACGGGCGGCGCCACCCGTGGCGCTCGTGCAGACCGGGCCGCCCGGCGTCGGGGTGGTCGAGGTCGTCGACGGTCCCGACGGCTGGCGGTGGCGGGCCGGCGAGCCGGAGCCCCGCGACGACCGGCTGCCGGCCCCCTTCGCCAGCCGGCTGGTCGCCTACCGGGACCCGGGGGTGCTCGCCGGGCCGGTGCCGGACGGGCGGCTGCTGCGCACCCTGCTGCTCGACGGCTGCCTGCGGCGGGACCTGGAGACGCTGCGCCGGCTGCTGCGCGGGTACGCCCGCTGGCTCGCCGGGCAGGTCGACGCCGAGGGCCGGCTCGCCGGCCCGGCCGGGCTGGCCAGCCTGGACAACGTCGTGCTGGCCGGCGACGCGTACGCGGTGCTCGACCCGAGCTGGCGCGCCGCCGAACCGCTCGCCGTCGACGTGGTGCTGGCCCGGGGCCTGTGGCGCTTCGCCGCCGAACTGCTCACCGGCGGGTACGCCCACCCCTGGACCTCCACCCTGGACGTGGCGGGTCTGACCGTGGTGCTGGGCGGTCTCGCCGGCCACGACCTGGACCGCGCGACGGTCGCCGCGGCCGTGGAGGCCGAGGCCGCCGTCGCCGCCGCCCTGCACGGGCTCGACGCCGACGGGCGGGTCGCCCTCGCCACCGAACTGCGCGCCGTCGAACCCACCGACCCGCCGCTCGGGCGGCGCAGCTACCAGCAGCTGCGGGAGGCGTGGCTGCGTCAGCGCGAGGAGCTGACCCGGCTGGCCGCGCTGCTCAGGTGGACCGAGGAGCTGCTCACCTCGCGCGAGCGGGCGCTGCGCCGCGCCGACGCGACGATCAACCTGCTCAGCGGCTCGGTCAGCTACCGGGTGGGCCGGCTGGCCATCGCCCCGGCGCGGATCGCGAGGCGGGGCGCCCGGGCGGCCACCCGCCGGGCCCGGCAGGCCCTCGCCCCCAGAGCGGAGGAGCAGCGGTGACCGGACCGGCGGCCGGCAGCGCGCCGTCGGCCGGTCCGAGCGAGGCGAGCCACCGGCCGGCGGGCGCGGCCGGGACCGGCCCGCGCGTCGTCGGCGTCGTGCAGGCCCGGATGGGCTCGTCCCGGCTGCCCGGCAAGGTGCTGCGGCCGCTCGCCGGGCGCAGCGTCCTCGGCCGGGTGGTGCGGGCGGCGCGGGAGAGCGGCGTCCTCGCCGACCTGGTGGTCGCCACCAGCACCGAGGCCGCCGACGACGCCGTGGTGGCCGAGTGCGACCGGCTGGGCGTGGCATGGCACCGCGGCCCCGTCGACGACGTGCTCACCCGCTTCGTCGGCGCGCTGGACGCCCACCCCGGCGACGCGGTGATGCGCTTCACCGCCGACTGCCCGCTGCTCGATCCCGAGATCGTCGGGTTGGTGGCCGCGGTCTGGCGCGCGGTGCCCGGGCTGGACTACGCCAGCACGTCCATCGCCCGCACGCTCCCCCGCGGCCTGGACGTCGAGATCATCCGGGCGGACGCGCTGCGTACCCTGGACCGGATCGCCGCCGACCACCACCGCGTGCACGTGACCTCCTACGCGTACTCCCGTCCCGAGCTGTTCCGGGTGCTCGGGGTGACGCTCACCCCCGACCGGTCGGACCTGCGGCTGACCCTCGACACCGAGGCCGACTGGACCCTGGTCCGGGCGGTGACGGACCATTTCGGGGACGTCAGCGTGCCGCTGGGCGCGCTCGCCGCCTGGCTCGACGCGCGGCCGGCGCTGCGCGCCGTCAACGCCGGCGTACGGCAGAAGCGGTTGGAGGAGTCCTGAGCACGGTACGCGTCGGACTGCGTTGCGACGCCGGGCCACGGCGCGGCGTCGGCCACCTGGTGCGCTGCCTCGCCCTCGGCGAGGAGTTCCTCGCCCGGGGCGCCCGGGTCGAGGCGTTCGGCACCGTCGAGGGGGTCGGCTGGGCGGGCGCGCAACTGGCCGCCCGCGGCATCCCGCTGCGTCCCGGCCCGCAGACCCCGCGGGAGCTGGTGGAGACCGCGCGCCGGCACGAGCTGGACGTGCTGGTGCTCGACTCCTACGAGCTCGACCCGGCGGGGGCGGGCGCGCTGCGGGCGGCGGGGGTGCTGACCCTGGCCGTGGTCGACGGCGACACCCGGGGGCAGGACGCCGACCTCTACCTGGACCAGAACTTCGGCGCGTCGACGGCCGCGCCGGCCGGTCGGCTGCTCGCCGGCAGCGCGTACGCCCTGCTGCGGGACTCGGTGGTGGCGGCCCGGCCCGCGACGCCCCGGCCCGCCGTGGCGGTCGGCCGCCCCGGGGTGCTGGCGTTCTTCGGCGGCACGGACGCGGTCGGCGCGGCCCCGGTGCTGGCCCGGGTGCTGCTGGCCACCGGGCACCCGATGGACCTCACCGTCGTGGTCGGCCGCCCCGAGGTCGCGGCGGAACTGGCGGCGGTGCCGCCGGGACGGGGACAGGCGCTGCGCCCGGTGCCGCCCACCGACGAGCTGCCCGCGCTGATCGGCGCCGCGGATCTCGTGGTCAGTGCCGCCGGCACCTCCACCTGGGAGCTGTGCTGCCTCGGCGCGCCGTCCGCCCTGGTCTGCGTGGTGGACAACCAGCGCGAGGCGTACCGCCGGGTGGTCGGGCACGGCCTCGTCGCCGGCCTCGGCGAGCTGCCGGAGCTGGCCGGGGCCGGGCTGCCCGGCCGGGCGGCGCGGGCCGCCGCCGCCGGGACGCTCGCCCGGCTGCTCGCCTCCCCGCGCCGCCGCGCCGCCCTATCGGCCCGCGCCTGGTCGACGGTGGACGGACGGGGCCGGGCCCGGGTGGTCGACGCGGTGCTCGCCGCCCTGGCCGCCACGCCGACCTGATCCGCCGTCGCGGCGGCGTCGGCACCCCCGCCGCCGGGGTCAGGGCAGCGTCTCGAGCGTGACCCGGGAGCGCAGCTCCGGGCGCCCGGCCAGGAGCCCCTCGACCACCGCGGCGGCCCGCGGCCCGGTGGCGAGGAATCGGATCGGTCGCCGCTCCCGCTCCACCAGGGCCGCCGAGCGGGCCGGCTCCGACAGCGGCAGGTGGTAGAAGGCCGGGGCGGAGGCGCCGTGGGTGCCCTGGAGGGTGGCGAGGAAGAGCGTCTCCAGGTAGCCCTCCCGCCGGTGCTCGCTCACCACGACCGTGACCGCGCCGGCCCGCACCGGCGCGTGCGCCAGGGCGCGGACGGTCACGTCTGCCTGCCGAGGCCGGTCCAGCAGGCCCGACCACCAGGCCGCCGCCCAGGTGGTGCTGCGGGCGCCGAACGGCTGGGCGAAGATCCCGCCGCCGCGCGCGACGCCGGCCGCTCCGGCGGTCGCCGCCACCAGCGACAGCGCGACGAGCGCCCGGGCGGGCGGGCCGGGGCGCGGCCGCGCCTGCCACGGGAGCGGCCGCAGCAGGAACACCGCGCCCACCCCGACGAGCAGGACCACCAGCAGCAGGTGCAGGGTCTTGCCGTAGTAGTAGCGGGGGTCGGTGCCGAGCAGGCGGAACCAGAGCTGGAAGGCGGCCGCGAAGGCCCCCGCGGCGGCCAGCGCGCCCGCGTACCGGCGCCACACCGGCAGCCGCAGGCCGCCGGCGAGCAGACCGGCGCCGACCAGGCCGGTCAGCGCCAGGTAGGCGTCGTAGCGCGGGAAGACATCGCCGCCGGTGGCGACGTTGTCGACCTGGTCGGTGAAGAGCAGGCCCGCCACGCTCGGAAGCGGCGTGAGCACGGCCGTGGCCAGCCCCACCGCGCCCGCCAGCCGGGGCCGCCGGCGTACCGCCCGCCGGTGCCGGAGCAGCCAGGCCAGCACCAGCGCCCCGACCACCGGCAGGAACATCAGGTACGCGAAGCCGATGCCCACGCAGAGCGCCCCGAGCAGGCAGAGCTGCGTGCCGGTGCCGGACACCGGCCGGCACACCAGCGCCACCAGGATCGCGGTCAGCGCCAGGCCGAGGCTCTCACCGGGATAGCCGTACACCACGAACCGGGACAGTTCCGAGCCCAGCACGAGGGCGGTGACCGCGCCGGCCAGCGCGGCGGCACGCAGCGGGTCGAGCAGCCGGCCGGCGAGCCGCCCCGCGGCCCAGAGCACCGCGAGCACCAGCAGGGCGTACGCGGCCAGGGACCAGCCGAGGTAGTGGTCCAGCGCGCCGGCCGCCGTACCGGGTTCGGTCGACGAGCGCAGGAAGGTGTCCAGCAGCGCGGCCGTCACGTGGAAGCCCTGCGGGTACCAGAGCATCGCCTCGGGCGCGATCCGGGCCGCGCCCTCCGGGTCGCTGAAGAGGTAGCCGCCGACCGCGCGGATGCCCTCCACGGCGGCCAGGTGCCGGCTGTTGTCCTCGCCGACCATCGCGTACGCCAGCCGGCCGGCCAGGCCGTCGGCGCGCAGGTAGGGCCAGGCCAGCGCGACGGTCGACAGCGTCGCCGCGACGACCGGCGCCGCGTCGGCCGCGACCGGGCGCGGCAGCGCCGGCCGGACGCCGGTGACCAGGGCGAGGCCGAGCAGAGCGGTCAGGGCCGTGCCGGCCACCGGCACCGGGTGCAGGCCCCAGGGCCACGCCGAGAAGAGCAGGGCGGCGGCGCAGAGCGTCCCCAGCAGCAGCGCCGCCGCCAGCAGCAGCCGGTCCAGCAGGGTACGCCCGGCCCGCAGCAGCCCGGCCGTCAGCACGAGCACGAGCGGCGGGAGCACGACGGCCGCGCCCAGCGCGTACGCCAGCAGCGGGACCGCCCAGGCGGCGGCGAGGCAACCCGCGACGACCGCCGGCCGACGGGCCGGCCGGACCGGGCGGGCCGGGACCACCGGTGGGGACTCCCGCGGCGCGCGGGTGGGGCTGCTCGGCACTGGTCTACTCCTCGCGGCGCGGCCCGCCCGGGATCCGGACGGCGCCGCCCCACGGTAGGGGCGCCCCGCCGACGCCGGGCGACGCCGACGTGTGCGTCAGGTGACGTGCCGGCGACAGGCTCCCCACCTCGAACACCTGTGCCAACCGCGGGGTACGCTGGGTCGGTGACCGGCGCCGCCTACCAGCCGTCGATGCTCGATCTGACCGCCGCGGAGCCGTCGTTGGGCCCGCTGGCCGGCCGGCTGCGCCGGCACCCGCTCACCCGGGGCGCGTGGGTCGACCACCTGCCCGGCTGGGTCGCCGGCTCCGACGAGGTGTTCGACGCCCTGCTGCGCGAGGTGCCGTGGCGGGCCGAGCGCCGCACCATGTACGACGCCGAGGTCGACGTGCCCCGGCTGCTCTGCTGGTACGCGGCCCACCGCCCCCTGCCGCACCCGCTGCTCACCGACGCGCGCGCCGCCCTCACCCGGCACTACGCCCCCGAGCTCGGCGAGCCCTTCGTCACCGCCGGCATGTGCCTCTACCGCTCCGGCCGGGACAGCGTCGCCTGGCACGGCGACACCCAGGGCCGCTCCGCGCACACCGACACCATGGTCGCCATCGTCTCGTTCGGCTCGCCCCGCACGCTGCTGCTACGGCCGCGGGGCGGCGGCGACAGTCTGCGCTTCCCGCTCGGGCACGGCGACCTCGCCGTGATGGGCGGCACCTGCCAGCGCACCTGGGAACACGCCGTGCCCAAGACCACCCGCCCCGTCGGGCCCCGGGTCAGCGTCCAGTTCCGCCCCGCCGGCGTCGCCTGAGCCGCCCACCCCCGCGGCCGTCCGGGGGTCGGCCGGCCGGCCGCGCGCACGCCCGAGCCGGGCGCCGGGGTGCGCGCCGCGACGCCGCGCCGTTGCACCCACCGTCACCGTGCGTCGTGCTAGCTTGACCGCGCCCATCACCCATCCGCCGCTCTCCGGGAGCTCTCCGTGCCCGCTGGACGCCCGACCGTGCGAGGGGGCGGCCCATCGTCCGTTCCCGGCCTGCTGCGTCGACACCTCGGCCTCGTCGTCGTGCTCGCCGCCGGTCTCGCGCTGCGGATCACCGCGATGGTCGCCTACCCGCCCGCGCTGTGGTTTCAGGGCGACTCCGGCGCGTACCTCAGGCGGGCCGACGAATGGCCGGCCATGCCGGCCCGGTGGACGTATCCGTGGCTGCTCAAGGGTTTCGAATGGACAGGCACGGTCGCCCCGGTGGTGGCCCTGCAACACCTCGCCGGGCTCGCCCTGGGCGTCGCGGCCTACCTGCTGCTGCGCCGCCTGGGCGGCGGAGCGTGGCTGGCGACGCTCGCCGCCGCGCCGGTCCTGCTCGACGCCACCCAGGTCACGCTGGAGCAGTACCTGCTCACCGAGACGCTCTTCACCGGTGCCCTGGCCGTGGCGGTGCTGCTGCTGGTGCGGCGGGAACGCCCCGGCACGCTCGCCGCGGCGGGCGCCGGCCTCGCCGCCGCGCTCGGCATGGTGACCCGTCCCACCGGCGTCGTCGCCCTCGCCGCCCTGCTGCTGTTCCTGCTGCTGCCGTGGCGCGGCTGGCGGGCGCCGGCCGCGTACCTGCTCGGCGTCGCCGCTCTCTTCGCGATCGCCTTCGCCGGCACCGGCAGCGTCCGGGGAGCGCTCGGCCTGGAGGGCGGGAAGTTCCTCTACGGGCGGACCGCCCAGATCGCCGACTGCGACCGGCTGGAACTGCGGCCCGGGCTGCGCAAGCTGTGCCCCAGGCAGCCGCTGCACCAGCGCCCCGCCCGGCCCGACTGGTTCATCTGGAACCGCGACAGCCCCATCCACGAGGCCGAACGGCCCGAGGACCTCGACAAGTTCGCCCGCGAGGTGCTCCGGCAGCAGCCCGGCGACTACCTGGCCGCCGTCGCGTCGGACGCCGCCCGCTACTTCTGGCCGGCCCGGCTCGCGCCGAGCGAGGTCTGCCTGGCCAACTGGTGGCGACCCCAGCTCTCGCCGAGCGACTGGGCAGCGGACCCCGACTGCGTGCCGCGTACCGCCAGCCCCGACCACCGGTGGGAACCGGCGCCGTCGCGGGACACCGAGCCCAACGCGGCCAGCCGGTTCCTGCACGCCTACGGCCGGTACGGCGTCACCCCGGCACCGGTGCTCGCCGGGATGCTGCTGACCGCGCTGGCCGGGGCCGGGTGGCCGCGCCGGGGCCGGGCGCGGCTACGCGGGATCGCCCTGCTGTACGCCGGCATCGGCCTCGGGATCATGGTCTTCTCCGTGGCCACCTCGATGTTCGACCACCGCTACGGCCTGCCGGCGCTGGCGTTCCTCCCGATCGCCGCCGCGGTCGGCTGGCTGCGGCTGCGGCCGACACCTCATCCGACGGCTCGGCCGGCGCCGACCGAGGACGGGCCGGGGCGGGTCGTGTCGACCGACGGCGGGCCGGACCGGTCCGCGCCCAACACCGAAGAAGGCAGCGGGGAGCATGACGAACGAAGCGGAGATCGAGGTCACGGTGCTGCTGCCGTGCCTGAACGAGGCTGAGACCCTGGAGGTCTGCGTACGCAAGGCGCTGCGCTCGCTCGACGAGTGCGCAATCGTCGGGGAGGTCCTCGTCTCCGACAACGGGTCCACCGACGGGTCGCAGGAGATCGCCGAGCGCGCCGGCGCCCGGGTGGTGCACGCGCCCGTTCGCGGCTACGGCGGGGCCCTGCTCAACGGCATCGACCGGGCGCGCGGCCGGTACGTGGTCATGGCGGACGCCGACGACTCGTACGCCCTGGCGGACCTCGGCCCGTTCGTAAAGGCGCTGCGGGCCGGGCACGACGTCGTGATGGGCAACCGGTTCCGGGGCGGCATCGCCCCGGGTGCCATGCCGCCCCTGCACCGCTACCTCGGCAACCCGGTGCTGAGCTGGCTCGGCCGGCGGCTGTTCGGGTTGCGCGGGATCCGGGACTTCCACTGTGGCATGCGCGCATTCCACGCCGAGCGGATCCGCGCGCTCGGGCTCTGCATGCCGGGCATGGAGTTCGCCTCCGAGCTGGTGGTGCGCGCCGCGCTGGCCGGGTACGACATCGCCGAGGTACCGACCACCCTCTCGCCCGACGGCCGGTCCCGCCCGCCGCACCTGCGTACCTGGCGCGACGGCTGGCGGCACCTACGGTTCCTGCTGGTGTTCGCGCCGCGCAGGACGCTGGTCCGGCCGGGCGCCGCGCTGGCCGCGCTCGGGCTGGCCGGAGCGGCGGCGCTCACCCCGGGCCCGCTCTCCCTCGGCCCGGTCCGGCTCGACGTCGCCACCCTGGTGTACGCGTGCCTGATGATCCTGGTCGGGGTGCAGCTCGTGCTCTTCGGCGGCCTCGCCGAGATCTACGGCCGGCAGGAGGGGCTCGTCCCGCGGCGTGCCTCGGACCGCTGGGTACGCCTCCTGCGGCTGGAGACGAGCGTCACCGCCGGCCTGCTGCTGTTCGTCCTCGGCGTCGCGGGCACCGGTGCGGCGCTCACCCGCTGGGGGCTGGACGGGTTCGGCGACCTCGACCCGCACGCGACGCTGCGGCTGGTGCTCCCGTCGGCCACCGCGATCGCGCTGGGCGTGGTGGTCCTCTTCTCCGGCCTGGTGGGCAGCCTGCTCACCCTCCGCCCGACCCACCCCACCCCCACCCCCAAGCCCACCCCCACCACCCCGACACCGCCCCGCCCCCGCCTCCCCACCCCCCAC
>NZ_JBAKHV010000072.1:0-24288 GCF_036906775.1 Micromonospora sp. CPCC 205561 | reverse complement strand
GGCCTCCGACTTGCCGTGGCCCCGGCGGCGGCGAGCGCGCGCCGGGTGGCGGCGAGCGCGGCCCGAGCGCGGGCGGCGAGGGTGGCGAGGGCGGCGAGCGTCCGCGCCGCCGCACCCGGCACAGCTGACGCCACGCACCATCGCACCACCCACCCCTCGTCGATCTGGGAGCAACACGTGAGTCGGGCCGTCAGCGCGCCGTTTCCGCCGGATCGACGGGGGGTGGCGTCGTTCCCGGGCCCCGCGGGGGTCTCCTTCCGCGGCACCGGGGCGGCCCGCTCCGGCGGCGCCGCCCGGGCGGTGACCCGCACCATCAGCGACGACCCGCTGGGCGGCACGGTACGACGTACCGTGCTGCCCAGCGGGCTGCGCGTGCTCACCGAGGCGATCCCCGCGATGCGCAGCGTCTCGTTCGGCGTCTGGGTCGCGGTCGGCTCCCGGGACGAGACCGGCCCGCAGGCCGGCGCCGCGCACTTCCTGGAGCACCTGCTCTTCAAGGGCACCCACAAGCGCAGCGCGCTGGACATCTCCTCCGAGATCGAGGCGGTGGGCGGCGAGACCAACGCCTTCACCACCAAGGAATACACCTGCTACTACGCCCGCGTGCTGGACGAGGACCTGCCGCTGGCCATCGACGTGATGTGCGACCTGGTCGCCGACTCGGTGCTGGAACCGGCCGACGTGGAGACCGAGCGGGGCGTGATCCTCGAAGAGATCGCCATGCACGACGACGAGCCCGGCGACGAGGTGCACGACCTCTTCGCGCGGGCCGTCTACGGCGACCACCCGCTGGGCCGGCTGATCTCCGGCACGGAGGAGACCGTCACGCCGATGACCCGGCGGCAGATCCAGGGCTTCTACCGCCGCCGCTACACCGCCCCGCAGATCGTCGTCGCCGCCGCCGGCAACCTGGACCACGCCGCGGTGGTCAGGCTGGTCCGCCAGGCGCTGCGCGGCACCCCGCTGGACACCGACCCGGCGACGCCCGCGCCGCACCGGTCCGCCACCCCGGCCGTACGCACGAAGCCCGCCACCACCCTGGTGGAGCCGAAGGAGACCGAGCAGGCGCACGTCATCCTCGGCTGCCCCGGCATCGACCGGCTCGACGAGCGGCGCTTCGCCCTCGGCGTGCTGAACAACATCCTCGGCGGCGGCATGTCGAGCCGGCTGTTCCAGGAGATCCGGGAGCGGCGCGGGCTCGCCTACTCGGTCTACTCCTACGCCAGCCAGTACGCCGACAGCGGCCTCTTCGCCGTCTACGCGGGCTGCGCCCCCGGCAAGGTCGACGAGGTGCTGGAGCTGACCCGGGCGGAACTCGCCCGGGTGGCCGCCGACGGCCTGACCGAGGCCGAGGTGGCCCGGGGCAAGGGGATGAGCAAGGGCTCGTTCGTGCTGGGCCTGGAGGACACCGGCTCGCGGATGAGCCGGCTCGCCAAGGGTGAGCTGCTCTACGGCGACCTGATGCCCGTCGACGAGCTGCTCGGCCGCGTCGACGCGGTCACCGTGCGGGACGTCAACGTCCTCGCCGCCGAGCTGCTCAGCCGGCCGATGTCGCTGGCGGTGGTCGGCCCGTTCGGCGCGGGCGACTTCGCGGCCCGCTGACCGGTCCCGTACGCCCGCGTCGGCGCCGGTCCGGCGGGATGCGCGCGTCCCGATTGGGATAGGTTGTGCCCCGTGACTGACGATCAGGGGAAGGGCGCGGGCGAGCCGATCCGCGTCGGCGTGCTGGGCGCCCGGGGGCGGATGGGCGTCGAGGTCTGCAAGGCCGTGGACGCCGCCGCCGACATGGAGCTGGTGGCCATGGTCGACCAGGGCGACGGTCTCTTCGCCGCGGCCGACGCCGGCGCTGAGGTGGTCGTGGACTTCACCACCCCCGACGTCGTCATGGACCACCTCCGCTGGTGCGTCGACCAGGGCATCAGCGCGGTGGTCGGCACCACCGGCTTCACCGAGCAGCGGCTGGAGCAGGTACGCGGCTGGCTGGCCGGCAAGCCCGGGGTGGGCGTGGTCGTCGCCCCCAACTTCGGCATCGGCGCGGTGCTGATGATGCAGTTCGCGGCCCGCGCCGCCCGGCACTTCGAGTCGGTCGAGATCGTCGAGCAGCACCACCCCCGCAAGCTGGACGCCCCCAGCGGCACCGCCACGCACACCGCGCGGCTGGTCGCGGCCGCCCGCGCCGAGGCCGGGCTCGGCCCGGTGCCGGACGCGACGAAGGACGAGGTCGCCGGCGCGCGGGGCGCCGACATCGACGGGGTACGCGTGCACGCCGTACGCGCCACCGGCCTCGTCGCCCACCAGGAGGTGCTCTTCGGCACGGTGGGGGAGACGCTGACCATCCGGCACGACTCGTACGACCGGGTCTCGTTCATGCCCGGCGTGCTGCTGGCCGTCCGGGCGGTCCGCGACCGGCCCGGGCTGACCGTCGGTCTGGACGCGCTGCTCGACTGACGCGCGAACCCCCTCGCGGCGGCGTCGGGTCGCCCCTAGGCTGCCCGGGTGATCGATTCTGGACTCTCCGACCGGGCCGGGCGCCGGGTCACCCTGCGCCCGGTGGACGACGACAACTGGCGGGCGGTGGCGGACATCGCCCCGCGCGACGACCAGCGCGGCTGGGTGGCGGCGCTGGCCGCCCGCTACCTGGTGCTGACGATGCGCTCGGACGTGTGGACCTCGCTCGCCGTGTACGCGGACGAGAGCGTGGTCGGGCACGTCATGTGGGGCGTCGACGACGACCGGTCCCGCTGGATCGGCGGCATGGTGATCGACGCGGCCGAGCAGGACCGCGGCGTCGGCCGGGCGGCGCTGCGGACCCTGGCCGGCTGGCTGGGCGGGCAGGACGGCGGCCACCCCGTCCGGCTCTCCTACCACCCCGACAACGCCTCGGCCGCCCGCCTCTACACGAGCCTCGGCTTCGCCCCCACCGGGGCCATGGAGGACGACGAACTGGTCGCCGAACTCCTTCCGTCCGCGCGTCCCTGACCGCCCGCCGGGGGGAGGCTGCCCCGGCGGGACGCCCGCCGCGAAGGCGGGAGTCAGCCCTCCTGGAGCACCGAGAGGATGTTGCCGGCCGGGTCGGTGAACCACGCGATCGTCGGCCCGTTGCCGCGCATGACACCCTTCTCGTCCTGGGGCATCCCCGGGTAGTGCGCGAACCGCACCCCGCGCGCGGTCAGCTCGTCGACGGCCCGGTCGAGGTCGTCGACGGGGAAGTTGAGCACCGTGTAGGCCGCGGGGGTGTGGTCCTCCTTCGGGTAGACCATGACGTCCCGGTCCCCGGCGAGGTGCAGCGTCAGCAGGCCGCCCATGGCGTCGTCCCGCGACACCCGCAGCCCGAGCGTGTCGGCGTAGAACCGCTCGGCCCGGCCGGGGTCGTCGACCGAGAAACTGCTCCAGGCCCTCGTCTGCGTGAACATGCCCGCCGCCTCCCTCTCGTGGACGCCGTCACCGCGGCCATGAGGTCACCGTAGGCGACGCCCCCGACAGTGTCCGGCGGAACACCGGCACCTCCGGAACCGGGACCGCCGGAGCCGTCAGGCCCCGGGCGCCGGCTCCTGCGGCAGCTCCGGCAGCGTCGCCTGGGCGGGCGTCGCGTCGGCCGGGTCGGGCTCCGTGGGCACCGCCACGTGCAGGCGCACCTGCGGGACGAGCATGTCCTCCACGTCGAGGGCGCGGGCCGCGCCGTCGGTCTCCCAACCGGTGCTGGTGAGGAACTTCCGGGTCGCCGCGTCGTCGTCGAAGGCCCAGGCCAGCGCGTGGGTGAAGCCGTCGGCCCGCCACAGGTCCACGGTCGCGGCGAGCAGCCGGCTGCCGTGCCCCCGCCGACCCCAGCGCGGCTCCACCAGCAGGTCCGTCACCGCCGCGACGCCCGGCCCGAGGGCCTCCGCCGGCTCGCCCGGCGCGAGCGCCTCGGCGTCGGCCGGACCGGAGGCGGCGAACCCCACCAGATACGATTGCTCGGCCTGTTCGACGGCGACCAGCACCCGGTGGGCGCCGGAGGGCGGCTCCTGCACGGCCGCGCTCCACCGCCGGGCGAGCCACGCCTCGTCCAGGTTGTCGAGCACATGCCGGGGCAGGATCCGACGATAGGCGACCCGCCAGGTCGTGAGTTGGATGCGTGCGATCTCGCCGGCGTCTTCCGGACGCGCCGGGCGGACGTACCCGAGAGCCATGGGACGGAAGCCTACGCAGGGTGGGGGAGACGATGGTGGCGCAGGGTGCCGGAAGGACGATCGGGCAGGTCGCCGGGATCGCCGGGCTCGCCGTCGCGGTCACCCTCTTCCTCTCCGTGGCCGCCGTCCGGCACGGCTTCTTCGACCTCAAGGTCTACTACGGCGCGCTGACCTGGTGGGTGCACGACGGCGGGGAGATCTACGACTTCCTCAAGCCAGGCACCCAGTACGGCTTCACCTATCCGCCCTTCGCGGCCCTGGTCATGCTGCCGATGGCGTACCTGCCGTGGTGGGCGGCGATCTCGGTCAGCGTGGCCGCCAGCGTGCTGGTCACCGCCGTGCTGTTCTGGTGGCTGGTCGACCCGATCTCCCGCCGGTCGGGCTGGACCCGCTGGTTCGCCCTCGCCGTGGCGCTCTGCCTGGCCGCCGCGTACGAGCCGATGCGCGAGACGGTCAACTTCGGCCAGGTCAACATGCTGCTGCTCTTCCTGGTCGCGGTCGACCTGCTCCGGCTGCTGCCGGCCGGCAACAGGTGGGCCGGCGTGGGCATCGGGCTGGCCACCGCGATCAAGCTGACCCCGGGCATCTTCATCGTCTACCTGCTGGTCACCCGCCGCTGGCGGGCCGCGGTCACCTCGATGGCCACCGCGGCCGGCGTGACGCTGCTCGCCGCCGCGCTCTTCCCCGACGCCTCGCGGGAGTTCTGGACCGAGGCGCTGTGGAACACCGGCCGGGTGGGTGAGCTGGCGTTCGTCTCCAACCAGTCGCTGCGCGGGGTGGTCGCCCGGCTGAACCCGGAACACCCGAGCACACTGGCCTGGCTGGCCCTGGCGGTCGCCGCGCTGGCGCTCTGGGCGTGGCGGTCGCGCGCCGCCGTGGCCGTCGGCGACGAGGCGACCGGCCTGGCGTTGACCGGCGCCGTGATGTGCCTGGTCAGCCCGGTCACCTGGGTGCACCACCTGGTCTGGTTGCTGCCCGCCCTGATCCTGCTGGTGGACAACGCGATGGCCGCGCCCGCCGGCGGCCGCCGGCGCCGCGTCCTGCTGGGCGCCGCGATCGTCGGGTACGGCCTCCTGATCAGCCGCATCGTCTGGGCCTGGGAGAAGGACTTCACCGGGCTGGACGGCTTCCTCGGCAGCAACACCTACGTCTGGATCAGCCTGGCGCTGCTGGCGTTCCTGCCCCTCCGTCGCCACGGCGACGCGGGCCGCACCAGCCCCCGCCGGGCGGCCCCGGCCGGGTCAGCCGTCGAGGCGCCCGGCGTACCGCAGCTCGATCAGCCCGACCGGCGGGCGCCCGCCCGCCAACGGGACCGGATAGGTCGACCGCTCACCGTCGGGTGACAGCCCGGCCCGCTCGTAGAACCGGCGGGCCCGGTGGTTCTCCTCCAGCACCCAGAGCCGGTAGTCGGACCAGCCCCGCCGCACCAGGCCGGCGCGGGCCGCCGCCAGCAGCGCCGGGGCCGTGCCGTCCCCCCAGCGCGCCGGCTCGACGTACATGGCCACCACCTCGCCGTACGCGGGGTCGAGGTCGTCGCGGTCCTGGTCGTTACGGTACGGGCCGAAGGTGGTGAACCCGGCGACCGCCCCGTCGATCTCGGCGAGCAGGGTGGTGAAGGGGTGTTCCGGGTCGGCGGTGCCGAGGTCCCGGCGGCGCTGCGCCCAGGCCGCGACGTTGAGCCGCCGCAGCACCTCCTCGGGCATGATCCCCGCGTAACCGGCCTGCCAGCCGTGGATGTGCACCCGGGCGACCGCCTCGGCGTCGTCAGGCTCCTCGCGGCGGATCGTGAGCATGCGTCCGTTCTATGCCTCGACGGGCGATCCGTCCAGCCTCCGCACCCGTGTCGTACCGGTGAACTAGGGTGCCGGACGATGGCCGCACCGGAATCGCTCTCGCTCGCCCAGGCACGTCGGGTGGCGCTGGCCGCCCAGGGCTTCGCCGACCCCGCGCCCACCGGCGTGCCCACCCGCCGCCACCTGCGCCGGGTGCTCGGCCGGGTCGGGTTGTTCCAGATGGATTCGGTCAACGTGCTGCAACGTGCCCACTACCTGCCGCTCTACAGCCGCCTCGGGCCCTACCCGACCTCGTTGCTCGACGACGCGGCCTACCGCCGCGACCGCGAGCTCTTCGAATACTGGGGGCACGAGGCGTCGCTGGTGCCCGTCGGGCTGCACCCGGCGCTGCGCTGGCGGATGGCCCGGGCCCGCTCGGACGCCTGGGGCGGGATGCGGCGCATCGCCCAGGAGCAGCCCGCCCTGGTCGCCTGGGTACGCGACGAGGTGGCCGCCCGGGGGCCGCTCACCGCCGCCGAGATCGAGCACGACGCGCCCCGGGAGACCGGCAACTGGGGGTGGAACTGGTCGGCGGTGAAGCGGGCGCTGGAGTTCCTCTTCTGGGCCGGGGAGGTGGCCGCCGCCGAGCGCACCACCTCCTTCGCCCGCCGCTACGACCTGCCGGAACGGGTGCTGCCGGCCGCCGTGCTGGACGCGCCCACGCCGACGGACGCCGACGCCTACCGCGCGCTGGTGGCGATCGCGGCGCGCTGCCTCGGGGTGGCCGCGGAGCCGGAGCTGCGGGACTACTTCCGGCTGCCGCCGGCCGGCACCCGGCGGGCCATCGCCGAGCTGGTCGAGGCGGGCGAGCTGCTGCCGGTCGCCGTGCAGGGCTGGGGACGGGCCGCCTGGCTGCACGCCGGGGCCCGGCTGCCCCGCTGGGTCCGCGGCAACACCCTGGTCAGCCCGTTCGACCCGCTGGTCTGGGAGCGGGCCCGCACCGAGCGGCTCTTCGACTTCAGCTACCGCATCGAGATCTACGTGCCGGCGCCGCAGCGGGTCTACGGCTACTACGTGCTGCCCTTCCTCCAGGGGGAGCGGTTCACCGCCCGGGTCGACCTCAAGGCCGACCGCAAGGCCGGCGTGCTGCTGGTGCCGGCCGCCTGGCGTGAGCCGGGCGCCGACCCCGGCGAGACGGCGCTGGCGCTCGCCGCCGAGCTGCACCGTCTCGCCGGCTGGCTGGGCCTGACCGCGGTGGCCCCGCCCGCCGGCGGCGACCTGGCCGCCCCGCTCGCCGCCGCCCTGGCGGGCGTGGCCGGTGTACGGTGAGCGACGTGACGAGCGTTGACGGACCGGCCTCCCCGCCGCCTCCGCAGACCGGCGGGCTCGACGCCCCGCCGCAGGCGGGCCCGGCGGCACCGGTCGGCGGATGGCCCACGGACCAGGCGCCGGCCCACCCGGGCTCGCCCTACCCCGGCTCGCCCTACCCGGTGGCCGAGCCGGACCGGCTCACCCGCTTCGTCGTGCGCCTCTACGACCGCTCGCCGCGCTGGGCGGTGCCGCTGGCCGCGCTCGGCTGCGTCGCTGCCGGCATCGGCTACACGCTGCTCAGCGACCCCACCCGCTCGGCGCCGGACGCCGCGCCCACCTGCCTGCTCAAGCTCACCACGGGGCTGGACTGCCCGGGCTGCGGCGGAACCCGCGCTCTCTGGTACGTGCTGCACGCCGACCTGCCGGCCGCCGCCCGGCACCACTTCCTCTTCGTCTTCGCGCTGCCCTTCCTGGCCTACCTCTTCGTCGCCTGGGCGGGGCGGCAGGCGTTCGGCTGGCGCCTGCCCGAACTGCGGGTCAGCTCCCGGACGATCGGCGTCTTCCTGGCCGCCTGGCTGGCCTTCACGATCCTGCGCAACCTGCCCTGGGCGCCCTTCACCTCCCTCTACGTCTGAGCGAAGCGGTCGCCTGCCCGCGTCGTCGGTCCGCCGTCCGCCGGGTGCCGGCCGGGTCCGGGTGACCGACATTGCACCCGGCGGGTCCGGCTTGGGCGGGCCGGGCCGACGCCACTACAGTCCCAGGAATGCCGGAGATGGTGCAGCCCCAGGTCAAGCTCGTCGCGTGGACCCACTTCGAGGCCCCCGACGACGTGCCGTGGTCGACCGACGCCGAGGGTGGACAGGCCCTCGCCGAGTTCGCCGGCCGGGCGTGCTACCAGAGCTGGAAGAAGCCGAACCCGGCCACCGCCACCAACGCGGGCTACCTCGCGCACATCCTGGAGGTGGGGCACCTCTCGGTGCTGGAGCACGGCTCCGTCAGCTTCTACTTCAGCGGGGTGTCCCGCTCGTTCACCCACGAGCTGATCCGGCACCGGCACTTCTCCTACTCCCAGCTCTCGCAGCGGTACGTGCCGGAGCGCGACGCGGCGATGGTCGAGCCCTCGGTGATCGCCGACGACCCGGAGCTGCACAAGAAGTTCGTGGAGGCGGCAGAGGCGAGCGTGCGGGCGTACAACGAGCTGCTGGAGGGACTGGAGCGGCGCTTCGCGGACGTGGAGAACGCCACGCTGCGGCGCAAGCAGGCCCGCCAGGCGGCCCGCGCGGTGCTGCCCAACGCCACCGAGACCCGGATCGTGGTCACCGGCAACTACCGGGCCTGGCGGCACTTCATCAAGATGCGGGCGACCGAGCACGCCGACGTGGAGATCCGGGAGCTGGCGGTCCAGTGCCTGCGGCAGTTGAGGGAAGTGGCCCCGAACGTCTTCGCCGACTTCGTCGTCTCGACCCTGCCCGACGGCACCGAGGTGGCGGCCACCCCGCACGCCGAGTGAGTCTCGGGGGCTTCCCCGGCGGGGTGCCCGTGGTCGTCCGCTAGGTTGGTGGCATGACGCACGACCACCCCGACACCCCCGCCCGGGCGGTGTCCCGCCCCTTCGGGCGAGTGCTCACCGCCATGGTGACCCCGTTCACCGCCGACGGCTCGCTCGACCTCGACGGTGCCGCGCGGCTCGCCAGCCACCTGGTCGACGAGCAGGGCAACGACGCGCTGGTGGTCAACGGCACCACCGGCGAGTCGCCGACCACGACGGACGCGGAGAAGGAACGGTTGATCCGGGCCGTGGTGGAGGCGGTCGGCGACCGCGCCAAGGTCGTGGCCGGGGTCGGCACCAACGACACCCGGCACACCATCGAGCTCTCCGCGGCCGCCGAGAAGGCCGGCGCGCACGGCCTGCTCGTGGTCACCCCGTACTACAACAAGCCGCCGCAGAGCGGCCTGCTGCGGCACTTCACCGCCGTCGCGGACGCCACCGGCGTGCCGGTGATGCTCTACGACATCCCGCACCGCTCCGGCGTGCCGATCGCCAGCGAGACGCTGGTGCGCCTGGCCGAGCACGGGCGGATCGTCGCGGTGAAGGACGCCAAGGGCGACCTGACCGCGACCGGGTGGGTCACCAGCCGGACGAACCTCGCCTTCTACAGCGGCGAGGACTCGCTCACCCTGCCCTCGCTCGCCGTGGGCGCCGTCGGGGTGGTCGGCACCTCGACCCACTTCACCGGCGCGCTCACCAAGCAGATGATCGAGGCGTACGACGCGGGGGACACCGCGGCCGCGCTGAGCCTGCACCGGCGGCTGCTGCCGCTGTTCACGGGCATCTTCCGTACCCAGGGCGTGATCCTGGTGAAGGCGGGCCTGGCGGCCGCCGGGAAGCCCGCAGGGCCGGTGCGCCCGCCGCTCGTCGACGCGACCGAGAACGAGATCGCCCAGCTCCGCGCGGACTGCGCGGCGGCGGGCCTGGAGCTGCCCGAATGACCGAACGACACGACGGACGCCGGGTTACGGCGTCGCAGAATGAGGTGGACGCGTGACCGAGGCGCACATCGAGGCGGAAGTGCCCCCGCCGCTGCCGGAGGGCGGGCTGCGGATCATCCCGCTCGGCGGGCTCGGCGCCATCGGCCGCAACATGACCGTCTTCGAGTACGACGGCAAGCTGCTGGTGGTCGACTGCGGGGTGCTCTTCCCCGACGTGGAGCAGCCCGGGGTGGACCTGATCCTGCCGGACTTCGCTCCGATCCTGGACCGGCTGGCCGACGTCCAGGCGATCGTGCTGACCCACGGCCACGAGGACCACATCGGCGCGGTGCCGTACCTGCTCGCGCACAAGCCCGACATCCCGCTGGTCGGCTCCCAGTTCACGCTCGCCCTGGTCGAGGCGAAGCTCGCCGAGCGGCGGATCCAGCCCTACACCCTGACCGTGCGGGAGGGCGGCCGGGAGCGGCTGGGCCCGTTCGAGTGCGAGTTCTTCGCGGTCAACCACTCGATCCCCGACGCGCTCGCGGTGGCCATCCGCACCCCCGCCGGCCTGGTCCTGCACACCGGCGACTTCAAGATGGACCAGCTCCCGCTGGACGGCCGGATCACCGACCTGGCCGGGTTCGCCCGGCTCGGCGCCGAGGGCGTGGACCTGCTGCTCTCGGACTCCACGAACGCCGAGATCCCGGGCTTCGTGACCCCGGAACGGGAGATCGGGCCGGTGCTCGACTCGATCTTCGCCAAGGCCAAGGGTCGGATCATCGTCGCGTCGTTCGCGTCGCACGTGCACCGGGTGCAGCAGGTCTTCGACTCCGCCGCCGAGCACGGCCGCAAGGTCGCCCTGATCGGCCGCTCCATGGTCCGTAACATGGGCATCGCCCGCGACCTGGGGCTGCTCAACATCCCGGCCGGGCTGGTCGTCGGGCTGGAGGACGCGACCACCATGCCGCCCGAGCAGATCGTGCTGATGTCCACCGGCTCGCAGGGCGAGCCGATGAGCGCCCTGGGCCGGATGGCCAGCGGCGACCACCGGCACATCACCATCGCCCCCGGCGACACGGTGGTGCTCGCGTCCTCGCTGGTGCCCGGCAACGAGACCTCGGTCTACCGGGTGATCAACCGGCTGGCCCGGGCCGGTGCCGTGGTGGTGCACAAGGACGTGGCCAAGGTGCACGTCTCCGGTCACGCGCCCGCCGGTGAGCTGCTCTACCTGCTCAACGTGGTCCGGCCGAGCAACCTGATGCCGGTGCACGGCGAGTGGCGGCACCTGCGCGCGCACGCCCGGCTCGGCATCGAGTCCGGCGTGGCCCCCGACCGGGTGGTGCTCTGCGAGGACGGCGACGTCGTCGACCTCGTGGAGGGCCGGGCCAGCCTGGTCGGTCACGTGAAGAGCCGCTACGTCTACGTCGACGGTCTCGCCGTCGGCGACGTCAGCGAGTCGCTGCTCACCGAACGCCGGATCCTCGGCGACGGCGGGTTCATCGCCACCACCGTCGTGGTCGACTCGGTGACCGGCAAGGTGGTAGGCGGCCCGACCCTGTCGGCGAAGGGCTTCTCCGAGGACCCGGAGGCGTTCAGCCCGGTGATCCCGCTGGTCACCGAGGCCCTGAACCGGGCGGCGTCCGACGGCATCACCGACCCGCACCAGCTCCAGCAGATCGTCCGGCGCACCGTGGGACGGTGGGTGAACGACGCGTACCGGCGCCGGCCCATGATCGTTCCGACGGTCGTCGAGGTCTGACCCGCGCCGCGGCGACGCCCGCCCGCACCCCGTGTGCCGGCGGGCGTCGTCGCGTCCGGGCGGGCCCGGCGCCGACCGGCCGGCTCAGGCCAGCAGCGCGTTCAACTCGTCGTACCCGATCGCGCCGGCCAGCGAGTCGTACGACCCGGAGCGCAGCGCCTCCGTGGCGGCCCGGCGGACCAGCCCGTACGCGGCCGCGGCGAGCGCCGAACCGAGGCTGACCCGGGCCACCCCCGTCGCCGCCAGCGCGGCGACGGGGAGCCCACCCGGCCCGGTGAGCACGTTGACCGGCCCGTCGATCCCGGCGACCAGCGCGCCGATGGTCTCGGCGTCGACCACACCCGGCACGAAGATCCCGTCCGCGCCCGCCGCCCGGTACGCGCCGGCGCGGCGCAGCGTCTCCGCCAGGCGGTCGGCCGGGTCGCCCACCGCCCGCAGGAACACGTCGGTGCGGGCGTTGACGAAGAGCCGCACCCCCGCCGCGTCCGCGGCCTCCCGGGCGGCCCGGATCCGGGCGCACTGCTCGTCGAGCGGGCGCAGCGGGGACGCCCCGGCCGTCGCGGCGTCCTCGATGTTCACGCCGACCGCGCCGGCGGCCAGCACGCCGGTCACGGTGCGGCCGACGCCGGCCGGGTCGGCGCCGTACCCGCTCTCGATGTCCGCGGTGACCGGGATGACGACGGCGGCGCAGACGCGGGCGACCACCGCCAGGGCGCGCTCCCGGTCCAGTCCGTCGACGTCCGGGGCGCCCAGGCTCCACGAGACGCCGGCGCTGGTGGTGGCGACGGCAGCCGCGCCGCAGTCGGCCACGATCCGGGCGCTCGCCACGTCCCAGGCGTTGGGCAGGACGAGCGGGGAACCGGGGCGGTGCAGGGAGTGCAGGAGCTCGGCGGCGTGCTGCTGGTCAGTCGTCATGAAGGCCAGTCCACCAGGGCCGGGGGAGATCGTCCGGCGGGTTTCGGACCTCGTCCGTGGGAGGCCGCCCGGCCGGTCAGGGCAGGGCGGCCACCGCCTCGGCGTACGCGACGCCGGTGTCCACGGCCGCGTCGAGCAGGACCGCCAGCTGGGCGGGGGCCACCCCGTGCGCCAGGTCGGTGGCGATGTCACCGGCCAGCACCAGCTCGCCCCCCTGCTCGTGCACGTACGCCTTCGGCAGCAGCCGGTCGTGGTTCCAGGCGTTGCAGAAGGCGTACGCCTCGGCGAGCCGGTCGGCCGGCAGTCGGCGGCCGGCGACGGACCGGGCCTGGAGGATCTCGCCCCGCTCGCCGGCCCGCCGGAACTGGACCAGCGCCTCGCCCCAGCGGCCCAGCACGGCGCCGTCGGCGTCCACGGCGTAGCGGTCCCCGCGCCGGTCCAGCGAGGCGGTGATCATCGCCAGGCTCAGCGGACGCGGCTGCCCGTCGGCCGTGGCGCCCTCGTCGGGCGGCTCGTCGGCGTCCTCCTCCGGCGCGTCGTCGGGCGGCAGGGGCACGGGCGCGGCGACGGGCCGCTCGGCCAGCCAGGAGGCGATCCGGCCGGACTGGTGGCCCGTGCCGTTGCGGGCGTCGAAGCTGCCGGCGAGCGCGGTGGCCACCCCGAGCAGGGTGGCCCCGAGCGTCGCCACGTCGAGCTCGGCGGCCGGCCGCACGCCGTACGCGGCCCGGCGTACCGTGCGCCCGCCGAGGCCCGCCTCGACGGCGAGGGCGCAGACCAGCGCCCCGGCGGCGGCGAACTCCATCGCGGACAACTCGTCGTGCGGCCGGTCCAGCCGGGGCAGCTGCTCGGCCAGGACGTCCAGGCCCCGGGCGGGGTGCCCGGCCAGCGCGCACCACCGCAGGTGCGCCGCGAGGTACGGGAAAGCGGAGCGCTCCCCCCGGTGCCGCCGGTACGCCCGCACGTGCGCCTCGGCCGCCCGCTCCGGCTCCCCGGCGCGCAGCCAGGGCAGCAGCCCGGCGACCAGCGTCCGCTCCGGCTGCTCGGTGCAGTCGACCGGCCGGGCCGGGGCGTCCCGCAGGACGTCCAGCGCGGCCCGGTGCTCGCCCCATCCGGTCAGCAGTTCCGCCCGGCGGGCCGGTGCGCAGGCCGGGCAGGCGCCGCCGCCCGGGCCCGCGTCGGCCGCCGGCCAGCGGCCGTACCACCGTCGGGCGGTCGGCTCGTCGCCGAGGTGGTCGGCGACGCGGCAGCGCAGCTCGGCGACCATCGCCGGGTCGTCGTCGGCGCGCGCGGCGAGATCGTCCAGCATCGAGCGGGCCTGGTCCAGGCCGACCCGGGGCGAGCCGAGCAGGGCCTCCACCGCGTGGCGCTGGTAGCGCCGCAGCGGCTCGGCCCGATCGTCCGCCAGCAGTTCCGGGCGGCGGTCGACGGCGGCGAGGCAGCGGCGCACCGGCTCCACCAGCCGCCACCGTTCCCCGTGCAGCAGGCACGCCTCGATCAACGCGAACCGGGCCGCCAGCGCCGTCGGGTCGTCACCCGTCGCGTCGGCGTGCGCGGCGATGCGCTCCAGCTCCCTGCCGCGGGCCTCGCCGTCGGGGGTGTCGCGGGCGTCGGCGAGTGCCTCGGCCAGCGCCGGGTCGGGGCGCCGGCCGCCGCGCCGCAGCCCGCTCCACCAGCCGGGCAGCCCGAACGGGTCCAACCCGCGGCCGGCCAGCTCCCCACCCGGGCCCGTCACGCCACCACCCCGCCCGGCAGCCGGGCCACCTCGCCGGCGAGCTGACAGCCGGTGGCGATGCCGCAGTCGAGCAACTGGTCGAGCTGGTGCCGGGTGACGCCGCGTTCCAGGTCGGTGATGACCTCGCCGCAGACCCGCGCCCGTCCGTCGTCCTCGACGTGCACGAAGGCCTTCGGCCAGAGCCGGTCGTGGTTCCACGAGTTGCAGAAGGCGTGCAGCGCCGGCACGTACTCGATCGGGAACGTCGGCGCGGTCAGGGTGCGCACCTGGAGCAGCTCCCCGGCGGTGCCGGGGCGCAGGAACCAGATCAGGCTGTCGTCCCAGCGACCGACCAGGTCGCCGTCGGCGTCGGCCCGCACCTGGTAGCCGCGGCTGCGCAGCACGGCGGCGACCAGCTCGCCGGTCAGCCGTTCCAGCGCCTCCGGGTGCCCGGTGCGGGGACCCTCCGGACCGTCCTCGAATCCCGGCGACGCCATGGGGGCAGCCCTCCTGAGGCAGATATCACGTGACGCGGCGGGCCCGCGCCGCGACACGCGGACAGGACCCGGAAAGGCGGCGATCTGCCGGGTCACGCCATTAGGTTGATGCTATGGCGGGCCGTACCTCTCAGGCGAGCCGGCGACGCGGCGCGTCGCCGCGTGGCACCACGAACAGTCGCGCCCGCCAGCCGGCGAAGAAGAACGCCCGCGCGGCGCCCCGGCGCCGGACGGCGGCCCGGCCGGCGCGTGGGCTCTTCGTCGGGCAGGCGGTCCGCGGGCTGTGGATGGGGCTGGCGCACGGCGTCGGCTGGGCGTTCCGGCAGGCCGGCTCGGCCCGGGGGCTCGACCCGGAGCAGCGCCGCGACGGCGCGGGACTGCTCGTCTTCGGCCTCGCCCTGCTCAGCGCGGTGGCCCTCTGGTTCTCCGGCGCCGGCCCGGTCGGGGCGCGGCTGGCCGACACCTTCCGGCTCTTCCTCGGCGCGATCTCGGTCGTGGTGCCGGTGCTGCTGATGATCGGCGCCTGGCGGCTGATGCGCGAGCCCGTCGATCCGGAGCATCGCGGCCGGGGCCTGGTGGGCTGGACCTCGATGCTGGTCGCCACCGCGGCGATGCTGCACATCGGCCAGGACCCGGGCGACGCGGGCCAGCGCGACTTCGCCGGCGGCCTGGTCGGCGCCGCCGTCGGCAGCCTGATGGAGCGCGCGGTCACCGCCTGGGTGGCGGTGCCCCTGCTGGTCCTGCTGCTGGTCTTCGGCCTGCTGGTGGTCACCGCGACCCCGATCAACAAGGTCCCGGAGCGGCTCGGCCTGCTCTTCGGCACCCGGGTGGTGGTGCCGGTCGGCGAGGAGGCGGACGAGGCGGCCGCCCGGCCGGCCCCGCGCAAGCGCCCGGCGAAGCGGGCCGCCCCGCCGCCGCTGGATCCGGAGGAGTTCGACGACGACCTCGACGGGGTGAACATGCAGGACACCCTCGTGCTGCCCCGCAAGCCCCCGGGCCGGGTTCCGGCCAGCCGCAAGCCGGCCGAGCCGCCGGAGCACTCGCCCGCCCCGACCAGGGCCGAGCAGCTCGCGTTGACGGGCCTGGCCGGCGACTACACCCTGCCGCCGGCGAACATGCTCAGCGGCGGCGCGGCCCCCAAGTCCCGCAGCAAGGCGAACGACGAGGTGATCGTCGCGCTCACCGGCGTCTTCGAGCAGTTCGGCGTGGACGCCGCCGTCACCGGCTTCACCCGGGGCCCGACCGTCACCCGCTACGAGGTCGAGCTGGGCCCGGGCGTCAAGGTCGAGCGGATCACCCAGCTCTCCCGCAACATCGCGTACGCGGTGAAGTCGCCGGACGTGCGGATCCTCAGCCCGATCCCCGGCAAGAGCGCGGTCGGCGTGGAGATCCCGAACACCGACCCGGAGAACGTGGCCCTCGGCGACGTGCTGCGCTCGCGGGCGGCCACCAGCGACCACCACCCGATGGTGGTGGCGCTCGGCAAGGACATCGAGGGCGGCTTCGTGGTGGCCAACCTCGCCAAGATGCCGCACATCCTGATCGCCGGCGCGACCGGCGCGGGCAAGTCGTCCTGCCTGAACTCGCTGCTGGTCTCGATCCTCACCCGGGCCACCCCCGACGAGGTCCGGCTGCTGCTGATCGACCCGAAGCGGGTCGAGATGACCGGCTACGAGGGCATCCCGCACCTGGTCACCCCGATCGTGACCAACGCCAAGAAGGCGGCCGACTCGCTGGAGTGGGTCGTACGCGAGATGGACATGCGCTACGACGACCTCGCGGCGAACGGGGTCCGGCACATCGACGACTTCAACCGCAAGGTGCGCAACGGCGAGATCAAGGCCCCGCCGGGCAGCGAGCGGGAGATGCGCCCGTACCCGTACCTGCTGGTGATCGTGGACGAGCTGGCCGACCTGATGATGGTCGCCCCGCGCGACGTGGAGGACTCGGTCGTCCGGATCACCCAGCTCGCCCGGGCGGCCGGCATCCACCTGGTCCTGGCCACCCAGCGCCCGTCGGTCGACGTGGTCACCGGCCTGATCAAGGCGAACGTGCCGTCCCGGCTTGCGTTCGCGACCTCCTCGCTGGCCGACTCGCGGGTCATCCTCGACCAGCCGGGCGCGGAGAAGCTGCTCGGCCGCGGCGACGGCCTGTTCCTGCCGATGGGCGCCTCGAAGCCGGTCCGGATCCAGGGCGCCTGGGTGACCGAGCGCGAGATCGCCGACGTGGTGAAGTTCTGCAAGGACCAGCGCGAGCCGGAGTTCCGCCCGGACGTGCTCGCCGCGCCCGACAGCGGCAAGAAGAAGATCGACGAGGACATCGGCGACGACCTCGACCTGCTGGTGCAGGCGGTCGAGCTGGTGGTCACCTCGCAGTTCGGCTCGACCTCGATGCTGCAGCGCAAGCTGCGGGTCGGCTTCGCCAAGGCGGGGCGGCTGATGGACCTCATGGAGACCCGGGGAGTGGTCGGCCCCTCGGAGGGCTCCAAGGCGCGCGACGTACTGGTCAAGCCGGACGAGCTGGAGGAGGTCCTGGTCGGCCTGCGCGGCGGCGATGAGTGAGACCGGCCGGCCCCCGCTGGCGCGGCCCTTCGGCGAGCGGGGGCGGTGGTCCGCGCCCCCCACGGCAACCGGGTGATCGTCGCCGACCGGGGCTGAGGCCTCAGCCGGCGCTGCGGGAGCCGGTGGTCGGATCCCGACGGGCGACCCGGCCGGGGCCACGACCGAGCCCGGCGCAGACGCGCGACGGGCCCGCCGGCACGGCCGGCGGGCCCGGTCTCCGCCGGGGGAGCGGGGTCAGTTGTTGACGATCGCGCTGATGATCAGCAGGCTGACGATGATGGCGGCCACGTTCGCGGCGGCGGCGTACCAGCCGAGCGGCTTGTCGCCGAGGACGGCGCCGACGATGCCCAGGACCAGCCCGATCACGCCGAAGATGAGCGGGTTGAGCAGGAGCGCCAGGACCGCGAAGACGAAGCCGAGGATCGTGCAGACGCGGGCGGCGTTGCTGCGCGGACGGGCGGTCGGGTGCGTGTCGGCCATTGTCTGCCTCCGTGGGTGAGAGCCTTTCGGTGCCAGGCAGGCTCTACCCACTGTGGCCGTCCGCCACGCCTCGCCCAGCGGGGGGCGGTCAGTGGAAGAACTTGAGCCCGACGACGCCGGCGATCACCAGGAAGAGGGAGGCGATCCGGGGCAGGCTCGCCGGCTCGCCCAGCGCGAACATCCCGACCAGGGCGGTGCCGACCGCCCCGATGCCGACCCAGACGACGTAGCCGGTGCCCACCGGGATCTCGCGCAGCGCGTACGCCAGGCCGGCCATACTGAGCACGAGGGTCACCACGAAGACGAGCGACGGGACCAGCCGCGTGAAGCCGGCACTGCGGTCGAGGGCGATCGCCCACGCGGTTTCGAGGAGTCCGGAGATCACCAGCACGAGCCAGGCCACGGTGTCACCTCTGCGGTAGTGCCCGGACCGCCGGGGCCGGGACGAGTCGGCATGTCACGTGGGGCGTCTTGGCCTGACCGGGTACGCCCGCACTCGTCCGGGGCGGCCGTGGCCGCCACGACCGACCCTAGCACCGGCGGGGCAGGCCCCGGGTGATCCGGTTCACCGGCGGTTGACCTGAACCTCGCTTCAACTTGCACCATCGAGGTATGCCGCTGATCCTCTCCGATCCCGAGGTGGCCGCCGCGCTGGACGCCGCCACCACCGTGGCCGCGATGCGCGACGCCCTGCTCGCCGCGCACACCGGCCGCCTGGTGGCCCCGCCCCGGACCGCGGCGCCGCTGGCCGGCGGGCGGCTGGTGCTCACCGCCGGTCACCTCACCGGCGAGTGGTACGGCTTCCGCTCGTACGACACGTTCGGGCACCCGGCGAGCGAGCAGGTGGTGGTGCTGCACGACGGGCGCACCGGGGCGGTCCGGGCGGTGGCGGTCGGGGCGGAGCTGGGCTCCCGACGCACCGGCGGGCTCGGCGCGGTCGCGGTGGACGCCCTGGCCCGGCCGGACGCCGCCACGCTGGGGGTGGTCGGCTCGGGCGGGCAGGCGTGGACCCAGGTCTGGGCCGCCGCGGCCGTCCGCCCGCTGCGGGAGGTGACCGTGCACAGCCGCTCGGCGGCCCGGCGGGAGGCGTTCGCCGCCCGGGTCCGCGCCGAGTTGGGCGTACCGGCGCGGGCGGTGGACTCGGCGCGTGCCGCCGTCCGGGACCGCGACGTCGTGGTGCTCGCCACCACCGCCGTCACCCCCGTGCTCGACGCCGCGGACCTGGCCCCCGGCACGCACGTCAACGCGGTCGGCTTCAAGCAGGCCGACCGGCACGAGTTCGGCACCGACCTGCTGGACGCCGCCGACCTGCTGGTCACCGACTCGCCGGCCCAGGCCGCCGCGTACGACCCGCCGATGCTGGCGACGCTGCCCCCGTACGCCGGGCGCCTGCGCGACCTGGGCGCGGTGCTGGCCGGCGCGGCCCCCGGCCGCAGCGGCGCGGATGAGGTGACGCTCTTCTGCGCGACCGGCCTGGCCGGCACGGAGGTCTTCCTGCTCGACCGGCTGGTCCGGGTCGCCGCCGCGACGGTCTGAGCCGGCTCGCGACGGCGGGGGAGTGTGAGCCCGCCGATGCGGGCGGCCCGCCGTTGACGGCCGCCACCGGCGCGCCCGGTACCCTCGGATGGTGTCTGCCACCTCCCCCTCCGACAACTCCGGCTCGGCGCGTCTGGCGCCGCGCCACGACCTCGAGCCGTCGTCCGACAACTCCGGCTCGGCGCGTCTGGCGCCGCGCCACGACCTCGAGCCGTCGTCCGACAACTCCGGCTCGGCGCGTCTGGCGCCGCGCCACGACCTCGAGCCGTCGTCCGACAACTCCGGCTCGGCGCGTCTGGCGCCGCGCCACGACCTCGAGCCGTCGTCCGACAACTCCGGCTCGGCGCGGCTGGAGCCGTCGTCCTCCGCCGAGGGCCGTCGCGTCGCCCTGCTGACCCTGGGCTGCGCCCGCAACGAGGTCGACTCGGAGGAGCTGGCCGCCCGGCTGCACGCCGAGGGCTGGCAGGTCACCACCGACGGCGAGGGCGCCGACGTGGTGGTCGTGAACACGTGCGGCTTCGTGGAGAAGGCGAAGCAGGACTCCATCCAGACCCTGCTGGCCGCCGCCGACACCGGCGCCAGGGTGGTCGCCGCCGGCTGCATGGCCGAGCGGTACGGCCGCGAGCTGGCCGACAGCCTGCCCGAGGCGCAGGCCGTGCTGAGCTTCGACGACTACCCGGACATCGCCGCCCGACTGGACGCGGTGGTCGCCGGCGAGCGGATCGGCGCGCACACCCCGCGCGACCGGCGCCAGCTGCTGCCGCTCACGCCGGTCGAGCGCCGGGACAGCGCGGTGTCACTGCCCGGCCACGGCACCCCGCTGCGGAGCGTCACCGAGACCGACGAGCACACCCCGGCGCACCTGCGCCAGGTGCTGCGCCGCCGCCTCGACACCGGCCCGGTCGCCTCGCTCAAGCTCGCCAGCGGCTGCGACCGGCGCTGCGCGTTCTGCGCCATCCCCGCCTTCCGCGGCGCCTTCGTCTCCCGTACGCCCGACGAGCTGCTCGCCGAGGCCGAGTGGCTGGCCAAGACCGGCGTACGCGAGCTGGTGCTGGTCAGCGAGAACTCGACCTCCTACGGCAAGGACCTGGGCGACCCCCGGGCTCTGGAGAAGCTGCTGCCGCAGCTCGCCGCGATCGACGGCGTCGTCCGGGTGCGGGCGAGCTACCTCCAGCCGGCCGAGACCCGGCCCGGCCTGGTCGAGGCGATCGCCACCACGCCCGGGGTGGCGCCCTACTTCGACCTGTCGTTCCAGCACTCCAGCGAGCCGGTGCTGCGCCGGATGCGCCGTTTCGGCTCCACCGACCGCTTCCTGGAGCTGCTGGCCGGCGCCCGCGCCCTGGCCCCCGCGGCGGGCGCCCGGAGCAACTTCATCGTCGGCTTCCCCGGCGAGACCCGCGCCGACTTCGACGAGCTGGTGCGCTTCCTGAGCGAGGCGCGGCTCGACGCGATCGGCGTCTTCGACTACAGCGACGAGGACGGCACCGAGGCCGCCGGCCTCTCGGGCAAGGTCTCCGCCGCGACGGTGAAGCGCCGCTACGACCGGCTCAGCGCGCTCGCCGACGAGCTCTGCTCCCAGCGCGCCGAGGAGCGCCTGGGCAGCACGGTCGAGGTGCTGGTCGACTCGGTCGACGACGGCGTGGTCGAGGGGCGGGCGGCCCACCAGGCCCCCGAGGTCGACGGCTCGACCACCCTCGTCGCCCCCGTCGCCGGCGGGGTGGACCTGGCCGCGCTGCGCCCGGGCGACCTGGTGCGGGCGACGGTCACGGACACCGAAGGGGTGGACCTGGTCGCGGTCCCGGATGAGATGATCTCGGCTGCGCCCGGCGCAACACGGTGACGGCGGGCCCGGACGGAGCGGGGGAGCCACGTGGTGGGGTGTCGGGTACGCCACGGGGGCCCGAGCGGGGTCCGGCGGTGACCGGGACGACGGATCCGACGCCCGCGCCGGTGGTGGCCCGGGTGCCCGTGCTGAACGCGGCCAACGCGCTCACCGCCCTGCGGCTGGCCCTGGTGCCGGTCTTCGGGGCGTCCGTCGTCATCTCGGCGATGACCCACGCCGGCTGGCAGATGGTCGCCTGCCTGATCTTCGCCGTCGCCTCGGCGACCGACCTGGTCGACGGCTGGATCGCCCGCCGGTTCGCCCTGGTCACCTCGGTGGGCAAGGTCGCCGACCCGATCGCCGACAAGGCGCTCACCGGCGCCGCGCTGCTGCTGCTCAGCTGGTACGACCGGTTGCCGTGGTGGGTGACGACCGTGATCCTCGTCCGCGAGCTGGGCATCACCGGGCTGCGGTTCTGGGTGATCCGGCACGGCGTGATCGCGGCCAGCCGGGGCGGCAAGATCAAGACCGCGCTCCAGATCCTGGCCATCACCTGGTATCTGTGGCCGATGCCGGACGCGCTCGCCGCCGTCGGCCCCTGGATCATGGCCGCCGCCGTCGGCGTCACGGTGGTCACCGGCTTCGACTACGTCGCCCAGGCCCTCCGGCTGCGCCGCCCCGCCGCCTGAACACCCCCGGCAAGCCCGCCCGCGCCCGCCCCGGCCCGGGAGGATGAGTAGGTCCGGCGGGGCGGGGAAAGGAACCGGGTCATGGAGAGGGACGCTGAGGGATCGCGGCCGGTGGGAAGCCCGGCGGCCGGCGTGGTGCACAGCCTTTCGGAGCGGCACGAGACCCTGGCCACCGTCGAGTCGCTCACGGGCGGCCTGCTGGCGGCGGCGATCGTGGAGATCGCGGGGGTCAGCGGGGTCTACCGGGGCGGCCTGGTGGTCTATGCCACCGAGCTGAAGGCGCAGCTCGCCGGCGTACCGGAGGATCTGCTGGCCGACCGGGGACCGGTCGACCCGGACGTGGCGATCGCCCTCGCGGAGGGCGGGCGGCGACGCTGCGGGGCCGACTGGGGCCTGGCCACGACGGGGGTGGCCGGCCCGCAACCGCAGGACGACAAGCCGGTCGGGCTGGTCTACGTGGCGGTGGCCGGGCCGTCGGGCACCGACGTCCGGCGGCTCGACCTGGACGGCGGCCGGGACCACGTGCGCTCCGCCGCGGTCATCGAGGCACTGCGACTGCTCGCCGAGCGGATCCACGATCCGGCCGCCGACGGGACGGACGGCGGGCGGATCGACACCGCCGGCGCGGGGCGCCGGTGAGCGGTCTCCCGCGATCCGAGGGCCGGGGTGGTATGTCGCCGGGGCCGGCAGCGGGTACGGTTGCGGGAAGGCTCCGGCGAGCGGGCCGGCACGCAGTGCCGGGCGGCCGCGTGGGCGAGTGGTGTCCCTCAGGGGGAGGTGCGGATGGTCCTGCTACGCCGAGTGATCGGTGACGCACTGCGGGCGCGCCGGCAGGGGCAGCACCGCACCCTGCGGGAGGTCTCCTCCGCCGCCAACGTCAGCCTCGGCTACCTCTCCGAGATCGAGCGCGGCCAGAAGGAGCCGTCCAGCGAGCTGCTGGCGGCGATCTGCGACGCGCTCGGGGCGCGCCTGTCCGAGCTGCTGCGCGAGGTCAGCGACACCGTCGCCCTCGCCGAGCAGATGCCCGGCGTGCTGGTGCCCGTGCAGGACGAGCCGGTCGACGCCGCCGTGGCCGTACGCAGGAGCGCGGGCCGGGGCGTGCACCAGGTCAGCTCCGACGGCAAGGTCGCCGTCCAGGTCCGTCAGGATTCGCCGCTCAAGGCCACCCTGCGCAGCACCCGGGTCCGGGGCAGCGAGCGCGACGTGGTCTGCGCCGCCTGATCCACCCCTCTTCGCGTCACGTGGTCGGCCTCGACCACGCCGCGTACGCTTGATCGCGGACGGCGTCGGCGCTCGCTTCGCTCGCTGGTCCGGATGCCCCGGTGGCGTCGGGCTGGGACGATGGAGCCACTGCCGCGCCGGAGCCGGCCGGGCGCACCCGGCGCGGTCGAGGCGGAGCGACGCTACTGAGGGGACAACGCGAAGATGGCTAGCCCGTTCGTCAAGGGTTGGAAGTACCTGATGGCGCTCTTCGGTTCCAAGATCGACGAGCACGCCGATCCGAAGGTGCAGATCCAGCAGGCCATCGAGGAGGCTCAGCGCCAGCACCAGGCGCTCGTCCAGCAGGCCGCCGCCGTGATCGGCAACCAGCGGCAGCTGGAGATGAAGCTGTCGCGCCAGATGACCGAGGTCGAGCGGTTGCAGGCCAACGCCCGCCAGGCCCTGGTCCTCGCCGACCAGGCCCGCGCCCGGGGCGACGAGACCGAGGCCACCCGCTACGAGCAGTCGGCGCAGACCCTGGCCACCCAGCTGGTCTCCGCCGAGCAGGCCACGGAGGACCTGAAGACGCTGCACGACCAGGCGCTCGGTGCCGCCGCCCAGGCCCGCCGCGCGGTCGAGAACAACTCGATGATCCTCCAGCAGAAGCTCGCCGAGCGCGCCAAGCTGCTCAGCCAGCTGGAGCAGGCCAAGATGCAGGAGAGCGTGGCCCGCTCCCTGGAGTCGATGTCGGCGCTGACCGCGCCCGCGAACACGCCCTCGCTGGACGAGGTGCGCGACCGGATCGAGCAGCGGTACGCCACGGCGATGGGCCGCGCCGAGCTGGCCGGCAACTCCGTCGAGGGCCGGATGCTGGAGATCCAGAAGGCGACCCTCGACTCGGCCGGCTCGTCCCGGCTGGAGCAGATCCGGGCGAGCATGGCCGGCGAGCAGCTCGGCGGCAAGCAGGAGCGACCGGCGGTCGAGCAGACCCGGCCCGCCGCGCCGGCCGCCGACCCGGCCGCCGCGGCCCGGCTGGACGAGATCCGGGCCAGCATGGGCCGGGAACGCGGCACCGGGGACACCACGGCCGCCGGCTGAGCGGCGGGGGCGAGGAGGCAGAGGTGGCAGACGAGCGCACGCGGTACTTCCGGCGGCTGAGCGGGCTGCGGCGGTCCGCCCGCCGGTGGAGCGTCACCGCCGGTGGGCTGGGCGGCGCAGCCGCCGTGCTCACCCCGTACGCCGGGCTCGGGCTGCCCGACGCGGCCTGGGCGGCCGGTGCGGGCGGGGCGCTGGTGCTCGCGGCCTGGCGCTGGGTCGACCTGCGGGCGCTGGCCGCCCGGCCGGCGCCGCCGCCGCTCGACCCGGCCGAGGCCGCCGCGCGGAAGTCGGAGGCC